>CAYNCU010000050.1:0-20850 GCA_964395765.1 uncultured Roseivirgaceae bacterium | reverse complement strand
TAATTATTATGGTTTTTTGGAAGGAGGTCAACGTCGTTGACCTCCTTTTTTATGTGTCGGATTAGAATCTCTGTTTTTGATTTACCAATTAATATTTCGAGCTCCTCGCGCGGCGCATTCATCATATTACTGATGGCTTTATATTTTTTCAATAATTTTATCCTGGTTTTTTCTCCGAGCCCTTTTATGTGATCCAGACTGCTTTCCATTGTGCTTTTATCTCGTTTTTGCCTGTGAAATGTTATGGCAAAACGATGTGCCTCATCCCGTACTTTTTGTATGAGTTTTAACGATGAGGATCTTTTATCGATATGAAGAGGTAGTTCATCTTCGGGAAAATATAACTCCTCAAGCTTCTTAGCTATCCCTACCACCGGGATCTTTCCGTAGAGATCCAGTTTCTTTAAGGAGGTAACGGCAGAACTTAACTGTCCTTTTCCCCCGTCAATTATGATTAACTCGGGCAAACTAAGGTTTTCATCCAGAACTCTTTTATATCGGCGATATATGATTTCCTCCATCGAGGCAAAATCATTGGGGCCCGTGACGGTTTTAATGTTGAATTTCCTGTAATCTTTTTTTGAAGGTTGCCCGTTCACGAAGCAGACCATGGATGCCACGGGGTTTGTCCCCTGTATATTCGAATTATCGAAGCATTCAATATGGACCGGGAGGTTTTTTAACCGAAGATCTTTTTGTAGCTGGAGTAAATTTTGATTCGGTTTTATATTCAAATCCTGTTTTCGCTGAAAACGTTCCTTCTTAAAATAAAGCGTATTTTTAAGGGAAAGCTCGACCAGCTTTCTCTTATCTCCCTTTTTGGGAACAATAATTTCCGCACCAAGATCATTATTTATTTCCAGGTTGGTCAGGATTTCGCTGGCATCACTGCGGTATTTATCCCTGAATTCAATAATAATAATGGCCAGAATCTCTTCATTCGTTTCATCCAGTTTCTTTTTTACTTCTATTGTTTGTGAATGGATGATTGAACCGTTACTGATTTTCAGGAAATTAATAAAGCATGATTTTTCTTCACCAATAATGGAAAAAACATCGGTATTAATAAATCCTGCACTCACAACCACAGTTTTAGCCTGGAATTTTTCAAGTAAAACGAGCCGTTGTCTGTAAATTTCAGCCTTTTCAAATTCAGTTTTTTCTGCATAACCTGCCATGGCAGCCTTGAAATTTTCCTTTACTGGCTTTAGGTTGCCTTTAAGAATATTGATCGCCTGTTCGATATCACTCTTATAATCTTCTTCACTCTGTAGCCCTTCGCAAGGGCCTTTGCATTTACCGATGTGATATTCCAAACAGACTTTGAATTTTCCACGTTTAATATTTTGCTGACTGAGATTAAGATTACAGGTTCTGATTGTATAAATGTTCCGTATCAATTCCAGGACATTTTTCATGGCTTTTACGTTGGCGTAAGGGCCAAAATAATGCCCGGAACCGGGGATAACTTTTCGGGTGGATATGATCCTGGGAAATCGTTCGTTGGTAACAACGACAAATGGGAAGGTTTTATCATCCTTTAATAAAATGTTATACTTAGGTTGATGTTTTTTTATCAGGGAATTTTCAAGGAGGAATGCGTCGAATTCGGTGTTGACCAGGGTAATTTCAATTTTTTTTATATCCTTGACCAGCCGTTTGGTTTTACCCGACTTTCCTGAAGTACCGTGAAAATAGGAGGATATCCTTTTTCTCAGACTTTTAGCCTTGCCGACATAAATAAGTGTTCCTGATTCTGAATAAAACTTATAAACGCCCGGTTTGTCGGGTAATTTATTTACATTACCGGGGAGGTAGTGCAGAATATCCATGAGGAATTAATAAATATCCTTTTCGTTGACATCGATGGGCTTCACATTTGTGTCCAGAGAATCGATAGTGCCTGGCGTTTCATTTTTATATTTATTGCAATCAATTTCAATGGAAAGTTTCTTTTTAGGTTGTTTGAACGGCCCTTTTTCAAATCCCAGGGTGGGATCGTTATAGATATCCTTCATAAAACTGATCCATATCGGCATGGCTGTTCGCGCTCCCTGGCCGACTACCCAGCTTTTAAAATGAATGCTTCGGTCATCACCGCCTACCCAGGCGCCTGCTACCAGGTTATGAGTAACGCCGATAAACCAGCCGTCTGAAGCATTATTGGTTGTTCCGGTTTTTGCGCCGATTTCATTATTTTCTTTCAGATCATCAGGAATATGGTAAGCAGTTGCCCCGGGGATTTCAACTGATCCCCGAAGCATATGGATCATTACATAAGCGGTCTCTTCATTAATGGCTTCTCGTGTCCGGGGAGGGAATTCCTGGATGATTTTTCCGTTTTTATCCTCAATTCTTGTTATGAAATAAGGCTTAATATATATTCCCTCATTGACAAAAGTGCTGTAGGCCCCGCACATTTCATACAGGGAGACATCGCTCGTGCCGAGACAAAGAGAAGGCACAGGGTCTAATTTTGATTCAATACCCAATCTTTTCCCGTATTCCACTACATTTTTGGCGCCGATCATTTTTAGAATATAGGCCGTAATTGAATTTACCGATTTGGCCATTGCTTCCCGCAATGTCATTTTCTTCCCGGTATAATGGCCATCATCATTTGGCGGCGTCCAGGTGGGAGGATCCTGACCCGGCATGGAAAAGGTTACCGGCGCATCAACTACCTCATAACAAGGAGAATATCCGCTTGCGATAGCCGCCGTATATACAATAGGTTTGAAAGTGGATCCGGGTTGCCGGGCAAACTGTTTTACATGATCATACTTGAAATATTTATAATTAATACCTCCCACCCATGCCTTGATTTGGCCGTTCCGTGGGTCCATCGCCATAAATCCGGCCTGCAGGAATCGTTTAAAATACCTAATTGAATCGATCGGGCTCATTACGGTATCTATGTCACCTGACCATGAGAATATTGTCATCGGAACCGGGGTATTCATAATAATATCCACTGAGTCGGAATTTGCCCCGTATTTATCAACCAGTTCTTTGTAGTGATCTGTCCTTTTTTCCACCATGTTTATGTAATCTTTTATCTCATGGCCATTGTCATCAACCCATGGATTGTCCTTTCCCCATTGTTGATTAAATTCCTGTTGCAATGTGTCCATATTTACATTCAGGCACTGTTCCGCGTACGCCTGCATCCGACTGTCAATGGTCGTATAAATTTTCAGTCCGTCTTCAAAAAGATCATATCCGTTATCATTGCACCAACTCATCAGAAAATCCCGAATATAGGATCTGAAATAGGTGGCCAGGCCTTCCAGATGGGTATCCATACGGTAATCGAGCTTGATAGGAGTCGCGCAAAGGGAATCAGAGGTTTGCGCGGTGATAATATTATACCTTGTTATTTTTTCAAGGATCTGATTTCGTTTTTCCAGGGCGTCTTTTGGATTTCGCTGGGGATTGTATTTGGTGGGCTTATTCACCATGGCTACCATAACCGCTGACTCAGGATAATCAAGCGCAATAGGGTCTTTATTAAAAAAAGTATTAGCAGCGACTTTTATTCCATAGGTATTACTGCCAAATTCAATGGTATTCAGAAACATAGCCAGAATTTCATTTTTGGTAAAGTTTCTTTCCAGGTCGACCGCAAGAATCATTTCCTTTATTTTAATAATGACCATTCCGATGACCGGAATGTCATTCAGCCGTCCCACGTTCAGATCAGTCCTGGTTCGGAAAAGATTTTTTGCCAGTTGCTGGGTAATGGTACTTCCTCCCCCCGAATCCGCTTCCCGGAGAATGATTGTTTTAATAAATACACGAAGCAAATCGCGTAGAGAAATGCCTGAATGGCTGTAAAACCTGGCATCTTCAGTCCAGATCAGCGTATTTACAAGCTCCGGCGAAAGCTCTTCAAAGGAGACCTGGCTCCTGTTTTTGCGGTAGTAAGAGCCCAAAAGGACATTATCAGAGGAAATCAGAAGTGATGAAAGTTCGTTTTTTGGATTTTCAAGACTTTTATAACTCGGGAATCCTCCATAGAGTCCAAGAAAATTTACACGGATTGAATAAACAAAGGATATGAATACAATTAATCCAACAAAATATAATACCCAGAGCCAACGAACAATATTCCTTATTTTATCAGGTTTGTTTTTCTTCATTTCAATAATTTTTCTCGAAAAATTCCAGGTATTCTTTCAGGCCTTTGGTCTGATATAATATCTGAAAATTATCTTTAGAAATCACAAAGTTATAGATTTTCAGAGTTGGATTATCCTTAATCAGGGATACTTTATTGTTAAATTTTTTATAGTAATCGATAGCCGCTTCCGAGTTGGGGAATTCATTCACCAGCATCATGGAATTACTATCATCAAAAGTAAGATTTCCTATTTTAAGCTGGTTATCCGGGAAGTTGGTTTTATCGAAATCATCAATTGCCACAGGGAGCTGATCGGCAAAATTCCCCCTGGAAGGATATATAATCACAAAATAGTGCAATTGATCAAAATATTGAAGGTAATGGATTTCCTTCTTTTCCATTTCTTCCTGTTGGAATTCGCGGGATGTGTTGAGCAATGTATCAACATAATTTAATAATTCACTGTCGGGGAATTTTTTCTTGAAGTTTTCCAGCTCATATTGGTATTTATAGATCCCGTCTTCCTTTCCTGTAATTAATATTTGCAATAGGTTCATATTGTCGGTAAAGCTGTTGTCCGGATATTTAGCATTTCCTTCTTTGATTACGGCAAGCGCTTGCTTTAAGCTGTCAATTTGATAAAGTTGAAAGGCCTTGCTATAATATGTTTTTAATTTCTCGCTCGCGACATTACTTTCTTCCCTGTAGTTCGGGTTACGGACCAGCTTTGAAAATATGCTGTTAGGATATTTGTTCAGTAAAGTATCGGCGTATGCCTGTTTCATCCCAGGTTGATTGAGGTCACCGTAAATAAGATATAAAAGATATCTTACTTCGGCTTCGTTCTGGGAATCAGGAAATCTCGAAAGTAAAGTTTCAAATGCCTGGGTGGCATTCTTTTTTTCGTCTAGTTTGAAATTATAGATGTTACCCAGGTTATAATAAGCCTGTTCAACCTTTTCAAGGGCCGCTTTTTTTGCATCCGCCGAAAAAGGTATGGTAGCCATCATTTCCGACTTTTTAGTATTATTCGACTTTGACCCGGTATCTTCCGCAACTTCCTCTTTATTGGATTTCGATGTCACATTTTCCTGTTCCTCGTTAAACCGGGAAGTGGTTTCTTTATTTGATCTTCTCCAGTGATCTTCCAGTTTCCTGTCACCCCAGATCCTTTTGAATTCATTTTGACCCATGGATACAGCATTCAGGTTATAAAAATACCAGGTAGAGCCCGAAGCGCTGCCTGTGGTCTGCGTTTTATCATTAAATGCCTGGTAGATATTGGTTTGAGCCAGGGTATTCTGTTGTTGTTTTGCCCTTAAATTTTTCTTTTCTTCCTCCGCTGCTTTTTTGTTTTGTTCATCAATAACCTGGTCAATGAGCCTGTTTAGAGCACTCGTATCCATATTTGACAGGGCAAGGAGGCTATCCTGATCGTGGATGGTATTTATTTGAGTGACAAAATCGGCAAGTATCACCTGCCTGTCGGAAACTTGTGAATAAAGTTTATCATCTTTGGGAAGAACATTCACGACACTGTCATAATATTCCTTTGCCAGTTCGTACTTTTTATATTGATCAAAATATATTTCTCCTAATTTTAGATAAGAATAACCTCTTTGACGGGCGTTATTAATGTTATTCTGAATGGAAAGCTTATAATACTTAATGGCTTGATCTATATTATCCTGTTTCTTTTCAAAATTCCCCATTTCATAATAGATCTTGTCTTTAAAATCTGCGTTTTTCTTATCATGCAGTAATGTCCTGAAATATTTCCTTACCTTTTTTATGTCCTGTTTTTCCGTCAATTGAGTTACTTCGGCCATATAAAGCTTTGAATAAAAGGAAAGTTCAAAGGAAGGATTACTATGAAGACATTGGATATAATAATTATAAGCCTCGGCGTCAAAGCCTTTCAATTGATAAATTTGCGCGATAATGAATAAAATTCGATCCTTATTATCCTTCTTTTTCAGGTATGGAGCTGCTTCCACCAGGTATTTAACCATGTTATCATAATCCTGATGAACCTGGTAATAATAAGCCCTTGTTAAACTGAGTTTTTTACGGTTTTCAAAATTCAGCTTTTCTTTGGACAGATAATCCGATACCGCCGTTGCGTTGTTATCTTCCTTATGATCAATAAATGTTCTCATGAGGTTAATCAACGCCACATGCCTGGCATAATTGTCCTTGCTCTTTGTATTTACATATTTGAAGGTTTGTATGGCATTAACGAAATCCCCCATGTAATACCGGGCTTTTCCAATAAGGATGAAACAATCATCTACCCATTTTGAATCCGGATGGCGCTGAATGGCAATAGAAGCCTTTTTAATACAGTCTTCAAGCTGGGGTTTTTCACTTTTTATGGTGGCGGAGTCAACCGGCGAAAAAATATTAAGTATATTATTATAATTGTTTTTGTTGTTTTTTTCTATGGAAGACTCAACTTCATCCATTTTGGTTTTGGCAATAAAATAGGCATTATAGTGGGCCGTAGTATTATTATAGATTCTGCCGATGAATCCGTTATTTTCCGGGGAACAACATAATAAAAGCAGGCAGAACAGGGTTATAAATATAGTGTTGAATTGTCGTGTCAAGGCAAAATGCTATTCGTATAATTTTAACGTAATAAGTTAATAATTAATACATATTTGCCTCCAATTTAGCTATAATATTTAAATTTGCCGGGTATAGTATTTGTATCGGATTGAGCACAAAGAAGACATTTTCGACGTGGTTAACCACAAGGTATCATTTGGTTGTCAGAAATGAAGATGATCTTTCTGAAAAATCAAATATTGTATTTACCTATGCAAAGTTATCAGCACTACTTTTAGTGATTTTTACCCTATTTCTGGTGCTGGGTTTATTCCTTGCCAGAACTGTTTTGGCCCGTTGGTTTGACCCCGGTTACGAAATAGCTGAGGCGAATAAGAAAATAATCGAACTTTCCATGAAGGTGGATTCGCTCAATTATGATGTTCAACGAAAAGATATGTTTATTAATACATTTAAAGGCATAGTATCTCAGAATTTTCAAGGGCTGGATTCAACCGCATCTCCTTCTCCGCAATATTCCAATTCACAGCGGGATTCACAGATGGATTACATCACCCCGATTGATTCACAGATCCGCAAGGAATTCGAACAACAGGGAGATATGAATACGGGACTGAATGCAGGATTGAGTTCTCAATATTCATCGGATTTGAATGATATTTTCCTTTTTCCACCGGTTTCGGGAATTGTATCGGCACCCTTTGATATTCGGAAAGAACATTATGGTATTGATATCGTGGCTAAAGCTGATGAACCTGTTAAGTGTGTGGCAGACGGTTCGGTACTAATGGCTTCCTGGACGCAAGACTCCGGGTATGTAATCATAGTTCAACATAGAAATAACCTTATTTCGGTTTATAAGCACAATTCGGCTTTATTAAAAAAAGTAGGTAATTTTGTGAGTGCCGGTGAAATTATTGCCTTTATTGGCAATACCGGTGAATTAACTACCGGACCCCATCTACATTTTGAGTTATGGATGAACGGAAATCCGGTGGATCCTGAAGATTTTATATCATTATAAATCAAATGCCATGTTTAATAATAAAAATCAAAAATTTAGTGAAGAAGAACTGAGTAATTCAAGCAATATAGTAGGCAAGGGAACCACAATTGAGGGTAATTTGGAGACTTTTGGAAATATTCGTGTGGAAGGACGGGTCATTGGTAATATCAAAAGTAAATCTAAAATCGCACTCGGCCAGTCTTCCTATGTCGAAGGAGATATTGCAGCTCAGAATGCCGAAATAGCCGGTGAGGTCAGCGGGAAAATTGAAATAACCGAATTACTGATCATTAAACCTTCCGGGGTTGTAAAGGGAGACATTATTACCGGCAAACTAATTGTTGAATCCGGCGCTACTTTTAACGGAACTTGTAAAATGGGTGTTTATAATCAATCAGCATCGCTCGGTGGAAACGGAATCTCCAAAGAAAATATCATCGAAAAAACCGAATCAAAATAACCAGGTAAATCCGTATATCAGGTATTCGGGTTTGGGATTTCAAATGTTGTCCGCCATTTTAGTCGGATGGTGGCTGGGTATGAAAACGGACCAGTGGCTGAATATGAAGCATCCTGTTTTTACGGTTATTTTTATGCTCCTTTCGATTTTCACTAGTATCTACATTCTAATCAGAGGTCTACCGAAATCATGAATAAATCGGTTTGGCTGTCCTTACTGATCCCGGTCGGATTATTTTCCTCTTTCATAGTGACAGCAATCCTTCTGCTTCACTGGCTGAAGGTCCCGGGGCTAAGTGCCTGGACCGGCCTGATGATCGCTTTTCTTTTCATTGTAACGCTGTCTGGCCTGGGCCTTATTTCTGTAAAATACAGGCAAAACCAGGAATCTTTTTCTAAATATTATTTTATTGTCATGATTCTAAGGTTCTTTCTGGGCATTCTTTTTGTATTGGCAGGTCTTTTACTAATTAATGAAAACCGGGTTATATTTGTCACCAACTTTTTGGTCCTTTATTTATTATTTTTGGGATTTGAAATTTATTACTTAATAGCTAACTTTCATTCCCGAACAAGCAGATGATTAATGCGACAAGAAAACCAAATATTTTTTAGTATAACCAGAATAATACTTACTTTACTTCTGTTTATGTTCTTTTTTAATGTAAAAGCAGAAGATCCTTCTGGGGAGAAAACTTTTAATCCGGGCGAATTAATTACCGAACATATCTCCGATAGTCATGTATGGCATTTCTGGGAAGGCCGGTACGGGACCATTTATTTACCGGTGATTTTGTATTCTTCGGATCGCGGAATTGAGATGTTTTCTGCCGCTAAATTTTTCGGCCCTGACGGCCAATTGACGGATTTTAACGGATATAAACTGGAAGAAGACAAAATCATACCTGATGATGGATCCAGGAAAATATTCGATTTCTCGATTACTAAAAATGTTACATCAATTTTTATTAGCGTTATCCTCTTGTGTTGGATATTTTTCAGGGTGAAAAGGGGATATAGAGTGAATGAAGGGAAACCGCCCAGGGGAATTCAATCCTTCTTCGAACCGATCATAATATATATCCGTGATGAGGTTGCCAAACCGGTAATAGGGCCGAAATATGAACGATTTCTTCCCTACCTCCTCACCTTGTTTTTCTTTATATGGTTTAATGCAATGTTGGCGCTTCTACCAGGTTCCGCGAATGTTATGGGGAACATTGCCGTTACCATGACATTGGCAATATTTACTTTTATTATTACGCAGGTAAACGGGAATAAACATTACTGGAAGCATATTTTCAATACGCCCGATGTGCCATGGTGGTTGAAATTACCGATCCCCCTGATGCCGTTTGTTGAATTATTGAGTGTATTTACTAAACCATTTTCACTCACTGTTCGACTTTTTGCCAACATGGTAGCCGGGCATATTGTCCTGCTGAGCCTTATCAGCCTGATATTTGTTTTTAAAAGCATCTGGATTGGTCCTGGTAGCGTGGTATTTGGAATCTTTATGTATTTCCTGGAGATTTTTGTTGCGTTGTTACAGGCCTTTATCTTCACGATTTTATCAGCCATGTATTTTGGTGAAGCAATTGCCGATAATCATGAAACTGTTGAGACTACATAGTCAACCTTTTTTATAACTTATAAATTTACACTTATGCTAAATTTCTTATTACTGGATATGAGTTTTGCGATCATGGGAGCCGGAATCGGCGCTGGCCTGGCTGCAGTAGGAGCCGGGATAGGGATTGGTAAAATCGGTGGCTCCGCCACTGAAGCCATTGCCCGACAGCCGGAAGCCTCCGGTAAAATTCAGACCGCAATGATTATCTCAGCCGCATTGATTGAAGGAGTAGCTTTTTTTGGTGCGGTAATTTGTTTACTAATAACATTTAAAGGTTAAGCATCAGAAACCCGCTATTTAGCAGTAGGCAGTAGCGGGTTTCATTCAATTTAAATCTTAAAATCAATGAATCTTGTAACCCCCGGAATCGGAATTATTTTCTGGCAGACACTGACCTTTATCATCGTATTTCTGATTTTATCAAGGTTTGTTTGGCGGCCTATCATGAGTGCTCTGCGTACCCGTGAAGCCTCCATCGAAGATGCTATCAGGGCAGCGGAACTGGCCAAGGAGGAAATGGAACGCCTGACGGCTGATAATGAAAAACTAATGGCAGAAGCACGCGTGGAAAGAGACCATCTGATCAAAGAAGCAGCTGCCGTGGCAACAAAAATCCGGGAAGAAGCCAAAGAAGAAGCTTCCAAAATTGCCGACAAAATATTACGCGATGCCAGGCATACTATCGATCTTGAAAAACAGGCATTCTTATCTGAAATGAAAAACCAGGTGGCTGAATTATCATTGGCTATCTCGGAAAAAATATTACGGAAAACACTGCAGGAGGAACCGGAACAGAGAAGACTCATTGATCAATACCTAAATGACATCAAATTAAATTAACTGGAAAATGTCAGGATACAGGGTTGCTATACGCTATGCAAAATCACTGCTTTCGCTGGCTATTGAAACTAATAAGGTGGAGGTGGTGAAAAGAGATTTTGATCATTTTACACGTTTATGTGATGAAAGCAGGCCTTTTAAATTATTTCTGAGGAATCCGGTAATCCCTAACCATCGCAAAATTTCCATTCTTAAAAAAATATTTGAAGGCCGATTTGATCTGCTGACGATGAATTTTATTGACATTGTAACCCGCAAAAACCGTGAAAATTTCCTGATTGAAATTGCAGGATTATTCATGGAGAAATACCGGGAATATAAAGGAATTGTAATCGCAAGATTAGAAACTCCTTTGGCAATCAATAAAAATGAAAAAGAAAGAATTATCCGGATTATCAATGAAAATATCGGGCAGGATAAAACCGTGGAGCTTAAGGAAAAAATCAACACGGACCTTATCGGGGGATATGTGCTAACTATCGGAGACAAACAAATCGATGATTCGGTACAGAACAAGCTTAAATTTTTTAAACAGAAATTAATCGTTAAATAATCTAAAAGATTTCAATAATGGCAGAAGTCAGACCAGACGAGGTTTCGGCAATCCTTAGGGAGCAGCTATCAAATTACCGCTCTGAGGCCGAATTGGAAGAAGTTGGCACCGTTCTTCAAGTGGGTGACGGTGTGGCAAGGATTTATGGACTTACCAAAGCCCAATCCGGGGAGTTACTCGAATTTGAAAACGGGGTTACCTGCCTGGTACTGAACCTGGAAGAAGATAATGTGGGGGCTGTATTGTTCGGGAATTCCGAACGGATTAAGGAAGGGGATACGGTCCACCGGACTGGTAAAATTGCATCCATTTCCGTTGGTGAAGGCATGCTGGGACGGGTTATTGATACCCTGGGTGAACCCATCGACGGGAAGGGCCCGGTTGCAGGAGAACGATATGAAATGCCGCTGGAAAGAAAAGCCCCGGGTGTTATCTACAGGGAACCGGTTAATCAACCTTTGCAGACCGGCATAAAGGCTATTGATTCAATGATCCCGATCGGACGCGGTCAGCGGGAACTGATCATTGGCGACCGGCAAACCGGTAAAAGCGCCATCGCTCTTGACACGATAATCAATCAAAAAGAATTCTTCGAAAAAGGAGAACCGGTATATTGTATTTATGTGGCCATAGGCCAGAAGGAATCCACGGTAGCCCAGGTTTATACCGCCCTTGAGAGGGCCGGGGCCATGAAATATACCATCGTGGTCTCAGCCAGTGCTTCCGTACCTGCTCCGATGCAGTTTTTTGCCCCCTTCGCCGGGGCAGCAATAGGTGAGTTTTTCAGGGATACAGGTCGTTCCGCATTGGTAATTTATGATGACCTGTCAAAACAGGCAGTATCCTATCGGGAAGTTTCATTATTGCTTAAAAGACCTCCGGGCAGGGAAGCCTACCCGGGCGATGTATTTTACCTGCATTCAAGGTTACTGGAAAGGGCTGCCAAAATTACAAAAAGCGATGAAGTGGCTAAAAATATGAATGACCTTCCGCCTTCCATAAAAAAAATAGCGAAAGGGGGAGGCTCATTAACTGCTTTACCTATTATCGAGACGCAGGCCGGTGACGTTTCCGCCTATATACCTACCAATGTGATTTCCATTACCGATGGACAGATATTCCTGGAGACGAACTTATTTAACTCCGGGATCCGTCCTGCTATTAATGTGGGCATCTCCGTCTCAAGGGTTGGCGGTAAAGCCCAGGTAAAATCTATGCGGAAAGTGGCCGGGACTCTAAAGCTGGACCAGGCTCAATTTCGTGAAATGGAAGCATTTGCAAAATTTGGTTCTGATCTGGATAAAGCTACACAGCTTGTTATTGACCGCGGAAGAAGGAACCAGGAGATCCTGAAACAGCATCAGTATGCTCCTGTCCCCGTGGAACACCAGATTGCCATAATTTTTGCATCCACACGAGGGCATATTGATACTGTTCCGCTGGATAATGTCAAAGCATTTGAAAAAGATTATATTCTTGAACTAGTTAACTTCCATATAGATGTCTTAAATACATTGAGGTCCGGAGTAATTACCGAAAAAGAGGAAGAAATCATGAAAGAAGTAGCTCAAAAAATAGCCGAAAGTTTTAAATAAAATAAGTATTAATTCATTATGCCCGGATTAAAAGAGGTTAAGAACAGGATTAATTCCATCATTTCGACGCAGCAGATTACAAAAGCCATGAAAATGGTGGCTGCATCGAAATTAAGAAGGGCACAGGACAAGATCCTGCAGATGAGACCTTTTTCCGAGAAATTATCTGAACTGCTCTTTATTTCAATCCAGGCCTTAGAAGACGGCTATGAATCGGAATTCGCCGCGGAAAGAGAAATCAGAACCGTGCTCATTGTTCCGATCACTTCCGACAGAGGATTATGCGGTGCTTTTAACAGTAATATTTTCCGGAAAGTACGGGACCTGGTAACAGAGGAATACCAATCTTATTACAACGATAACAGGTTGGTCATCATGCCGATAGGGAAAAAATCATATGATTTTTACAGGAAAAGAGATTTTAAACTGGTGGATAACTATTGGCACATTTTTCAGCATCTTGATTTTAATCATGTTCAGGAAGCTACCTCCCATATACTTGAAAAATTTAAAAATTCGGAATACGATAAGGTCATCATTGTTTATAATGAATTTAAAAACGTTGCAACACAGATCCTTAAGGCCGAACAGTTTTTGCCCATTAATCTGAAAACGGAAAATGGAAATTCAGAAGGGAAAACAAATTATATATTCGAACCGGATAATTCAAGTGTTGTCCGACAGTTAATCCCCAAATCACTTTCGATAAAGTTTTTTAAGAATATTCTCGAATCCAATGCCTCGGAACATGGTGCACGAATGACGGCCATGGATCAGGCAACGGACAATGCGTCGGAATTACTTAATAATTTGCGTCTTACCTATAACCGGACACGGCAGTCGGCCATAACCAAGGAAATTAATGAAATTGTAAGCGGAGCCAACGCCTTACGGGATTAACGACGGGCTTATTGAACCCCTTTAATTAAAGGGGGGATAAAACTCCCGGATTTGAGTTACGTTTAATAAAATAGGATTCGACTATTTGACTTTTTTAAATCATATTCATAACTTTCTATATACACTGTCAAATTCTCAACTATGGAAAAGGTAACAACATGCTTTACGCTGTCCTTCTCTAAAGAACAGTATTCCGACGCTATGGAATATGTGAAGGATATGAAAAGACATCCAAAACGGGTTTTCTGGATTGGCAAAGAAAATAATTCAGAGGAAGATTTGGTTCTGAGTGTTATCGCACACAGAATTTTATCCGGATTTTATAATGTCAATAACGCCCGCTACGGTTCGGCCCAGATCCTCGGGATGTCTAACAGACCTGGCTTCTGATCATTATTCCTTATAGGAATAGACTTTATTATCCGTTCTGATCTCCACTCCTGTTTCGGAAGCGGGTTCGACATATCCTATAATTTGTGCTTTAATATTAAACGCGGAGGCAATATTGATTATTTCCTGGGCAAATTTATCGGTTGTATAAATTTCCATTCTGTGGCCCATATTGAATACCCGGTACATGGCTTCCCATGAAATGCCGCTTTGCTGTTGAATAATCCTGAAAAGCAATGGAATGGGGAACATGTTGTTCTTAATGACCTTAACCCCGGAAATAAAATTCATAACCTTTAATTGTCCGCCTCCGCTGCAGTGGATTATGCCATGAATATTTTTACGGTGGTTTTTCAGGACTTCATGTATAACCGGTGCATAAGTGCGAGTCGGTGAAAGGACCAGTTTTCCCATATTCACCGGGCTACCCTCGGGAATATCAGTAAGCTTATAGGAACCGGAATAAACATATTCTTTACTTATCCTTGTATCGAAAGATTCCGGGTATTTTTCAGAATATAGGGATGAAAATATATCATGTCGTGCCGAAGTAAGTCCGTTGCTCCCCATTCCTCCGTTATATTCATTTTCATACAGGGCCTGCCCGGAGGAGGATAGCCCGATAATGATTCCGGGTTGTGAAATCTTTTCATTGGTAATAATATCATCTCTCCGAGCCCTGGCTGCTACGTTACTGTCGACTACCACAGTCCGCACCAGGTCGCCGATATCTGCCGTTTCGCCACCCGTACTGGTTATGGTAATTCCATAGGATTTCATCAGGCTTATAAATTCCTCAGTGCCGCTGATGATTTCACTTATCACTTCACCCGGTACCAGGAATTTGTTTCTGCCGATGGTTGATGATAATAGAATATTATTCGATATACCAACACAAAGAAGGTCATCAATATTCATTACAATAGAATCCTGGGCAATACCTTTCCAGACCGACAGGTCGCCTGTTTCTTTCCAATAGATATAAGCCAGTGAGGATTTTGTCCCGGCGCCGTCTGCATGCATTACATTACACCAGAACGGGTCATTACCAAGCAAGTCGGGTATTATTTTGCAGAATGCATTGGGATATAACCCGCGATCCAGATGCCTGATCGCATTGTGAACATCTTCCTTGGAGGAGGATACGCCTCTTTTTAGATATCGGTCTTCCATAAAACCAGGCAATAAAGATAATCATCAATTGCAAACGATATGTAATGGCAAATTATAAAAATCCATGGAGCGAATTAAAAAATCCCGATTCCTGCTACTGGTCCCATTCGATTTCCTTTTCCCAATCAGCAGCATTATCCTGGTTGTTCTTCTGATTTTTATCGGAGGCTTCTTCTGGCTTTTTATTATATTCAATGATTTTAAATTCAGTACGCCTGTTTTTCTGGTGGGCGGCTTCTTTTTCGGCTTCGGTGGGTAATTTGGCAATTTCGGCATCTGAGATCAATAATCTTGATTCACCATATCCCTTCGCGATTAAACGATCAGGGCTGATCCCTTTGGAAATAATATAGTCGACAGCCGCCTGTGCTCTTTTCTTCGATAATTCCATATTATATTCATCGGTATTCCTGCTGTCAGTATGGGAACTTAATTCGATTTTGATATCGGGGTTATCTTTCAGAATAGCCACGAGTTTATCAAGTTCCTTGGCGGCATCCGGACGGATATTCCATTTGTCAAGATCATAATAAATATTTTCAAGAACAATTGCCTTATCAATAACAATCTTATCAAGGGGAACCTTAATACCGAAAAAGTGATTGGTTATCAGTTTGGTCAGAGAATCTTTCGGGACGGATTTTCCTACCGTCGTAAAAGGCTGCCGGCTGGTCAGATAATCGGATTTTTCAGCAACAACGTTATAGGACTCTTCCGGGTAAACACGGAAAGTGAACTTGCCGTCCTCGCCGGTCAGTGTTTCAGAGATAAGCTGGTCCTGATCGTCAAGCAACTTAACGGTGGTATTACCAAGAATTCTTTCTTGCCCGTTGTCGTCGAAGGTAATGGTGGTTCCCTGCAGGAAATAATTGATGATTTTCAGATTGGGATCATTGTTAATAAAAGTATAAATATCATCGTCTCCTTTTCCCCCCTCACGATTGGAGGTAAAGAAACCCTTTGTAGGGGAAAAAAGAAATAATCCGAAATCGTCGGCACTGGAATTGATCGGACTGCCCAGATTTTCCACTGTCATTTTTCCATGTACACGAGTGGCCTTGAATATATCCAGGTCCCCGAATCCCGGGTGCCCGTCGGATGAAAAGTATAAAGTTCCGTCATCGGCAGCATAGGGAAACATTTCATTGCCCGGGGTATTAATGTCTGGCCCGAGGTTTTTTACGTTGCCCCAGCGGCCACGACTGTCACGCGTGGCAGAATATATATCGGTTCCACCGTAGCCACCGCTGCGGTTAGAAGCAAAATACAGGGTTCTTCCGTCAGAAGTTAGTGAAGGACTTGAGTCCCAAGCATTGGGATCATTTATAAGCAATAACCTCGGTTCGGTCCAATGCCCTCTCCGGAAAGTCGTGATATAAAGATCAACATCCCTGGTACCGTTCCTTTTCCCGGTATTTCCTTTAGCGAAAATCATTATTTTTCCGTCGGCGGAAAATGTAACAGAGCCTTCATTGGAATTCTCATCGTTAATGGACGCATCAAGAGGCTGGAGGGTGGCCATATCGACCCGGGCTCCGGCGGTCTTTACCTTGAATATTTGAGTAAAAGGAGTTCCGGTGGCTTTGTATATTCTGCCGCCTTCCCTTGAACTGGTGAAATATAGTTCGCCGTCACAATATACCGGGGAATATTCCGAACTATTACTGTTAATATCTTCCAGATTTTTAACGCGGTAATAATTTTTAATGCTTTTAATCCTGTTCAGTTCGTTAAGATTATTTAACTCAAGGTCCACCAGTTTTTTCAGGTCCGGATCGGTCACTTTTCCGTCAAGGTTCTGAATGATCTGGGAAGCTTCGTCGTATTTGCCGTTGGCTTTTAAAGATTCCGCAAGGTAATATCGGACGGCTTCCGTATTGTATCCCTTTTTTATAGCTTCCTGGTAGTAGGGCAATGCATCCCTCAATCGGTTCGACATGCGGTAGGATTCCCCGATATAAAAATTCGCTTCGCCGGCATTTGCCTTTTTCTTCGCGGCTTTCTGATACATCTGAATCGAAACTTCATATTCTCCCCGGTCAAATTTTTTATGCGCTCTTTTCATTGTCCGTTTACTCAGGTTGCACGAACAAAAAACTAGCAAAACCAATAAAAATAATTTTGCCGATCCCTTCATCATAAAAAATCTAATTTTCAGGTAGATATCGTTGCAGCCAGGATTTATTAAGGGGAATTTTCCAATCCGTTTCCATCTGGCCTGCCGTGCTTACTAAATTATTAAAAATAATACTGTCCTTATCAATTTTACCTTCATTTATTTGGGACTTTAAGGATTCCAAATCGACCAGTTTTACCATCCCTTTTTCGAGTAATGCAACAATTTTCCGGTTCAGGAAATCAATATGGAATTCCTGTTCGAGTTGCTGAATGAAATGTAAGGATTTATCAATAGAACATCCTGAAGCGCCAATATCGCCTTCGTCTACCATAAGAACGAGGAATGTATCATATAAAATTTCAGCATCAGCATTTAGTGCACTACCGTGGGCAGACCAATTCGCAACAAAATATTTTGCCTTGTCCAGAATATTTTTTCTTTCCGATTCAGTCAGTTTCTTCCCGGCCTGGTAGATCCAAACCCTCGCCCCGGCGGATAGTTTTTTAACTGTATTCTCCATCTTGTCTATGTCTTTGATTTTAAAACGAAAACAATAAATTTTTGTTATTATTGCCTGAATGCTAATTTATGATCGGAATCCTGCGCAATCCTTAAAATTTTTAATGACCCCGGAATCGGTATATCCGAAATATATGATTTTCGACTGCAATAGCATCCTTTTATTACAAAATGATATTGCTGTTTGTCGCTTATATAAAATTATATAAATTTGCCCGACTTTTCCAGGGTGATGTAGCTCAGATGGTAGAGCAACGGACTGAAAATCCGTGAGTCGGTGGTTCGATTCCACTCATCACCACATAAAAAGGCCTTTCAGGGCCTCTTTTTGTTGTAAGCCCGATTTACCCATATTTTCCGGTATTCAAGGTTATTTATCATCCGCATAATATCTTCCGAGGTAATCCACAATTTTCTTTTTTAGTATCAGAGGATCAATGGATCCGGAGATTTTATAAATAACCTTACCCCCGGGGGCTACCAGCAGTGTATAGGGCAATGATCCCTGCCAGTTCTTATCAACGGCATCAATCAGTTTATAGGTATCATCCTTGTTAAAAATATAGTTTTTGCAAGAAGCCTCATTTCTTTTCAAGAAGTCAATCACTTTATCGCTTTTTGAAATTTTATCCGCAGACAGAGTAACAAATTCAAAATCCCTGCCCCGGTACATCCTGTAAATATTTATTAATTCGGGGAATTCAATAACACAGGGGCCGCACCAGGTTGCCCATATGTTGATCATCCGCAGGTTGGAAGAATTATTACTCACCAGCGTTTTGATCCCGTCTTCATCGAGAGTATCGAGATTAACGGTCTCCTTGGCCCAATCCTCAATTAATTGTTTTTTCCAATGATCTTTCCAGGCCCATTTAATGGAACAACCGAAGGTCTTGGTTTTCGTTACCGGGACAGGTTTATTTTCAAGAAGTGCATCGATGGCATTTTTCATATCTTCCGTTTTGGGAGTGATATAAGGATTTTCCGTATCATCAATTCTGCCCGTATATCGTAAATGTCTTTCTTTATCAAATATGAATACATGAGGAGTTGCGACGGGTCCGTACTGAATTGACACTTTTTCATCATCTCCATCATAGAGATAAGGGAAATTAAATTTCTTTTCCCGGGCCCTTAGTATCATATCATCGTAATCGTCACCGATATCAGTATATCCCAGTTCTGCCAGACTTAATGCCTTACTGCTGTTCGGCATGATGGCCACAAAGCCGACTCCTTTGGGACGGTATTCTTTCACATAATTTATGATTTTATTTTCGTATGCCTGGGCGGTGGGGCAATGGTCACAGGTAAAAATTATTACAAGAATAGGATATTGATCAAAATCGTGGAGTGAGTACATCTTGTCGTCAGTGCCCTTAAGGTTGAATCCGGGTGCTTTGGCGCCGATTTCCAAAGTTTTAACCGCTGGCTCCTGGGCATATACAATATTGATATACAGAAATACAGAAAGGTATAGTAATAAAAATGCCATAAAATCAGGGGATTTCACCAAGCGCATGCGATCAATATATTATAGGTAAGAGATAATTAATCATACAAAGAATATCCAGGTAAAAAAGTTAATGAATCCCTCGAAAAAAAATAAGGAAATGATTTAAAATGAAAGCAAAAAGCAGCAGAAATGTTGATTATTCATGTTTATCATGACTTTTTGCGCGCCCCGATTTCAGGTGCTTAAGCCGGATGACTTCCTGTTGTTCAAGAAATCTCCATTTTCCGCGGGGTAGGTCTTTTTTGGTCAGGTTTGCATATCCTGACCTGTCAAGTTTAGTCACTTTATAATTTAAGCTTTCAAAAATTCTCCTGATTACCCGGTTCCTTCCGCTGTGTATTTCAATGCCCATCTTCTGGCGATCCGGAGAGATTACCGCTATTTCATCAACTTTAATAAAACCGTCATCGAGATTGATTCCTGCCCGGATACTTGCCAGGTCATTCGCCTGGATGGGCCGGTCTATCCCCACTTCATAGATTTTTCTGACCTCGTAAGAAGGATGTGACAGTTTTTTGGCAAGATCACCGTCATTTGTTAATATAAGAAGACCTGTAGTATTTCTGTCGAGCCTGCCTACGGGATATATTCTTTCCCTACAGGCGCCTTTTACCAGGTCAAGTACGGTTTCCCGCTCATTTTGGTCCCTGGTGGTTGTGATATACCCCTTAGGTTTGTTCAACAGGATGTAAACCGGTTTTTCATGATGGAGAACCCGGCCGTTGAACTTAACGATATCACCCGGATTAACCTTTGTCCCGAGTTGTGTAATCACATTTCCGTTAATACTGATTTCACCGGTTTGGATTATCTGGTCTGCCTCCCGCCTGGAACAGATTCCGGCATTGGCAATGAATTTGTTAAGACGAACAGAAGCATCCTCTTTCTTTTCATCGATGTACGAGGGTTTCGCCTTACGAAATTTATTATAGGAGGTTTTTCCGCGAAAAGGGCGAACCGGATTTTTTGATCGGAACTTTTTTTGACCTTTTCTTTCAAAAGCCATAAGGATACAATTTATTCCGGTTGTTCAATATTTTCATCGCCGATTTTATTTTCATCCTGTGGGAAATCTTTTGGCGTAGGTAGTTCGGCGAGGTCATTGATTCCGAAATATTCCATGAATTTAGAAGAGGTACCAAAAAGGATCGGTCGTCCGGGAGTATCGGCCTTACCTTTAATTTCAATTAATTCTTTTTCAAGCAGTTTTTGCGTGGAATAATCACAATTTACCCCACGGATCTGTTCAAGCTGTGGCTTTGTAATGGGCTGCTTATACGCAATGATGGATAATGTTTCCAGCGCGGAGTTGGAGAGCCGTTTTTTGGATTGCTGTTTTAAAAGAATGCCTATACTGGATTGATAGGCCGGTTTGGTCATAAACTGGTATCCACCGGCTATTTTTTCAATCTGGAATGCGTATTCCTCCGCCTTAAACTTTTCAGTAAGTTTA
>CAYNCU010000049.1:0-21452 GCA_964395765.1 uncultured Roseivirgaceae bacterium | reverse complement strand
ACGAAAAAAATCTTTCGTTACTGGCCACCACCGCCGGTGCAGCGCCAATGATCGGATTTCTTGGAACGGTAACGGGAATGATACGGGCATTTATTGCCATCGCCCAGGAAGAAGGTACGGTTAGTCCCAAATTGCTTTCTTCCGGAATATATGAAGCCATGGTAACTACTGCAGCCGGATTGATTGTAGGCATTATAGCCTACCTGGGGTATAATTACCTGGTCACGAGGATCCAGAAACTGATATACCGGATGGAATATACGTCAATCAATTTCGTGGATCTCCTGCAGGAACCCCGGTAACAATTTTAATTTCAAATAACCAAAATCAAATTTCAAGTAATTTTCAATTATTCAAATTCCAAATTTCAAAACCCTGAAATTGATTTTGTTGAAACCATGAAACCTGTTTGAAAAATGTAAAATTGAAATTTGAATATTATTGGAGATTTGGAATTTGTGATTTTTAGAATAGGCAATTGATTGAAAAATAAAACAATAACGAGGCGTGGATCTTAAATCCAAATATAAGGTGGATACAGCCTTCAGTGTGGCTTCGATGACAGATATGATCTTCCTGCTGCTCATCTTTTTCATGCTAAGTTCCACCTACGTGACCCCTTCGGGATTACCAGTAAACCTGCCTACGAGCAAATCTTCCACTATCGTTTTGCAAAAAGTTTCAGTAACGATAACCAAAGACCTTCATTATTACGTAAATGACCAGAGGACGACCCTGAACCGGTTACCGGATGATCTCAGGGCAGCCATGGGCGGGAAAGAAGGAGTAGTAGTTCTGCATATTGATAAATCGGTTCCTACGGAATACCTCGTTCAAGTTGCCAGTATTGCAACGTCCATGAAAGCAAAGGTTTCCATCGCAACAAAACCTGATTAGCGATGAATGAAGAAGGGGAAAAAAGAAATAAGCGTATAGGTCTGATTAGCTCCATAGCTATTCATGCTTTTCTGGGTCTCCTGTTTTTTTTCATTATTGCCTGGAAAGCACCGTTTCCACCGGCGGAGCAATATGGTATTGAACTTAACTTCGGCCTTGATAATTCGGGAACAGGAGACATCCAACCGGTAAACAAGGAGCCTCAGAATGTTTCCGCAACCCGGGAGTCAGCCAGAGAGAATCAACCGGAGGAGCAGCAACCGGAGGAAACGAAACCACAGGAAGAGCAGCCGGTCGAAGAAAAAGTAATTACCCCCGCTCCGGCACAACCGCAGGAGTCGCCGGATGTAACTAAAAAAACGAATTCGGAAACAAGGATCACCAATCCTTCAATGGAAAATAATAAACCGAAATCACAACCGGAAGTTTCCGCGAAACAACCGGATAATAAGGAACAGAAATCAACAGGGGCCACGGGAAATGAAAACAAAAACACCAGCCAGGGTGACCAGGTGAATGCGAAAGGGGATCAGGGTAATCCGCAGGGAAAAATTGATGCCAGAGCATTGTACGGAACCCCGGGCGGTGGTCAAGGTGGCTCTTCCCTGGATATGGCAGGCTGGCGATGGGATGAGGAACCCAGGCCCAATGATACTTCCAATGAAAACGGTAAGATAGTTTTTGAAATTAAAATAAACGACCGCGGTGAGATTATGTCAGTCCGAACACTTGAAAAAACGGTCAGCCCGGAAGTCGAAAAAATTTACCGGGATGCGGTTGAGCAACTTACCTTTAGCCCTTTCTTCCAATGTACGGCCCGCGCCGACATCCACTGGTAAAATTACCTTTATAATCCGCTCGAGATAGAATTTTACGGATGACTTACCAGGAAATTCTGAACTATCTTTTTACGAAACTCCCCATGTACCAGCGGGTGGGATCGCAGGCTTTTAAAAAAGACCTTACCAATACCATAAAATTATGCGAGGGAATCGGTGATCCACAGAACAAATTCAGGTCCGTGCATATTGCCGGGACCAACGGAAAAGGAAGTACTTCCCATATGATCGCTTCCGTATTGCAAAGTGCAGGCTATAAAACCGGGTTATATACTTCCCCCCATCTTAAAGACTTTACCGAAAGGATCCGGATTGACGGATTGCCCATCGCACAGCAGGAAGTCATTGATTTTACCGTTAAAATAAAACCCTGGATTGAATCCATAGATCCTTCATTTTTTGAACTTACCGTCGCTATGGCCTTTGACCACTTCGCAAGACACAAGGTAGATGTGGTTGTCATTGAAACAGGACTGGGAGGCAGGTTCGATTCCACCAATATTATAAAACCGGAAATTTCCCTGATCACCAATATATCCTTTGATCATCAGGATATGCTCGGCGATACATTGAGTCAGATTGCTTATGAAAAGGCCGGGATTATAAAAGCAGGGATACCGGTGATAGTCGGTGAAAGAAGTCCTGAATCAGATCCCGTTTTTATTAAAAAAGCCAGGGAGTCTGAATCCGATATTTATTTTGCCGAAGATTTTTATTCGATTTCCGATCACAGGAATATCAATGACCACCTGGAATGCCGGTGCCGGGATCTGATGACCAATGAAGTGTTTAACGTGGGGACCGATCTCTCCGGTGATTACCAGGTCAAAAATATTCCACCGGTTTTAAAGGTATTGGATGTCCTGAAAAGCAAAGATTTTACGATCGGACAGAGCCACATCCGTGAGGGCCTTTTAAAAGTGAGAGATCAGACGGGACTGAAAGGAAGATGGCAGGTACTATCCCGTGATCCGTATATCATTTGCGATGTCGGGCATAATGAAGAAGTGATACGATGGGTGGTCCGGCAGCTTAAAAAATTAACGGTAAAAAAGCTTCATATAGTCTTCGGAATGGTGAAAGATAAGAAACCGGATCCAATCCTGCGTTTGCTGCCCCGGGATGCCCGCTATTATTTCTGCCAGGCGTCCATTCCCAGGGCCAGGGATGCAGCGGAGCTGGCTGAAACTGCCGCCCGCTTCGGCTTGAAAGGGCAAGTGATCCCTGATGTAAATAAGGCGATGGCCGCTGCTATTTCCGGTTATTCTTCAGGCGATGTCATCTTCGCCGGCGGAAGTACTTTCGTGGTAGGGGAACTGAACTTGTTAAAATAATGGGGAGAAGCAAACAGGAAAAATTCAGGGATAATGCCGTAAGGAGAAATGTAATTGAACCGGGAAAACCCGAATATCACACCATAAAGGGAAATTGGAAAAACATTTTTTTCACCAATGACAAGCCCATAATGCTGGAACTTGCCTGCGGTAAAGGAACATATACCGTCGGCCTGGCCCGGTTATTTCCGGGCAATAATTATATCGGAGTGGATATCAAGGGCAGCCGGATCTGGACAGGCAGCAAGGAGGCTGAAAAAGAAGGATTACAAAATGTGGCTTTTCTCAGAATACAGATCCAGCAACTGGAGAATTTTTTTGAGGAAGATGAAGTAGACGGTATCTGGATTACATTTCCGGATCCAAGGCCCAAAAAAAGTGACATTCGCCAACGGCTTACTTCCCCGAGGTTTCTTAACAGTTATAAAAAGATCATGAAACCCGGAAGCCTGGTCTGTGTTAAAACAGATAATAAGGAGTTATATGAATATAGCTTGGAAACATTAAGTACCTTCGAAGGCGTCACCGGTCTTATATTTACGGATGACTTGTATGCCTCGGAACTCAAGGAAGACCATTTCGGGCTGATGACCGATTATGAAAAAAAATTTCTTGAAGCAGGTATCAAAATCAAATACCTGAAGTTCAGAATGATGAAATAATAGATGAAGAAAATCAGAGAAATCTGGGGATTATACCTGCTGGTGCCTTTTTTTATCATCGCGGTAACAGGAGGCTTCCTGTACAAAAAAGGGGAAGTGGAGTTAATGCTCAACCATTTCCATAATTCATTCGCCGATCAGTTTTTCCGCTATTATACCTATCTCGGGGATGGATGGATTTTCGTTTTGCTGTTATTGATCCTGCTATATTACCGGTATTATTATCTTGTAATGACACTGGTAGTCATTATCTTCCAAACCGCGGTCGTCCAGGTAATGAAAATGATCCTTTTCAGCGATTGGAACAGGCCGGTATTGTTTTTTTCTCATACCCCCGGGGTACACTTTGTGGAAGGCGTAACCATGCACCTTTACCAGACGTTTCCTTCGGGTCATGCGGCGACTGCCTTTTCCGTGGCTACGATCCTGACCATCGTTGTAAAAAATAAAAGATGGTCGGCCCTCTGGTATGGCCTGGCTATCGGGGTATGTTTTTCCAGGGTATACCTCATGCAACATTTTTTTATGGATGTTTTTACCGGGGCCGCCATCGGTATTGCGGTTACCCTGCTTTCATGGGGATTACTTGAGATGGTAGGATTGGGAAGGAATGAATCTCTTAACCGGTCGTTGAATCATTAAGATACGAATTTATTATTTGAATGATTGTTGTCGGTTGCCAGATTCCAGATTATGCGAAATCTTCGATGCAAATGCCTGGTGTAAATTGAAATGTCAAATTTTGTTGCAGTTTACAGGTTACAGGTCAGACCTTAACTTTATAAAATGAGTTGACATAAACTCACTGAATATTAATTTTTAATCCGGTTCGTTAATTAGGTAGAAGTAATTTTACAAGAAGAGCATCAATTTCCTTCCACCTGCATGATTACGGTGGTTGGAATTTCAAAGATATCCTTGTCTTCGGAAACCAGTTTAAGGTTTCCGGCCTTGTTCAGGTCATCCATTTTGCTTTTCCGGGAAATAATATAAGCTTCAGGATGGGTATGAACATATTGTGACAGCTCGGCGGGAGAGGTCAGAGGGGTAAATGGTTTTTTCAGGTAAAAGGAAAATGCAGAATTATATAATCCGTATACGGCCACCGGGTGAGAATTATCTATTAATGGCAGTGAACGTGCTACCGGATTCAACCTGTCAATTTTGGGAAACAACCAATAAAAAAACATGAGGGAAACGATAATCCATGAAACGGAGAGTGTGGTGAAAGCAATTAAGATATTTTTCCTGTAAACCAGCAAGAGTGCCAGGATTCCCCCCGCCGGAAGAAGCAGAAAATACCAGGCAATATTTTTTAAACCGGTAAATAATGGGTCCTTTCCAAGGATCACATATAACGCAACCGGAATACCGGCCATAATGACCAGATAAATCCAAAGTGAAATTTTCAGATACGACCTGATCCATTTGCCGGATAATAGTTCGCTTACATACCAGCCGGCAAGAATGGCAATAAATGGATAAGCCGGTACGGTATAATTCGGAAGTTTTGTTCTTGAAAAAGAGAAGAATGCTATGACAGTCACTATGACGACCACACAATATAATAACAGATCATTATCCTTTCTTTTTTTCCATCCGGCCGCCAGGGATTGAAAAAGGATCACGGAGTACGGAAGCATGCCCAGCAGGACCATCAGCGGGACGACGAGGAATATAGCCCCATGACCTTCCATGGTGCTGGTATAGCGGTCAATATTGTGTTCGATAAAAAAGATGTGAGTCCATTCACCGTGGGTTTTAATATGCACGAGAATGAACCATGGTAAAGTAACGGCGAGATAGAGCAGGATACCGGGCACCGGCTTCAAGGATTTTATTATTTTTCCCTTAAAATTTCCTGTGATCAACAGGAATATTATAATTGAAAGCCCGGGGATGGCGACTGCTACCGGACCTTTGGCAAGGGTGGCCAGCCCGAAAGATGCATACATAATTAAATTATTTATCCATGATGGGTCCTTAAAAGTTCGGTAAAAGAAAACCCAGCCCAGGGTCATGAAAAATACAAGGTAAGGATCAGGTACCGCCATGTGGAACTCGAAGGCAAAGTGAAAGGATGAGATCAGGGCAATGGCAGCGAATAGGGCGGCATTCCGGTTAATGAATTTTTCTGTGAACAGGAATACGACAAGAACCGTCAGCACGCCCATGATCATGGAAAAGAAACGGGCTGAAAATTCATTGACCCCGAAGATCTTATAGGCCGCGATCATGAAGTAGTAATGCAGGGGTGGTTTGTCCCCGCGAAGCTCATAATTAAAGGTGGGTACGACCAGGTCATCGCGTTCCATCATTTCCCTGGCACAAGTTGAATTTTTTGCCTCATCAAGGGCATAGATATACAGCCCTCCCGAATTGGCAGATATCAGGACGGTGGCCAATATACTTATTATAAAAGCGATTTGCCAGGTTTTCATCACGAAATGAAAGTAGGGCAAAGGTATTTAACTAATGATTAAGTTATCAAAGAATTGAAATATCATACTATTATTTTGTAACTTGAATTTATAATATAAGACGGGGAGGGATTGATTTTTTTAATATTATTCTCAGCCATGCAACAACGACGATTATCAGCTATCATGTTCACCGACATTGCCGGATACACTGCCTTAATGGGTAAAGACGAAGATAAGGCCTTTGAGATCCTGAAAATTAACCGGGAGATCCATACCACTTTATTTGAAAAATACGAAGGCTCATTGATCAAGGAAATGGGAGACGGTATCCTGGCCAGTTTCCCATCCGCTTCCCAGGCGGTATTATGCGCTATGGCTATTCAGCAGGAGGCCCAGTCGGAAAATATAAAACTCAGGATCGGGATCCATGAAGGAGAAGTGGTCTTTGAAGGTGATGACGTGCTGGGCGACGGCGTTAATGTGGCTTCCCGGCTTGAAGCGATGGCTGAAGAAGGACATATCAATATTTCGGGTGCAGTATACAAGGAAATTAAAAACAAGCCGGGTATTGGGGTTGAATTCCTGGCTGAAAAAACTCTGAAAAATGTTGAAGATCCGGTCAGGATTTACAGGATATTAGGGAATAATGAGAAGATACAAAAAAAATCCGTTACTACAGTCCGGAAGACCGTTTGGCTGCGCTACAGGAAATTAAAATATCTGCCGGCCGTAATAATGATTTTAATAATAGCCTGTGTTGTTGCTTACCTGAAGATTAAAATACCTCCCGTGGAACGGGATAAATCGATAGCTGTGCTTCCGTTTATCAATGACAGCCGGGAAGAAGAGGCTGTTTATTTTGCCAACGGGGTGATGGAAGCGATCCTGAATAACCTGGCAAAGATTGAGGATCTTCGTGTTCCCGGAAGGACTTCAGTGGAACAGTTCAGAAGTCATACAGCGGGCGACATTCCCCAGATCGCCAGGAAACTCGGCGTTTCCTATGTCCTCGAGGGAAGTGTGCAGAAATATGAAAACAGAATCAGGATAAACCTCCAGTTACTTGACGGTCAAACCGATAAACATCTCTGGTCGGAACAGTATGACCGGGATTTTGTCAATATCCTGGAAGTTGAAAGCGAATTGGCACAAATTGTGGCCCGTGAATTAAAGGCAACGATAACCCCGCAGGAAAAACAGTATATTGAAAAAATACCGACAAAGAACCTGACCGCTTATAATCTTTTCCTCCAGGCCAGAGATGAACATACCCGTTACTGGTTAGATAATTATAACCGCCAGGCACTGGAAAATGCAATCATCCTTTACAACCGGTCCCTGATTTATGATTCTGCATATGCACAGGCTTATACCGGTTTGGCCCTTGCTTACCGTGAAAAAAATTACTGGCTTACCTACCTGAATGAAAATTTCCTGGATTCCGCAATGATCCTTGCCAATAAAGCCTTGTATTACAATCCTGACCTGGAAGAAGCCTATTTTGTAAAAGGTGAATATTATAATGATCATGGAGCATATCAACAAGCGATCAATGCATTCAATCAATCTGTATCCATTAATCCGAATTACTCTATGGGTTATTGGAGAAGAGGGCATGTTTACCTGATGGGATTATATAGTTATATTGAATCCATTAAGGATTTAAATTATGCTGTTAAACTGGACCATAGCCCCATCCTTCCACTGATTATTGCTGAACAGGGAAATCTATACGCCATAGCAGGCTTCGTCGATAAAAGTAAATACTTTTTTTCTGAATCCCTGAAACTCAATAACGATACGATTTTCTATATGCAAAATATGGCGGGTGTCGCCTTTTACGAAGATAACATTGAAAAAGCATTGGGAATTTATCGTAAAATCATTGCAAGAGATGCTGAGAATATTGAAGCGCTTGATAATTTATTTTCTTATTATTCCATTACCGGACAATTCCCGGAAGCTTATCAGGCTTTGATGAAATATCTTGATGTGGAAACTGAAAAAAAATATTTCAACCCCAGGATCAGGCATCGGATAGCTTTGGTTTTCTGGAAACACGGTGACACAGCAAAAGCGGAATATTATTTCAATGAACAGATCCGTTATTGCAGGGAGAGTATTCGTTTGGGAAGAAATTATTATGCTCCCTATTACGACCTGGCAGGTATTTATGCTTTTCAGGGAAATAAAGATAAAGCACTGCAATTACTTGATGAAATAAACCAAAGGAAATTAATTCCTTCATGGTTAGTGGTTTTTTTAAAATATGACCCGTTTTTTGACAATCTTCGTAATGATCCCCGTTTTCAGAAAATATTAACAGACAGTGATCAGGATGCCCTTGAAAAACATGAGCAATTGAAATCCTGGTTAGAAAAAGAAGAATTGTTGTGAAACATCAGCTCACTGAA
Organism: uncultured Roseivirgaceae bacterium; assembly: GCA_964395765.1. Lineage (GTDB taxonomy): Bacteria > Bacteroidota > Bacteroidia > Cytophagales > Cyclobacteriaceae > DATDPY01. The sequence goes on along the minus strand of CAYNCU010000049.1, from coordinate 12,883 downwards.
ATCATTCTGTTTTCTTGCATAAATACTTAGTATTCATTACATTATCAGAGATTTCAACCTTTTTTTTCAACCGTTAAATTTTTACTATAATGAAAAGCCCAAGTAAACCCAAACTGCCTTAAGGTTTATAAGACCCAAACGACGGAGGTTTTATAAATGAAAAACAAAGAGATGCTTTGACGAACGAATATGAAACCGAAATGAAGCCTCTTTTAAAAAAATAAATTTATAAAATGCCATTTTATAGGAAAAAATAAAGTGCTTCAATTATTCGTTGATCCTGATGTGGTTGGATTCAGGGTACATTTCGGGATCATGAAAAACGGGAAACACACCTGCACTTTTACACCTGTAAAAAAAGACCGGACCGAGGTTCTGAAATTCAGCGTGATATCCGGAATGAGTACTAAGTCCACTCTTAAAAGTAGTTCAATGCTAATCCTGGGGATGTCAGGAAAACCATGCCCGCCCTATTGTTGATGCCGGTTCTTTGACAAGGTGGAAGGGGTGACAAGCCCCGGAATATAAAAACTATTCGAAAATTACATCCTCGTATTTTGGGATGGAAGGATACTATTTAGGATAAAAATGGATACTTAAACCTTATTATGTAATCCATATCACAGGTATGCAAAGCATCTCGGGATTTTTTATCGGGACTTTTTAAAACATTCCAAAGTATCCTGGTATACCGGAATTAATATAAATTATCCAATTAATCCTATTCTTATTCATTGAAAAAATTCCGAATAAATAATTTATTACCATTTCCCCCCGTTTCATTCGCAAAATCAAAAATCAGAATAGTAAACGGTCGTATTTTCAAAATTTATTCAATAAAATCCTTTTTATTAAAATGATCCTTTCATTAGATTTGGAAACTCGTATTCTCAAACGAAGAATTGTTATTAATTTAACGGGATAATATTCAGGATGCAATTATGCTGATGATGGTTTTGTGGCCGCTGGTAGCATATACGGTGGTCGTAATCTTACTGGTTGGTATTATTATTGGCTTGTCCCATATCCTGGGAGAGCGGCATGAAGACAGGGCTACGCATGAAGTATTTGAATCGGGGATGATTGCCACAGGAAGTTCCAGAGTTCGTTTTCCAGCTCATTTTTACCTTGTTGCTATGTTTTTCGTCATTTTCGATCTTGAAACTGCTTTTATTATTACCTGGGCCGTGGCTTTCAGGGAACTGGGCTGGTCCGGCTATATTGCCATTCTCATATTTATTATTGAGTTGGCTGCTGTACTGTTTTATATATGGAAGCTGGGCGCCCTTGATTTCGGGCCCAGTGGTAAGAAGATATTAGCTGCCTATCATAAAATCACAAGGAAAAAACAATAAGGCATGACTGTTATTAAAAATGCGAAAGTGATCCGGGTAGGTGAATCCCTAGAGGAGAGCGCCAGGAAGTCAATATTCATGAGCAAGCTGGAAACCCTGATCGCATGGGGACGGGCCAATTCCATATGGCCGTTCGGTTTCGGCTTGTCCTGTTGTTTCGTGGAACTTGCCACTTCTTGGACGCCGAAGTGGGATATTGCGCGTTATGGCGCCGAGGTGCTCCGAAATACTCCCCGAGAAGCCGATGTTATGGTGGTGGCCGGTACCGTATTTATGAAGATGGCCCCGGTGGTAAAAAGACTTTATGAACAAATGATGGAACCCCGGTGGGTTATTTCGATGGGTTCCTGCGCTAACTCCGGGGGAATGTATGATATATATAGTGTGGTTCAGGGTGTGGATAAATTTTTGCCGGTCGACGTGTATGTTCCAGGGTGCCCGCCGCGCCCGGATGCTTTTTTTCAGGGATTGTTGTTATTGCGGGACGCCGTTGGTAAAGAGAAAAGACCGCTGAGCTGGGTAGTGGGACCGAATGAAGTGATAAAACCGGAACAAACATCGCAGCGGGATCTGAAAAGAGAAAAAAATACGAGTATTACAGAATTGCGTACTCCCGATGAATCGTTTTAATAAAAGCGCAAATCAGAGAATTGAAAATAAAATTTAAAATATCGGACAAGTGCAGTAAAACCACAGCACTGTATTTTAATGAATAGCGAAACTTTAACTATATCTTCTATCATTGAAGAACTGACCCAGGTTTTTAGCGGTCAGGAATTCATCGTTCAGAACACCATAGATAATATTCCGACTTTTTGGGTACCTGCGGCAAAGATCGTGGAGGTGGCCAGGCATTTTAAAAATCATACCGGCAATCCCTACAAGATGTTGCATGATATTACTGCTATTGATGAGCGCATGCGCGAGCATCGTGATGGCCAGCCGGAGAGTGATTTTACAGTCGTATATCATCTTTATTCCCTTGAAAGTAACAGTTATATCAGGATCAAAGTTGCACTGAAAGGTGAATATCCTTCCCTTCCGACACTTACTGGACTTTGGCAGAATGCAAGCTGGTATGAAAGGGAAGTTTATGATATGTTCGGAGTAAAATTTGATGGTCATCCCCATCTGTACCGTATATTAATGCCCAGGTACTGGAAAGGACATCCCCTGAGAAAGGAACATCCCGCACGGGCGACGGAGATGGGACCCTATTTTCTGAATGATGAAAAACAGGATTTCGAATTAAATGCTCTTAATTTTAACCCGGAAGAGTGGGGATTAAAATCCGAAAGCGACGATACTCAATTCATGTTTTTAAATGTCGGGCCGCAGCATCCGGGAACACACGGTGTGCTTCGGCTTATTCTTCAGTTGGAAGGGGAAGAAATAACGGATGTGGTTCCCGAAATCGGCTTCCATCACCGTGGGGCAGAGAAAATGTCGGAACGACAGACATGGCATACCTTTATTCCCTACACCGACCGGATCGATTACCTGGCCGGAGTGATCAATAATCACGCCTACTTATTATCTGTTGAAAAACTGGCCGGCATTGAGGTTCCGCCAAGAGCCCAGGTGATCCGCATCATGATGAATGAGTTTTTCAGGATTGCCAGTCACCTGGTTTGGTATGGGACCTTTGCACAGGATATTGGCCAGATCTCACCGGTATTTTATATGTTCACCGACAGGGAAAGGGTCTTCGAAATCGTTGAAGCCGTAACCGGCGGGCGCATGCATCCAAGCTGGTTCAGGATCGGGGGTACTGCGCTGGACCTTCCCAACGGATGGGATAAGATGGTCCGGGAATTCGTAAATTATTTTCCCAAGCGCCTCGACAATTATCATAAGCTGATCATGAAAAACAGCATTATCAAAGCGCGTACCAAGGGGATAGGAGTATTTACGACTGAGGAAGCGATCGAGTGGGGAATTACCGGATCCAATCTCCGTGCCACAGGCTTTGAATATGATTTCCGTAAGAAACTGCCTTACGGAGGATACGACCAGTTTGATTTTGAAATTCCCATAGGACATAACGGTGATTGTTATGACCGTGGAATTGTGCGTATTGAAGAAATGCGGCAAAGTTTACGGATTATTGAACAATGCCTGAATAATATGCCGGAAGGCCCATATAAATCGGATCATCCCCTCGCCATTCCGCCGACCAAGAAAAATACCATGCATGATATAGAAACACTGATTACCCACTTTCTTGGAGTGACCTGGGGTCCGGTAATTCCGCCGGGGGAAGCCATGGTTCCCGTTGAGGCTCCCAAGGGAAATAATAGTTATTATCTGGTCAGTGACGGAAGTACGCATGCCTACAGGAGCCGTATACGGACGCCGTCCTTCGCCCATATGCAGATGTTGCCCTATATTACGCGGGGATATTCAGTAGCGGATTTATTGTCTATTCTCGGGGCCATGGACTTTGTGCTGGCGGATATTGACAGGTAATACTTAGAAGTAGAATAAAAATAGAAACGATAATATAAGGAAGAGAAAAGATGCTTACGCCAGAGGAAAAACAGGAGATCGAACATGAATTCAGGCTCTACCCCCGGAAGCAGGCAGCATGTATTGAAGCTTTGAAAGTTATCCAGAAACATCGTAGTTGGGTATCGGATGAAAGCATTAAGGATTTATCTGAAATACTGGAGATGTCGACCGAAGAGATAGATAGTGTAGCCACATTTTATAACCTGATATACCGCCGGCCGGTAGGGAAATATGTCATCCTTCTTTGCGATAGCGTAAGCTGTTATATTACGGGTTATGAATCCATCTTGAAGCATATGGAAACAACATTGGGAATTAAATTCGGTGAAACTACGTCCGACGGAAAGTTCACCTTGCTGCCCGTACCGTGCCTGGGTACTTGTGATCATGGTCCTGCCATGATGGTGGGAAGAGATCTTCACCAGGACCTTACGCCGGAAAAAGTGGATAAAATTCTTTCATCATATAATTAAATGAAATTAAACTCATTGGGATCGGTGATTAGTTAAACAGGATATGGAAAAACCGCTAACCAAAAATTTACGTGCCGACCGGGCTCCTTTATCGCTGGAAGAATATGAAAGCAAAGGGGGCTACCAGGCTGTAATGAAGGCGTTTAAAATGCAGCCAAAAGAAATTACCGAATTGGTTAAACAATCCGGTCTGAAAGGCAGGGGAGGAGCGGGATTTTTAACCGGCCTGAAATGGAGCTTTGTCCCGATGGAAGGAGATTTCGATCACAAATACCTGGTGGCCAATGGAGATGAGATGGAACCCGGAACATTCAAGGACAGGGTGTTGCTGGAAGGTGATCCGCACCAGCTGATTGAAGGAATGATCATTACCGCTTTCGCGATCCAGGCCGATATAGGATATATTTTTATTCGGGGTGAATACACCGACGCTGCCGATATCGTGAAAAAAGCATTGGCCGAAGCGGAAAAGAAAGGATACCTCGGTAAAAATATTTTCAATTCGGGTTTCAATTTCGATCTTCACCTTCACACCAGTGTCGGGAGATATATGTGCGGGGAAGAAACTGCTTTATTGAATTCACTCGAAGGTAAGCGGGCCAACCCAAGGGCAAAGCCTCCTTTTCCTCAGATCAGCGGACTTTTCGGAAAACCCACAATCGTCAACAATATTGAAACCCTCTGTAACATTCCTCACATTGTTGAGAACGGCGCTACCTGGTTCAAAGAGCTGAGCCTTTCCCCCCAGGATGGAGGCACGAAACTCTTCGGAGCCAGCGGGAAGGTGAAGAAGCCGGGAATATGGGAATTGCCGCTGGGAATAACATTGCGTGAAATTTTAGAAGAATATGCCGGAGGAATGAAGGATGGTCTTAAATTCCGTGGTTGTTTGCCCGGGGGAGCATCCGTGGATTTCCTCGTGGAAGAACACCTGGATATAAAGATGGATTATAATTCCGTGGTAGCCGCAGGAAGCCGCCTGGCTACGGGGACTATAATTGTCTTAGACGATCAGACCTGCCCGGTAGGCATGATTCTGAACCTGGAACATTTCTTCGCCCAGGAATCCTGCGGGTGGTGTACGCCATGTCGGGACGGCCTGCCCTGGACGGAAAAAATACTGCATGGAATTGAACATGGAAAGGGCGAAATGAAAGACCTGGAGCTGCTGGAATTCCAGACGCGATTTATGGCGCCGGGGAATACCTTCTGTGCTTTGGCACCGGGAGCCATGGAACCCCTGCAAAGTGGCCTGAAATATTTCAGAGAAGATTTTGAACGACATATTAAAGAACATAAGTGTCACTGGAAATAAAATAATTAATGCCAAAGATCTTTATAAATAATAAGGAGCATGAGATAAAACAGGACAAAAACCTGTTGGAAGCTAGCCTTTCACTGGGTTACGATCTTCCCTATTTTTGCTGGCATCCCAAGCTGGGATCGGTAGGTGCCTGCCGTCAGTGTGCAGTAAAGAAATTTAAAGACGAACATGATACCCAGGGCAGGATCGTAATGGCCTGCATGGAAGCAGCCAGCGACGGATCAAGAATTTCTATTGATGATCCGGAAGTAAAAATGTTCCGCTCCGGTATCGTGGAGGCATTGATGACCAACCACCCCCATGATTGCCCGGTATGCGACGAAGGCGGCGAATGTCATTTGCAGGACATGACCGTAATGACCGGCCATAATTACAGGAAATATAATTTCACGAAACGTACCTATCGAAACCAGAACCTCGGCCCGTTCATTAACCATGAAATGAACCGATGCATTCAATGTTACCGGTGTGTGCGTTTTTACAGGGATTATGCGGATGGGGAGGACCTGGATGCTTTCGCTCATAAGAACAAGGTTTATTTCGGAAGAAGCGAGGACGGCCCTCTGGAAAATGAATTCAGCGGTAACCTTGTGGAAGTTTGCCCGACTGGTGTATTCACTGACAAAACCCTGAAAAACCATTATTCCCGGAAATGGGACCTTACCATGGCGCCATCCATCTGTGCGCATTGCAGCGTCGGTTGTAATACCATCGCCGGGGAAAGATACGGGTCGCTTCGCAGGATCTATAGTAGGTATAATGGAGAAGTGAACGGCTATTTTCTCTGCGACAGAGGCCGGTTCGGATATGAATTTGTAAACAGTGATAAGAGAGTAAGGGCATTTTATGTAAGCAATGGCAATAGTGCTCTTGATAAAACGGATAAATCAAAAGCGTTGAATGAAGCCGGTAATATCATTAAAAATAATTCATTGATCGGCATCGGCTCACCGACTGCTTCCCTGGAGGCGAATTTTGCTTTGAGGGAATTGGTGGGTGAAAATAATTTCTCCTGTGGTATGACGGAAGAATCATTAAGCCTGCATAAGCTGGCGCTTGAGATTCTGACCCACGGTAACGTAAGGACACCTTCGCTAAAAGAAATTGAAAATGCAGATGTAGTATTCCTGCTCGGCGAAGATGTTACTAACACCGCTCCCATGATTGCACTCGCCTTGCGACAGGCGGCTAAAAATATTCCGCGGAAAAATGCGACAAAAAAAGGCGTTCCATTATGGAATGATGCCGCTATCCGCGAAATCGTTCAGAAAACCCATGGACCATTCTTTATAGCTTCCACGGTTAAAACCCGTCTGGATGATATCGCCTCGGCTACTTATTTTAATGCCCCGGAAAATATTGCACGATTGGGTTTTGCCGTGGCCCATCATATCGATGCGGGATGTCCATTGCCTCAGGGATTAAGTGAAGCCGAGGGAAGCCTGGCAAAGAATATTGCCGAAAGCCTGAAATCAGCTGAAAATCCTTTGGTCGTGAGCGGCGTACATAGCAGGAGTGAGGCGGTACTTAAAGCTGCAGCCAATATAGCCTGGGCCTTAAAAAAAGCAGGAAAAAACCCGGGGATCACGCTTACCATGGAGGAATCGAATTCCGCGGGCTTGACTATGATGGGTGGCTTGTCGCTTGAAAAGGTCATGGAATTGGCTAAGTCAGGAAAAGCCAATGGCGCCGTAATTCTTGAAAATGACATTTACAGGAAATTAGATAAATCGCAGGCAGATGAATTTTTCAGTCATGCCAAAAATGTAATTGTTTTCGATCATACTGAAAGCCTTACTACGCAGAAAGCCTCGGTATTATTACCGGTAGGTACCTTTGCGGAAAGTGACGGCACCCTGGTCAACAATGAGGGGAGGGCGCAGCGTTTTTACCGGGTATTCCTTCCGGAAGATGATATCAGGCAGGGATGGAAGAGGATTTCCGAGGTGATGGAAACAGCCGGTAAAAGTTCCGGGTACAAGACCCTTCAGGATGCTATGGTTGTCATGAGCAAGGCATTTCCCGCCTTTAAAGGAGTCGAGGGAATTACCCCGCCTCCGGATTTCAGGGTGGTCGGTCAAAAAATTCCGAGGGAGTCACACCGCTACAGTGGCAGAACTGCCATGCATGCCAATATACATGTAAGCGAGGCGAAACCTCCTGAAGATGACGATTCTCCCATGTCATTTACGATGGAAGGATTACAGGGCCCACCGCCTTCATCTATAATACCATTCTTCTGGAACCCCGGCTGGAACTCAGCGCAGGCGATTAATAAATACCAGATTGAAGTGGGCGGACCTTTGCATGGCGGAGATCCGGGTTTGCGATTGATTGAGCCTTCTGGCCAGGCACATGATTACTATAAGGAAATTCCCCAGGCCTGGTCTGCCGGTCATGCCGAATTGAGATTTATTCCTATCTATCATATTTTCGGTTCGGAAGTATTCAGTTCCATGGCCCATGGGGTGGCGCAGAGAATTCCTGTAGCTTACCTGGCTCTCAATTCCGGTGAAGCAAAAAAATTAAATCTTACTGCCGGCTCAGAAACGGAATTAACGGTCAATAACCATACGGTTAAAGTAAAAGTGGTCATAAAAGATGAACTTGCCGACGGCCTGGCCGGTATCCCTTCAGGCCTGGAGGGAATGACCCCGGCAGCCGGTATTAAACTTTCAGGAAAATAAAAGGATATCATGAGTGAAACAGTTTTCTATATTCTGATTATTGCCGGTGTACTGATCGTGCTCATGACAGTTGCCGCAGGACTCATATTCGTGGAAAGGCGGTTGCTGGCATTATGGCAGGACAGGCTGGGCCCGAACAGGGTGGGCCCCTTCGGATTGTTACAGGTTGTTGCAGATGTTATCAAGATCTTTTTCAAGGAAGACTGGGTACCCCGATTTGCCGATAAGCCTGTTTTTATATTGGCACCGGGTATCATCATGGCTTCCATCCTGTTAAGTTTTGCCGTCATTCCTTTCGCCCCGGAAATTGTTGTTTCCAACCTGAATGTAGGTTTACTGTTCTTCTTTGGAATGTCTTCTTTGGGAGCTTACAGTATTGTTCTGGGAGGCTGGGCTTCCAATAATAAATATTCCTTACTGGGTTCCATGCGCGGGGCAGCCCAGATGCTGAGTTATGAAGTTTTCATGGGCTTGTCACTCATGGGTGTGGTCATGCTTACCGGTTCCTTCAGCCTGGTAGATATTGTTGAAGCGCAAAGAAAAGTATGGTTTGTCATTCCGCAATTCCTTGGCTTCGTGATCTTCATGATCGCGGGTCTTGCGGAAAGCCATCGTATTCCTTTTGATATTCCCGAATCGGAAGGAGAATTGATTGCTGGCTTTCATACCGAATATTCAGGGATGAAGTTCGGAATGTTCTTCGTGGGGGAATACCTCGGTATTACCCTGATCGCGTCCCTGGTCACCACCCTGTTTTTCGGCGGATGGCTGGGCCCTGCTTTTCTTCCGCCGATCGCCTGGTTTATTATTAAAATATTTGTCTTTATATCATTTATTATATTATTGCGTGCGGCCCTGCCAAGACCCCGGTATGATCAACTTATGAGTTTTGGATGGAAGCTACTGTTACCCCTGTCATTATTAAATGTTTTGATCACAGGGGCGATTGTCCTTATGAAGTAAGGAGTTAAGGGAATTTAAGTTTTGACGAACTAAAATGAGAACCGATGTTCAGTAATTTAAGAAGTATCTGGCTTGCTTTTATGCATTCATTCAGCAAGAGGGAAACCTATGAATATCCTGAAAAGCCGGTTCCGCTGGCAGCAAGGTACCGGGGAAGGATTGTCCTTACCCGCGACCCTGACGGAGAAGAGCGCTGCGTCGGATGTTATCTTTGCGCAGCCGCCTGCCCCGTGGATTGTATTTCCTTACAGGCAACACAGGACGAACACGGAAGAAGGTATCCTGAGTTTTTCAGGATTAATTTTTCCCGTTGTATATTCTGCGGCTATTGCGAAGAGGCCTGCCCGACGTATGCCATTCAGCTAACCCCTGATTTTGAATTGGCCGAATACAATCGCCAGAACATGGTTTATGAAAAGGAAGACCTCCTGATCAAGGGACAGGGAAAACAGCACGGATACAATTTTTACCGGGTGGCAGGAATGGCCATAGGAGGGAAAGATAAGGGAGAATCGGAAAACGAAACACCTCCCATTGATATTAAAAGCCTTATGCCATGATCAATGATACAAGAAATATAGGTCGATAAGAGAAATATAAAATGTTAATTACCTTTTACATAGCATCCGTCGTAGCCGTGGTAGCTACCCTCCTGGCCATAACCCGAACGAATGCCGTACATGCATTATTATACCTGATCGTTTCGCTGCTTTCTATTGCCGTGGTTTTTTTTGTGATGGGGGCGCAATTTATCGCTGCGCTTGAAGTCATCGTTTACGCCGGCGCCATTATGGTTCTTTTTATTTTCGTAGTGATGATGCTGAATATCGGAGCGGAGACGGAAAAGAAGGGTGCGCAATGGCTATCCCCCAAAATATGGGGAGGCCCGGCCTTGTTATCTTTTGTTTTGTTTATCGAAATGGTTTATATGATATACTCCAAGGATATGATAGTTCCGGATCCTTCGGTCATCACCCCGAAGGAAGTCGGCATTTCATTGTTCACACAATATATCCTGGGGGTAGAGCTTGCTGCTGTGATGTTAATGGCAGGGATCATAGGAGCTTATCACATCGGGAGGACAAAAAGAAAAAGTAAACACAGATTTCTGGAAGGAGAACAAGCATGAACGGAATACCTGTACAATACGGACTGATCCTGGCCTCAGTGTTATTCCTGCTGGGATTGGTCGGCGTACTTTCACGTCGCAATATAATGTTGATGTTAGTATCCGTGGAAATTATGCTTAATGCCGCGGGGCTTGCCTTCGTGGTGGCCAGCTCCCGCTGGGCCCAGCCTGACGGACAGGTAATGTTTATTTTTATCCTTTCCATGGCAGCTTCCGAAGTTTCGGTAGGCCTGGCGTTGGTCATCCAGATGTTCCACCTGAATAAATCCCTGGATGTGGATGCCCTGAGTAAAATGAAAGGTTGATAGAATGCATTGTAATTAAAAGTAACGATAAATAGTTTATGTACGGTCATTTATGGTTAGTGCCTTTTTTACCCTTCCTGGGATTCCTTGTGCTCTCCTTCGGGGGGACTAAAATTCCGAGAAGGCTTGCGGCAATTATCGGTTCGGGAACGGTAGGATTAGGCGCGTTATTAACAATCATTGCGGGCATACATTTTCTTTCTTCCCCGCCGGAAGGACACTTTTTCGATTTGAAATTATGGACATGGGTCAATGTGGGAGGTTTTTCGCCTTCCATCGCCTTTCATTTCGATGCTCTCACATTTGTTTTCATGTTTGTCATCACCTTTGTAGGATTTCTGATCCATGTTTATTCAGCCGAGTATATGTGGGAAGACGAAGGGTATTCCCGGTTCTTTGCCTATATGAACCTCTTTGTATTTGCCATGCTTACCCTTGTCATGGCTGATAATCTTGTTCTTCTTTACCTGGGTTGGGAAGGGGTTGGTTTATGCAGCTTTTTGCTGATAGGATTTTACTACAAGGAAAACCCGAATGGTGCCGCTGCCCGGAAAGCCTTTATCGTTACCCGTGTCGGCGATACGGCTATGGCCCTGGGATTATTCCTGCTCATCATACATTTCAATACACTCGATATTCAAACGATCCTGACCAAAGCACCTTCGCAGTGGCCGGAAGGATCTTCTATTGCCACCTGGGTCAGCCTGTTGTTGCTGGGCGGCGCCATGGGTAAATCAGCACAGGTACCTTTGCAAACCTGGCTTCCTGATGCCATGGCGGGTCCGTCACCGGTAAGTGCACTGATCCATGCCGCTACCATGGTGACTTCCGGAGTTTACCTGATCGCCAGAACACATGGCATTTTTGAACTTTCACCGGTTGCCATGATGGTTGTTGCTATTACGGGAACCGTTACCCTGGTCGTTGCCGGATTTGCGGCGATTGCCCAGTCGGATATAAAAAGAGTACTTGCCTATTCCACTATCAGTCAGATAGGGTATATGATCCTGGCCCTCGGAGTTGGAGCCTGGGCAGCGGGCGTGTTCCACTTCATGATCCATGCCTTTTTCAAAGCCCTTCTCTTCCTTGGAGCAGGAGCCGTTATCCTGGCACTTCATCATGAACAGAACATGTTTAAAATGGGTGGTCTTGCTAAAAAATTACCTGTGATTTTCTGGACTTACCTGGCCGGCTCCGGCGCCCTCGCGGCTCTCCCCCTCATTACGGCCGGTTTTTACAGCAAGGACCAGATCCTTTGGTATACCTGGTCGTCGGCAAAAGGAAGCCACATTCTTTGGGCAGCTGCTTATTTCGGCGCTTTTGTTACCTCCATCTATACATTCAGGATGGTATTTATCACTTTCTTCGGCAAAGAAAAAACCCATGTGCATTACCAGCCGGGTTGGACCATGAAAACGCCACTGGTGATCCTGGGAACATTATCGGTAATCGGAGGATTCATAGAACTTCCGCATAGTATGGGACACTTTACCTTGTTTTCCGATATGCTTTCCCATGTTTTACCGGCCGCCGTTACCGGCCAGGAAACAGGGAATACAGAACTCATTTTCCAGGTGATAACAGCTGTAACATGCCTGGTCGGGATCTACATCGCCTGGGTGGTGTGGTATAAAAACCCGGGTCCGCTCTATAAATTTAAATTATCTCCTGCAGGAAAATCACTGCATCATTTCCTGTTTACCGGCCTTGGTTTTGACTGGTTTTACGATCACGTTTTTGTGAATCCGTATATCTGGCTTTCAAAGATCAACAAGAATGATATTATTGATAAAATTTATATTGGCATTACAAACCTGACCCGTTATTTACACCGCATTTTTAAAACTACCATCACTGGAAATCTCAGGTGGTACGTCGCGGGTATTGCACTCGGGGTATTAGTTACCTTAACCATTGTTTTGTTCCTATGATCATTATTGTCAACATTATTATTTTAATGGCAGGCGGCCTGGTAGCCTGGTTTACCGGGAAATTAGGCCGTGGTATCAGCAAGATCATATCGCTAATTAGTGTTCTGTTGGCGTTTTTCTTTGCCATCTCATTTACAATCGATCATGGCAGTGATGTAGTAAAAGGACTGGTAGGCAACTGGATGCTGGATTATAAAGCGTCCTG
>CAYNCU010000048.1:6478-21491 GCA_964395765.1 uncultured Roseivirgaceae bacterium | reverse complement strand
CCCGGCAGAAAGGGGACTGGTCTTTCCCACAGCCCATCGGTGTCAATTTCCGGATGTATGCGGACAAAAAAGATAATATATTCCTGGCGCATAACATGCCTGCGATACTGACTTCCGGTAAAAAAGACGATTCATACGGCGGCAGTGATATTTATGTTACGCTGATCCATCCTGACGGTACAGCATCAACAAAAAACCTGGGACATGTAATCAATACGGAACAAGATGAATCATCGCCTTTTCTATCCGATGATAATAAATCACTTTATTTCGCTTCCAGAGGACACACCGGATTTGGTGGGTATGACATTTTTGTATCCCAGCGACAGGATGAAACCTGGCAAAACTGGAGTGAACCTGTCAACCTGGGCCCGGCCATCAATACAGATAAAGACGAAGAATTTTTCAAGCTTTCAAAGGACGGGCAATATGCCTATTTCACCAGGCAGGTTTCGCGGAATAATTCCGATATTTTCGAGATTTCTATGCCGGCCTGTCAGCAAGCCCGCCTGAATAATAAATAAATTTACTATGGTCTGCCGCTCACGGACCCTCAGCTTTCTGCCGTAGTCTGTGGGCCACAGACCCTATGATTAGGCTATCTAAACTGATCGTATAACCCAATGGCTCCTCCATCCCGCGACAGGTAGTCACAATTAGATCCAATTGGCCGGCTAAAACTTGCATATTAATATATATATATTTTACTTTGTAATCCAAAGTACTTTCATATATAATATATTTACCCGCCTGATACACCATATCGCTACAACGGCCCGCAGGTATATCGGCGCATGATAATTTAATTTTCAAATGTACGATGAGAGTGAAAATGATTTTGCCGGCATTGAAGGAATCGGAAAGCCCATTCCTGAGGCCCATCAAATATTCTCTCTTCCCTCCACTTGGTCTGGCTACGCTGGCGGCTTACCTGTCACCAAATGATGTAATTGAATTGCAGGATCAACATGTCGAAAAACTGAATCTTAACGACGAACCGGATCTGGTAATTATTCAGGTTTACATCACCAATGCCTTTCGAGCCTACAGGATGGCTGACCAATACAGAAAAAAAGGGGCGTATGTTTTACTCGGAGGTTTACATGTTACCTCTCTTCCTGCAGAAGCGGCTCAGCATGCTGACACCATCTTTCTGGGGCCAGGGGAAGAGACGTTCCCCGAATTTCTGAAGGATTTCAGGAAGGGATCTCCCCGTAAATTATATTTTTCTTCTACCAGGACTCTGGAAAGAATCCCACCCATAAGGCGTGATCTTATAAAACGGGAACGATATTTAGTTCCCAATTCAATCGTTATTTCAAGAGGGTGTCCGCATCATTGTAATTTTTGTTATAAGGACGCCTTCTTTGAAGGTGGTAAATCATTCTATACCCAGGCGGTGGATGATGCGCTGGCAGAAATTGAACGTCTTCCCGGCAGGCACTTATATTTTCTTGATGATCATTTATTGGGAAATTCGAAATTTGCATCAGCCTTATTCGAGGGAATGAAAGGAATGAACCGGGTTTTCCAGGGCGCGGCAACAGTCGACTCCGTTTTGAGAGGCAACCTGGTGGAAAAAGCGGCAAAAGCGGGTTTACGGAGCCTATTCGTGGGCTTCGAGACGTTTTCTTCCCAAAACCTGAAACAGGGAAACAAAAAGCAAAACCTGGAGGCGGATTACAAAAAAGCGGTAACCCGGCTGCATGCACTGGGCATCATGATTAATGGAAGTTTTGTTTTCGGATTGGATGATGATGACCGCGATGTATTCGAAAGAACCGTTGAATGGGGGGTTAATAATTCCATTACGACGGCGACTTACCATATCCTTACACCATACCCGGGGACAGGTCTTTTCAGGGCGATGGAAAGCGAGGGCAGGATTATGACAAAAAACTGGGACTTATACGATACAAGGCACGTCGTGTTTAAGTCTACCAGGTTATCTGCCGAAGAACTAAAGTCCGGATATGACCGGGCCTATCGCGATTTCTATAGCTGGTCAAATATAATCAAGGCAAGTTCCGGACACGATGGTATAAAACATAAATTAAAGCATTTCTTCTATGCGGGAGGATGGAGAAAATTCGAAGCGGTTTGGAATTTTCTGATTAAGACAAAGAACCTTAATATCATGCTTCCTGCATTGGAGTCGATCCTGTCCAAAATCAACTCATTGGACATTCAGAGAAATGCAATGCCCGCAAAAATAATTCAAAATGCCGCCAATGTTTCCTGGTCTTCAACCCGAATAAAATCAACGGCTCTTTTAAAACAGAACATTAACCGATAAATTTCCACCTTATTAAATAATTTAGGTTATATCTGAATTTACAAAAGAATGATATTTTCCTGGTCGCCTTGCCTGTAAATCCAGAGACATTATTGAGTAATTAATATGATCGTCCGAAATAATAGGGAATAGCTATAGTTAGAGGTAAGAACCCAATGAGAAGCCCGTCTATTATGTGTTAAAACTTAAAAAGAGGTAAAATCGAATCCGCTTGTTCTTTCCGGACATAGGTACCAAGTTTGATTCTTAAAATAATTGGAAAAGCGCATTTGTAAAAATTCAGGCCTTGAATTATCCGTCCTTGGAACCGGTTGCTGGGCATTCGGAAGCGGCGAGTATTGGGGTAACCAGGACCAGGATGATGCCAACAGGGTAGTGCATGAATCACTCGACCTGGGAATCAACTATTTTGATACTGCCGAAGCATACAATGAAGGAAGAAGCGAATATTCTTTGGGAAAAGCAATATCCGGTATCCCGAGAGACAAATTTCTGATCGGTACGAAGGTCAGTCCGTCAAATTGTTATAAGGAATCCTTAATTGAGCATTGTGAGGCCTCATTACGGCGATTGCAGACGGATTATATTGACCTGTATATGATTCACTGGCCGATTCATTCTCATTCGATTCGACATTTTACCGCGGATACCCGGATTATCGAAAATCCCCCAAATATGAATGAAGCGCTTGAGACATTACGTAGGTTAAAACAGCAAGGCAAAATAAGAAATTTCGGTGTCAGTAACTTCAGCAGTGGTCGCATCAGTGATTTGCTCTATGGGGAAATTGCAGTAAACGAACTTCCTTATAACCTGCTATGCCGGGCTATCGAATATGATGTATTGCCCGAATGTAATGAAAAAGGAGTTGGCGTTATCGGATATATGGGATTGTTCCAGGGAATACTGGCAGATATATATCCATCACTCGAAAATATTCCGGTCTGGCAACGGCGTACACGTCATTTTAATTCAAAAAAAACAAGAGAATGCCGTCACGGAGAGGAAGGAATTGAAGAGGAAACAAATATTGCATTAACGAAAATCCGGCGAATCGGTAAGGAGTCAGGTTATTCGATGCCTGAACTTGCCATTAAATGGATCCTCGGAAATCCCCTGATTACCTGTGCTTTAATCGGATCCAGAAATGCAGGTGAGCTGATGGGAAATGTAAGATCGGCAAATAGCCCTTTAAGCGAAGACATAATGACTGAGCTTGACCGCGTTACCCTTCCCATAAAAGATTTATTGGGAAATCATTTCGATTATTATGAAAGCGCAGAAAATGACCGCACTTTGTAAGGACCAATGAAAATATTTTTTTTAAAAAAAAATTATTACCTTATAGGACCATTTTATCTTATAAAACGAACGATTAACAAATAACTATCATGAAGAAAAAGAAGGATGTTTCCAAAAGACAAAAGGGGAAAAACATTTCAAGGCGTAAATTCATCAATACGATGGGTGTTGCTTCGGCAGCATTTACCATTGTTCCCCGCCACGTTTTGGGCGGCACGGGTTATACGCCTCCCAGCGATATGCTTAATGTGGCAGGGATTGGAGTCGGCGGCCGTGGAGCCAGCGACATTCACGCCATATGCCCTCCGGAAGTCAATGAACGGAAGCTGATGCGGGTAACCTACACGGATGCTCCCAGCACCAAAACCTATGATTTTTACGGTGGTGACGAAGAGGATCGGAATTCCGGAAAACTTGCCAATATTTATGCGTTATGTGATGTTGACGAGGAAAGAGCATTCAACACCTTCAAGGAATACCCTAATGCCAAGATCTACAAGGATTTCCGGAAGATGCTGGAGAATGAAAAATCCATCGATGCCGTTGTGATCGCCACGCCGGATCATACCCATGCCGTGGCCGCCATGATGGCCCTGAAAATGAAGAAACATGTATATTGTGAAAAGCCGTTAACGCATACGGTATATGAAGCTCGCCAATTGGCGTTGGCAGCCAAAGAAGCGGGAGTTGCCACGCAGATGGGGAACCAGGGAATGGCGGCAGATGCGAACCGTCAGCTAAAGGAATGGCTTTGGGCTGGAGCCATCGGCCAGGTTCGTGAAGTGCACGTCTGGTCGAACCGGCCGATCTGGCCACAGGGCATAAACCGGCCTCTTGACACGCCCCGGGTGCCACGGACTCTCGACTGGGATCTCTGGCTGACCGTAGCTCCTGAAAGACCTTACAATCCTGCCTATGTACCCTTTGCATGGCGCGGGTGGTTTGATTTCGGAAGCGGAGCCATTGGCGATGAAGCCATCCATAACCTGTCGCCCGTATTTTCTTCTCTTAAACTGACTGCTCCTACGATGATCTCTGCCAGTTCGTCCCCGGTATTCCCGGAAACCTACCCGCTGGCATCCTATATCCATTTCGAATTCCCGGCCCGTGAAAAAATGGACCCGGTCACCATACATTGGTATGACGGAGGCCTGCTGCCGCAAAGACCCAAAGAACTGGACGAAGATGCGGTTAACGGCGTTTACAGCAAAGAAGTACCTGACTGGGATACTGAAAACGGGGCAATTTTTGTCGGTGATAAAGGCAAACTTCTTTCCCGCGGGGAAGGAACGAGATACCTGAGGTTTATCCCCAATTCCAGACTCAAAGACTTCAAGGCTCCCAAACCTTACCTGCCCCGCTCGATTGGTCACCATAAGGAATGGATCGAAGCATGCAAAGGCAACGGAACTACACAGTCGAATTTCGGATTTGCAGGTCCGGTAACCGAAGCCTGCCAGCTCGGAAATATTTGTCTTAGAATGGGCGGCGCCGAGCTTAAATGGGATTCTGAAAATTTGAGAATCACCAATAATGATGACGCCAATAAGCTTCTCAGAACAGAATATCGCGAAGGCTGGTCGCTTTAATGGTTCATTGGTTCACTGGTTCAATGATTTAACAGGTCAGGATCCTATCCCGGGATTGACCTCTTATTATTTATTAAATCATTGAGCCGGTGACCCAATAACTTAACCCATTAACCTAATAATTTTATAACCCGATAACGCTGCATCCTACCCTGGGTCGGCGACCCAAAGACCACTCTATAAACAATTGCCTAAAAGGTCTCAGGCAAGCAGACCTTCTGAATTTTTACTATCCATTATATAAAAGCTACCAACTTCCCTATATTTGTTTCGATTAATAAAGGGTATTTAACCCCAGGGCAAGCCCTGGACCCGAATTTCCGGGGCAGAGCTCCGGGGAATTAAACCGTAACCTTCTCGTTCGCCGTAGCGGAACGCGAAGGAGGTTAAACAACTTTTTAAACTTGATTTTTTGAATTCTTCTACCACCATGCTTTCTTGCAGCCTTTTATAACATAATTTCATGCAGGTCGATTTTTAATAAACCTAAACCGGACATCCATGGAAAAAATTGCCTTAAAGGAAAAAATCGGTTACGCCCTGGGCGACACTGCCGCGAACATCGCCTGGCGATCCATAACCACTTTCTTACTTGTCTTTTACACCGACGTTTTCGGCATTACGGCAGCCGCGGCCGGCGTACTATTGCTGGTGGCCCGGATCGGTGACGGCGGGCTCGACGTGGTGGTAGGTATGCTCGCCGACCGCACACAAACCAAACAGGGTAAATTCAGGCCCTGGATATTGTACTCGGCCCTACCCCTCGGTATTTTCATGGCCCTTACTTTTACTACTCCTGATTTCAGTTATAACGGCAAACTGGTTTACGCCTATTTTACCTACATCCTTATGCTGTTCATCTATACGGCCAATAATATCCCTTATGCCGCCTTAATGGGCGTCATGACCAGCTCACATAAAATACGTACCTCTTTATCCTCCTTCCGTTTTGCCGGAGCTTACCTGGGAGGTATCATTTCCCAGGGATTTCTTATTTACCTGGTCATGTTTCTCGGCCATGGGAATAGAAACCTCGGTTACCAGTACTCCATGTATGTTTTCGCCGCCCTGCTTGTCTTCTTCCTGATGATCACCTATTTTTCAACGAAAGAAAGGGTAACGCCGCCTAAAGACCAGCACACCAATATCAGGAAGGACCTGAAAGACCTGGTGACCAACCGGCCCTGGCTTATCTTATTATTGATCGGATTCCTTTTTGTCACTTATAATTCCATCAAGCAGGGGATTACCGTCATTTACTTTGAACATTACCTCCACCGGGTGCCCTTGACGGCTTTTTATATGGTTGCCCTGTTGGTTATCTCCATGGTCGCAGCGCTGGTCACAACGCCTATGGCCAACTTTTTCGGGAAAAAAGAATTGTTTATCTATGTCATCCTGTTTTCGGGAATCACCAACGGCATGATCTATTTCTTCGGCCCGACCGGCATTGTTCCGATATTTATTTTCGGAATTTTGTCGGAGTTCGGCGCCGGGATCATGCCTGTCCTTTTCTTTGCCATGCTGGGCGATTCCGCCGACTATTCTGAATGGAAAAATAACCGCAGGGCCACCGGCCTTTTTTATTCTGCCGGCACATTTGCCATGAAATTCGGCGGGGGTGTGGCAGGCGCCATTATCGGTTTTGTTCTTTCGGCTTATCATTATAATGGCATGGATGCCAGTACGATCCCCGGGGCTGTTCCGGGTATTAAATTACTAATGAGTTGGATCCCGGGTATTTTTTCAATCTTTGGAATAATCGCTTTGTTCTTTTATACCCTCAACAGGAATAAAATGGATCAGATTGAAGCTGACCTGAACGCAAGGAAAGCCGGACAGCCGGCAATGGTTTAAAAATTAAATTTGCGAATTATGAAATTCGGACATTTTGACGATAAGAACCGTGAGTACGTGATCACCGATCCCCGTACTCCGTGGCCCTGGATCAATTACCTGGGCACAGAAGATTTTTTTTCCCTTGTTTCCAATACCGCCGGCGGTTATTCATTCTGCAAGGACGCTAAATTCAGGCGCATTACCCGTTATCGATACAATAATGTGCCCACGGACAGTGGGGGAAAATATTTTTATGTAAAGGATAAAGATTGTGTCTGGTCACCGGGTTGGAAACCCGTCAAAACTGAACTCGACGATTATAAATGCCGTCATGGCATGAATTATACCATCATCCGCGGAGCAAAAAACGGGGTCAGCGCAGAGGTTCTTTATTTTGTTCCGCTCAATACCTGGGCTGAAATTCAAAAACTTACGCTTTCCAATCATTCAAAGGAAAATAAAAAGCTGAAAATATTTTCTTTCGTGGAATGGTGCCTCTGGAATGCCGCTGCGGACATGGAAAACTTCCAGCGCAATTTTTCGACCGGCGAAGTTGAAATAAAGGATTCTGTAATCTACCATAAAACGGAATACAAGGAAAGAAGAAATCATTATGCTTATTATTCGGTCAATGTTCCTGTACAGGGATACGACACGGACCGGGAATCTTTCATGGGGCTTTACAACGGTTTCGACGAAGCGCAGGCAGTGACGGAGGGAAAGCCCCGAAACAGCGAAGCACATGGCTGGTCACCCATTGCCTCCCATTACCTTGAAGTGGAATTGAAGCCGGGTGAATCAAAGGACTTTATTTTTATCCTGGGTTACGTGGAAAATGAGGAAGATGATAAATGGGAATCGAAAAATGTCATCAATAAGAAAAAAGCGGAAGAAACCATAGCAAAATTCAATTCGGTCGCCAAAGTGGATTCGGCGCTTGCGGAGCTCCGTAGGTATTGGGATAATCTATTAAGTATTTTCTCATTGGATTCCGGTGATGACCGTCTCGACCGCATGGTGAACACCTGGAACCAGTACCAGTGCATGATCACCTTTTGTTTTTCCCGTTCCGCTTCCTTCTTCGAGTCGGGGATCGGCAGGGGCATGGGCTTTCGTGATTCCAACCAGGACCTGATCGGCTTTGTACACCAGATTCCCGAAAGAGCAAGAGAACGAATCATCGATATCGCCTCCACACAATTTCCCGATGGCGGCTGTTATCACCAGTATCAGCCGCTCACCAAAAGAGGAAATAACGATATCGGTGGCGGATTTAACGACGACCCGATGTGGCTGATCCTCGGCACGGTAAGTTATATCAAGGAAACCGGCGACTTTGGTATCCTCGATGAAAAGGTGCCTTTCGATAATGATGAAAGTATGGCACGCACCTTATTCGATCACCTCACGGTTTCTTTTGATCATGTCCTAAATAATCTCGGCCCGCATGGATTACCGCTTATCGGCCGGGCCGACTGGAACGATTGTCTGAACCTGAATTGTTTTTCCAATGATCCGGATGAATCGTTTCAGACTACAGAAAACAAAACCGAAGGATCGAAGGCCGAATCGGTAATGATCGCCGGCCTTTTCGTGGTTTATGGCAAGGACTACGTTGAATTGTGTGAAAAAATCGGAAATAACGATGAAGCTAAACGCGCCGTCAGGGAAGTCACCAAAATGGAAGAAGCGATTAAAAAATACGGATGGGACGGGGAATGGTTCCTGAGAGCGTATGATTATTCCGGCAGAAAGGTTGGCAGCCATGAAAATGAAGAAGGAAGAATATTTATAGAATCGCAGGGATGGTGCACCATGGCCGGTATCGGGAAAGACCTGGGTTTATGTGAGAAGGCTCTGAATTCGGTAAAGAAATATCTTGACTGTGAGCACGGCATTGTTCTTAATAACCCTCCATTTACAAAGTATTATATTGAGTATGGTGAAATATCCTCCTACCCACAAGGCTATAAGGAGAATGCCGGAGTTTTCTGCCATAATAATCCCTGGATCATGATCGGAGAAACAGTCCTGGGTAATGGTAACAGGGCCTGGGAATATTACCGGAAAATATGCCCCTCCTATCTCGAGGAAATCAGCGACCTGCATAAAACCGAACCTTATGTTTACGCCCAGATGGTGGCAGGCAAGGATGCCTTCAGGCCCGGTGAAGCCAAGAACTCATGGCTGACCGGAACGGCCTCATGGAACTTCTATGCAATTACACAGTATATTCTAGGGATCCGGCCGGAATTTGACGGCCTGCTAATCGATCCGTGTATTCCTTCCGGCTGGAAAAAATTCAGGGTAAGTCGTAAATTCCGCGGCTGTATTTACCGGATTGAAGTTTTAAATCCTGAAGGAAGCATGAAAGGCGTGAAAAAAATGAAGGTCGATGGCAAATCTGTTTCATCGAATTTAATCCCCGTGTTTAAAGATCATCAGGAACATTCCGTGGAAGTGACATTATAATTTTGGTTTTGTATCCGGTCTATTGAGTGGCTGGGAGGAATTTTAAGGTTAAGACCCTTCGATTTACTCAGGGAAAACCATCAGAATGGCTCAAATTTAAGATCTTATGAACAATAACTTTCTCATTTGAGAATTTAAGGATATTTTTGCCTTGTGAATCGATGGAACTGCGGGTCAGGAAAGGCAATAATATAATACTGACAATCCTTTAAACAAGCAGTCTGGAGATGCTGAAAAATTAACAGCATGGATTGTATCCCTAAACCGGTTGGTTACAATATCATCCGAATCGGAATAAAATGGTACATAGGTACAGAATATCAATCCTTTACTAACAGATCAGTTTATGATCTGTCGATACAAAGGAATCTTTTAATCAATAAATGAAATTCACAGAACTTAATCTTGATGACCGGCTTCTTGAGGCAATTTCTTATATGGGCTATGAGTCGGCCACGCCAATACAAAAAAAAGTAATACCCCTGATCATTGAAAACAAGGATTTAATCGCCTGTGCTCAGACCGGTACCGGCAAGACCGGCGCTTATGTTTTGCCTATCCTCAATAAACTGATAGGAAGAGAAAATTCGCATACCGATACGCTTATCATTGTCCCCACCCGTGAACTGGCGATTCAGGTCGAACAACACATCCAGGGATTTTCGTATTTCATCTCCGCAGGATCCATGGCCATTTATGGCGGCGGTGATGGACGGGACTGGGAATTGCAAAAGGCTGCCCTCACCAACGGCACCGATATCATCATTGCTACTCCCGGAAAATTATTGTCGTATTTAAAAATGGGCAGTATCAGTCTTGATAAAATCAGGCATCTTATCCTGGATGAAGCTGATAAGATGATGGATATGGGCTTTGTCGACGACATCCTGACTATCCTGTCCTACCTTCCCGGCAAACGCCAGACCCTGATGTTCAGCGCAACCATGCCTGACAAAATAAGACGACTGGCAAAGAAAATATTACATGACCCCGTTGAAATATCCCTGTCCATTTCCAAACCTGCCGAGGGTGTCGACCAGAAAGTTTGCTTGGTTTCAGATCCTCAAAAAGTGAAGATCATCACCCATATATTAAGTGAACGCGAAAATTACGAGAGCATCCTGATATTTACTTCTACAAAAAGCAAGGTGTCGGAGATTGTTAATTCCCTTTCGCGGAACGGCTTCCCTGCCCAGGGCATCTCATCCTTGCTTGAACAGGCGGAAAGAGAAGAAGTGTTAAGAAAGTTCCGGGCCAGGCATATCCGTATCCTGGTGGCTACCGATGTAATGAGCCGGGGCATTGATGTTAAGGAAATTAATATGGTGATCAATTACGATGTTCCGCATACTTCTGAAGACTACGTTCATCGGGTCGGCCGGACAGCCCGGGTCAATGCCAAAGGAGAAGCGCTTACCCTGGTGAATAACAGGGACCGGCTTAAGTTAAAAAAGATTGAGGAGCTGATCGGGAGCAGCATTCCACGACTTGAGTTACCCACTCATATTGCAAAAATGGAGGTTCCGGAAAGAGAAAGACCACATTACCCGCATAAAAGTAAATTTCAAGGGAAAAAAAATTTCCACCGGAAAAAAGGGAAATAATGGATTTTTTTTAACGGGAGGTAGTCCAGGACAATAGGCCTTCCCATCCTGTAATTTCTGATTCCTTACCGGATTTTAATTCCGGCTTTACATGTATGATCTAAATCCTGATTATTAAGATCCTAATAAATGGATCAAACTATGATGCCCGGTAACGTGAAAAGTGTCAATATTGACTTCTCAGGCACGGCCATTATAGGATTGATGCCCTGTTTGGCTGAGGTTCAGTGTTATTTCCCCGAATTTTTATGTCCGGTGATTTGAATACGGATAATTAGCGAATTCGGTTTTTCTAAATTTCATAATTATTAAATTTGGGGTTTACAGCCAATTTATGGAAACCAAGGAAGGCTCGGATGCCCTCTTTTTATATGCCACAGAAGGAATTCTTGTTACTAATGAGAAAGGGGAAATAGTCCGTGCCAATCCCAGCGCCGAGCGCCTATTCGGTTATGACGCCGGAAAATTGATTGGCGCAAAAATTGAAACGCTTGTCCCCGGAAGGTTCACGGATAAACATCAGGATCATAGGGATAAATACAACAAGAATCCTGAAGCCCGCTCTATGGGAATAGGGCTCGATCTTTATGCTTTAAAAAAAGATGGATTGGAATTTCCGGTCGAGATCAGCCTGAGCCCCTACCATAATTCCCAGGGGAAATTCGTGATCGCCTTTATCGTCGATATTACAGAACGGAAAAAAGCGGAAATGCGGCTGAAAAACTATTCTGCTGACCTCGAAAAACAGGTAAAGAACAGGACATTGATCCTGGAAGAGGCTATCAATGAACTGGAAAAAACGAAAAAGGATCTTTATGATGCACTGGAAAAAGAGCGGGAGCTGAATGAATTAAAATCACGATTTGTCTCCATGGCGTCTCATGAGTTCCGCACCCCGCTGGCCACTATTCTGTCATCCCTGTCCCTGGTTACAAAGTATGGCGAGCTTAATGAACAGAAAAAACAAAACAAGCATATTCAAAGGATAAAATCTTCGATCGGCAATCTCACTGATATTCTGAACGAATTCCTGTCATTGAGTAAACTCGAGGAAGGTAAGATTGACAACGTGCCGGAAAAATTCAATCTACAGGAATATGTCTCTGAAATTATCGCCGAGTTGCGGCCCATCACCAGGGAAACCCAGACCATAAATTACGAACATACAGGCAGGGAATTGATAACGCTTGATAAAAAGAACCTGAAGAATATTTTGCTCAACCTCATCTCCAACGCAATCAAATTTTCACCCGATACCGAACCGGTTGAAGTGACTACCGATTTGCATGATGGTCAATTGACCATAGAGGTAAAAGACAAGGGAATCGGAATTCCGGAAGAGGATCAAAAACATCTCTTCGAAAGGTTCTTCCGCGGAAGTAATGTCATGCATATCCAGGGTACTGGACTTGGACTAAATATCGTTTCCAAATATGTTGAACTAATGAACGGTTCGATCCGGATCGACAGCAAAGAAAATAAAGGCACCACGCTCACCATAAATATACCACAATGAAAAAAATCCTTCTCATCGAAGACAACACGGAAATGCGAGAGAATACCAAAGAGATTCTTGAACTGGCCAACTATGACGTAATTGCGGCAAAAAACGGCAAG
Organism: uncultured Roseivirgaceae bacterium; assembly: GCA_964395765.1. GTDB lineage: Bacteria > Bacteroidota > Bacteroidia > Cytophagales > Cyclobacteriaceae > DATDPY01. The sequence goes on along the minus strand of CAYNCU010000048.1, from coordinate 8,772 downwards.
GAAGGAATTGAATTTGCCCAGAAAGAAAAACCGGACCTGATCATCTGTGACATCATGATGCCTGAGATGGACGGTTACGGTGTTCTGCATCTTCTTTCTAAAAATGACGATACTATGAATATTCCGTTTATCTTCCTGACCGCCAAAGCCGAAAGAAGTGAACTGAGGAAAGGAATGGAAATGGGTGCTGACGATTATATCACGAAACCTTTTGATGACCTGGAATTGCTTAACGCCATCGAAACCCGTCTGAGGAAATCCGAAATGATCAAAAAGGAGTTTTCAAGAGATGCCGGAGGTTTGAACGAATTTATCGCCAGCGCCAAAAACATGAGTGATCTGAAAAAACTTTCCGATCAGCAGGACATTAGGATTTGCAGGAAAAAGGAAGTTATCTACCGGGAAGGATTTTATCCGAAGGGGATTTATTTTGTGAACAAGGGTAAGATCAAGACTTACAAGGTCCATGATATCGGAAAAGAACTCATCACCGGCCTGTATAAAGACGGCGACTTCTTCGGCTACCTTTCTTTGTTGTCCGAATCAAAATATGTGGATTCTGCCGAGGCCCTGGAAGATTCTGAAATCTGTTTTATTCCCAAAGACGATTTCTTTTCCCTTATTTATAAAAATGCCGAGGTATCGAGGAGATTCATTAAAATGCTTTCCGATAATCTATCGGAAAAGGAAGAACAACTGATCCAGCTCGCCTACACCACTGTCAGGAAACGGGTAGCCGATGCCCTGGTCAGCCTGAGCAATCACTTTAAAAAAGAGAACGACCCGAAACTAAGCATAACAATATCCAGGGAGGATATTGCAAATATGGCCGGTACAGCAACTGAAACTACCATCCGGATCCTGAGTGATTTTAAAAGTGAAAAGCTGATAGAAACAAAAGGCGGCACCATCACAATTCTTGATGTTAATAAGCTGGCTCAATTGCGATATTGATTTTTCTTCCGAGGTGAATAGCCTTAACTTATTTTCTTGAATTTGTGCCCAGCTTTAATGAAATAACGGTAAGCTGTAGACTTAAGCGGGAATTTGTTGGTACATACTGCCTGCCACATACTACCTGCAGCCAATGGCCTGCAACCTGCCACTCGCTATTATTAATTCGCCTAAATTACCGTTATATACGTCAATAATTTTTTAATTGTCAGGGCATACGCCCGGAGAAGGCCGAAATGATGCCAATCATAATTGAATATGATCTATATCATCGCGACAATAGGGCCGAAAATCGATTTTTGTCTGTGGATAGTACATTGTCCGGTACTATTTTAAATTTAATGGAAGAAACTATCAGGATTTCTGACAGCCTGAATATCGTAGCTGTACAAATTGATTTTAACAGGATATTCCCCTACCTTCGGTTGGAAATTATTACCCAGCCTGGCAAGGAAAACGGTTCCCTTTTTAAAAAATTAATTCCTTCGCATAAAACCCTGGGAGAATACAGGACAAACCATTCATTGGATTCCTTTATCTTGTCTCCCGATATGACCATCAGCATGCTGGAAGAATATTTCGAGAACATTTACGGCCTCAAGATCAAAGTGTTCAGGAAATCAGGCAAGGCCTGGATCGAAACTTCCCTGACCGGTGCCTGGACGCTGGCCGAACAAAACAAGGAAGGCGAACTACTTTCCAACCGGAATTAAATCCTTCCACCGGATCTGAACCCTATCACGGAATTATCCTTAATTTCCCGTAAATTTCAGGGTAAATTTCGAAATCCTACCGCTAGGGATTTCTTTTTGCTTTCGAATCTTAGTAGCAATAATTGGAATCCTCCAAATCAATAAATCAATATTACAACAAAGTCAAAGGCTTTAACAGAAATAAGATTTTTTCCAATATTTTTCAATATTATTCATTACTTTAAAAGTTGATATGGTTGAAGTCTTTAATAACTTAGTATTCTATCAATTATTTATAATGCATAATATTATGAAAAAATCATCAGTTGTAAATTTTGCACTTATCATCGCCGCTGTGGTTGTGTATTCCTGTCAGCAAAAACCTATGCCGGCTAACACTCCGATGCAATCCAAAGCAAGTCTCAGTGACTTCGAGGGTAATTGGACTATCGGTATCAAAGGCGGGTCCACGGGCTGGCTCCAGGTAAAACAGGCGGATGGTTATGTGGACGCCAATTTATTATGGCAGGGCGGAAGTGTTTTGCCCGTTCCCTACGTTTTCCTCGCCGGGAATACCCTGATCGTTGGTCATGATGTACATACGGTAGACCGTCAGAGAGGTTATGACGGTGATTCCTCCTCGCAAAT
>CAYNCU010000048.1:0-6468 GCA_964395765.1 uncultured Roseivirgaceae bacterium | reverse complement strand
AAATGATGTACCCCGACTGGCTGGAAGTCTGGAAAAAGGGTGACAGCATTGCCGGGTATGATCTTATTCCTAAAACGGACGGTACCGGAATCGATACCCTTTCTTTCACCGGTGCAAAATTACCGCCGCCCCCTCCTGCCCCCGACCTTTCAAGCGTGAAATACGGAAAGCCCGATACGTTATTTAACGGTAAGGACCTGACGGGATGGAGCCCACTGAATCCCAATGTAAAGAATCCTTTCAGCGTGGAAAACGGTATACTGGTTAAAAATGAGGGCCGGACGGAAATCAGGACCGACAAAGTGTTTAAGGATTTTAACCTGAAATTAGATGTCAATGTAGGTGTACATTGCAATAGTGGAATCTACTTGCGGGGCATTTATGAGGTACAGGTTGAACAAGGTCATCTCGATTCAGGAGGAAAAGATCTGGATTCCCACAATATTGGCGGAATTTACAGTAGAATAGCGCCTACCGTTCTTGCCGAAAAACCTGCAGGTTCGTGGCAGTCATTCGACATAACCTTATGTAAACGTCATGTTACCGTAAAGCTGAACGGAACCACGATCATCGATAACCAACCGCTGGACGGGCCCACTGGTGGCGCCATTTCTCCGGATGTTTTCGCCCCCGGCCCTTTGATGCTCCAGGGCACTGAGAAAGGAAAAGTGCTGTACAGGAATATTGTGATTACCCCGATTGAAGATTAATTCGTATAATCACAGGAGTATTCGTTAACCTTTTCCTTTGAAACATTGATTAGTGAATGCTTTGGGACCTGGTATCTTCGAGGCGTAAATTAAAAATAATTACAGCCTTGAAATACAAGTTCATGGCATTCACTATTTTTTTCAACTTCTTTTCCCGCTATTGACATTCGTCAAACTTCAATCACTGTAAGAGCCCAGGAATATGTCGATCCGGATAGTTTGATTTTTCTTTATAGTTATATTTTTTACTTCCCCGATCAACTGCGGCCACTCATTTCCCTGTGCCTGGTAAAGAAGGGTATAAGTTCCGGGGAGGACTAAGATCTTATAATATCCTGAAAGGTCGGCAGAGATATTTATTCCTTTGTTAATAATGGATATTATTGCTCCGTCGGCCGGAAATTTCATGGCACTGTCCTCCCTATTGTAAAATACATAACCTGTAAAAAGTGAGGAATCATTCAGGGTTGAATCTCCTACCGAGACAATTTCAGAACGGCCCGGATAAAATTTCCTGTCCAGATAGGAAAAACCTGTAAAAAATATTAACAGGAACATTAGTCCATGTTTGGGCTTATAAATTATAATCGACCGATCCATATACAAGGGAGATATTAGAATAGAAAACAAAATAAATTATTTTAAGGTTCCCCGGTTTGGAAAGTCATTAAATGCTTGACAATCCGGTATAATCCTTTTAATTTTTAAGTTTTCTGAACCATTAATTAAACATTATTGCAATGCCATACATTCCTTTAAAAGAAGAGCTTCCCGGCATAACCGGAATCCTGGACTACAGGCTTGACACCGCCTTGCCGATCCGTCAGCTTACCCATACCCTGCTTCGCGGTGAATCAACGCTGACCGAAGGAGAACGAGAGCTGATCGCTGCCGTGGTTTCCCATGGCAATGAATGCCGGTTTTGCACAGCGGCCCATACTGCCACCGCCGATTTGCTGTTGGGCGACAAGGAAATTTCAAACAAGGCTAAAAACGATCCCTCCAACGCACCGTTGAGCGGGAAAATGAAAGCATTGCTCGATATTGCCCGGGCTGTACAGGTGAATGGTAAGAGCGTGACGCCGGAATTAGTTGAGGAAGCTAAAAAGCAGGGCGCTACTGATATCGAACTTCACGATACAGTTTTGATCGCTGCCCTTTTCAGTTATTACAACCGGATGGTGGACGGACTTGCCAGCATTACACCGACTGAACCCTTATTTTATGACCGTCTGGCACATATACTTGTTGATAAAGGTTACCTCCCTTCAAAGGGTCGTTATGACAACCTGAAAAAATAAATTCTTTTTAGGAAGATTTATTCTCCTAAAAAATGCGACGCCCGGCTACGGCTTATGAAAATTGATACTACCTGTTCTGTTGGCCACAATCCTGTTGATGGTATTATTGGGAAAATATACGTCGATCTCTGCCACAAGGGCGGTATCAATATTGTTATAGGAATAAAAGTCGATGCCCTTGCTGGAATAACTTAACCCTGTATCTGAAAAATCAAACAGCGTATGTTCGGGATTGCCATAGGTATGAACAACTTCGGTAAGCTTGCTGCCCAGCGTGATGCCCTTGGTCGTAACCCCTGGATAATCCGCAACCAGTATGATCTCAAAAACCGAATCTTCAAGACTAATGAAACTGTGATTTGAAAGAAATCCGGCAACAATTCCCCGGTCCTTATAATATATCAGGTTACTGTAAACACTGTAATTTGTAAGATAGTCGGAATAATATCCTGTATCGATAAGCGGAAATACATTCTGGACCTTTGCCCATTTATCACCAAGGCTTATTTCCTCTATCTTCTTTCCTTCTGTAATTATTTTGGCATCCTTCGGTTTAACTGTCACATAGGCATAGGAGGTATCCGCACCATAGGAACCTAATGCTCTTAGCAGGACTCTATAGCCGCCATGGTCCTTATATACATGGCTGGGGTTTTCAAGTGTCGAGGTACCTCCGTCGCCAAAAATCCATTGGTAAGCAAAAGCATTCTCGGATTGATTGGTAAATGTAACCGTATCTCCTGTTATGACGATGGAATTATTAACGGTGAATGCTGATTTAAGAACCGGCTGAGGGCTTTCCTTTTTACAACCGTAACTTATGATCAGGGATGAAATAATGAAACCGGATATGAATCGCCCACTTTTCATTTGAATATTTATTATTTCAACCCACTTTATTTTAAATGCTATTTTCCCTTCTGTAAAATTACATCAGGGGAGCCATAAATATTCATACGCCTGGTTTCCTTTAAGAACAATTGGTAATGAAGGTTGAAGAATGTTTTTTTATCTCATTTCTTTTATTTTCCTGCTATTCATCATTTAATTGGAAGAATAAACCATCAAAAACCTTAATTTTAAACGAAATAATTGTGAAATTATTACTTTTCACTTCCTGTCATATACATTAACATTTGGTAACGTCTTTGCTTCCGGCGATGCCGGACGTCACCGGCCATGCTTTTATATTTTGGCCGTAACCATTCATTGACATTACAATCAGGATAAGCGACTCGAGGAGTAAGCTATTTCTTTTCAGCATGATTTTAATTCCGGTTTTAAGTTCCTGGTTATCAATCTATCTATAATAGATTTTTATTTAAAATGATTTCTGTTTTTTTCGGGGACTTAATAGTAAATATTAAGATTTATCCCGGTTGCGCTTGTAAGCCTTGTAAGGCTACGGTTTATTCTATTGAACTGCGATACAACCTAAAGTATAATTCATGTGTCATTGATTATGAAAGTGGAAATAAAAATTCATTTGATTTTTAAATACTCTGCAGCAGGATGGATCGGGGCTTACAAACGGAAGATTCAACAATTTGAAGGTTAAACTTTCGTTTATAACCTATAAAACCACGTATTAATCGTTAATTATTAAGGTTTATGTTTATAATTGCCTCATTCTTTCAGCCCCTTATGTGAAATATTGATTTTACACGTTTGAAGAAAAAGGCATTTTCCTGAAATTATTCAATTGTTTATTCAATAATTTCTTAAATAAGGGCCTTCGACTTAATTTTACACATGAATAATATTGAAGATGAGGCGGAAACTTATGCTTAGGGAAGGTCAGGCTCCACGGACCCAAGAGTTGAAGAAGCATATTTTCCCTCTGATTATTGTGTTGGCCATCATGGCGCTGGTATCCTGTCAGATCGACAGCTCGGTGGGCGTTAATCTTCTCGAAGATCAACCGTTACAGATTATTTATTCCGATACCCTTACGCCCCATCTGGGAACTGAGGTTTTTGATTCCGTAACAACCGGCAGCGGGTACAACAGGCTTCTTGTGGGCCACGCCATTGATCCTGACCTGGGCGAAATAAGTTCCACGGCCTTTTTCCAGATTAACCTGGATTCTATGGGAGCTCGGATTGATCCGCTCGGCGACCTGGTTTTTGACAGCCTGATCCTCGATTGTAAGTTTGACAAATACTGGTATTATGACACATTGCCGGAATTTACTTTTTCCGTATACCGGGTTCTGGATGACATTAAAAAGCAAAATGACGGGTTAATGTATAATATTGATAATTACAAATATATTTCTCCAGACAGTTCCTATAATAAAATCGGTCAGGCTACATTCAAACCCAGGCCCCATGGTGAGAACCTGGAAATCCGGTTGAATGATGATTACGGGAGAGGACTTGCCGAATTATTGCGTCAAAAAGGTTTACCCACCAATGCTGACTTCCGGCGTTTTTACAAAGGCATTGCCCTGGTACCCGATTCAACGGATAAATGTTTTCTTGGATTCAGCCAGAATACCAGGCTCCTTCTTGCTTTCCATATTGATTATCATTCAACAATAGAAAACAATTCAAGAACCATGAAATTTTATGCTGCGAACGGTCTTATATTTAATCATATCGATTATGACCGGAGTGGAACGGGATTGGATAAAGCGGTTTCCCAGCAGCAGGCTGTTGATTCCAAATTAACCGGAGCCACGGCTTTCATCCAGGGTTGTTCGGGCCTCGGAACCGTGGTTACTTTCCCATCCCTGAATTCATTTACCATTTTAAGTAATCGCGTGGTGATCACTGAAGCTAAACTGGATCTTTATCCTAAAAAAAATTCATATTCGAATGAAACGCCATTGCCATCGACTTTAAACGTTTATACCGTGGATAAAATCAACAGGCTTGGCTCCCAGCTTACGCTTAAAGCGACCTTGAATATCGATTATGAATTTAAGGAAGATACCTATTATGAATTTGATATAACTAATTTCCTGCAACAACAGCTTTACGTGGATCCCTCTTCGCAACACGGCCTGCTATTTGTTTTGGGAAATAATGATTTCAACAGTTCGGTGAATAAGTTATTGTTTTCAAACCGGACAGTGGGCAATAAAACAAAGGTCAAATTAAAAATTGCCACATTGGGAGACTAATTTTAGAATAACTGATATTATTGCTAGTACATAAACAATTCATGTATGATGAAAAGTAAAATTTTAAATGTATTCAGGCCTAATATTTTTTGGCTTTTACTCATATTGTTTGGATGTAAAAAGACAAGTCCTCCTTTAATCGGTGACTGGGTGCAACAATCCGAATTTGACGGGGTAACCAGGACGGATGCAGTGGTCTTTGTCATTAACAATATAGCGTATGTCGGAACAGGATTTAATGCATCGACCAACGAATATTATAATGATTTCTGGAAATATAACCCCAAGGAAAACTTCTGGCAGCGGGTGGCAGATTTCCCGGGTACAGCACGAAGCAGTGCCGTGGCCTTCGCCGTAAATGGAAAAGGATACGTGGGGACCGGTTTCGACGGAATTGACCCACTAAAGGATTTCTGGCAATATGATCCTGGAAAGGACCAATGGACGCAAAAAAATGATTTCGGAGGTACCGCAAGATACGGCGCCGTCGCCTTCAGTGTCGGCAAATACGGCTATATGGGAACGGGTTTCGATGGCAACGACGAGAAAGATTTCTGGCAATATGATGCCAGCAATGATACCTGGAACCAGATACCCAGCCTTGGTGGATCGAAACGCCAGGGAGCCGTGGCTTTCGTTTTGGGAAACGATGCTTATGTACTATGTGGTGTTCATAATGGTTTATATCAAAAGGATGTATGGGTATTGCATACCGACCAGATCAGTAACAATGGGTTTCCCTGGACGCAGAAACAGGACCTCGACGTAAACTCCAATTATACCATCGTCCGTCAGGGAGGTGTTGCCATGGTACTGAACGGCGAAGCTTACGTGGCAACCGGAAGAACAGCATCCTACACAACTACAACATGGCATTATATTCCTTCCAACGATACATGGGAACAAAAATCGAATTGGGAAGGAACTGCACGTGACGGGGCTATATCCTTTGTAGCTGATGGACGGGCTTTCGTAGGTCTCGGAAGTAATTCAACCCTGTATTTTGACGATCTCTGGGAATGGCGCCCTAATGACCCTTCACAGGTACCTTAAAATGATCGTATTACTTCCCGACCTTCATAACGAGGAATGAGAAGAAATTTTATATATAAATTTCTTGCCTCCGGCTTTTTGATTTTATCATCCTTTGGGGTGGTATTATCTCAATCCTACCCCGGATCCCCTTATACTTTTTTCGGCCTGGGGAAAATCAATGATATGGGAGCCGGTATTAACAGGCTATTGGGTGGTAGTGGAATCGCTTTAAGGGACAGCCTATCCGTTAAATTAAAAAACACGGCTTCTAATAATTCGTTCCAACGGGGCTTTA
>CAYNCU010000047.1:0-21501 GCA_964395765.1 uncultured Roseivirgaceae bacterium | reverse complement strand
AGATGGCCAGGAAGTCGAAATTTTATATCACGCGGAAACCGAAACACCGATCAATTGTGAACTTCCCGCATTTATTGCTATGCGTGTGGTATACACAGAACCGGGTTTAAAAGGCGATACTGCCACGAATGCATCAAAACCCGCGACCCTGGAAACAGGAGCCGTTATTCAGGTACCTTTATTTATACAGGTGGATGAAAAGATCAGAGTGGACACACGAAATCGTAGTTATTACGAAAGAGTAAAACAATGAAAACTAAAGAAATTATCGACCTTATTGATTTTATTGCTAAATCCGAAATCAATGAGGTGAACATTGAAACTTCTGAATTCAAGGTATTTGTCAAAAAGAAACCGGATATTCAGATTGCCGCCACGGAAAGTCACCCGATATCTCCGGTTATTTCCCATGTTTCCGGACATGCAGCGGGTTCTGCTCCCCAGGAAGCTAAACCTAAGGAAACACAGGCCCCTGATTCAAAAAAAGAAAAAGATGATAAGCTTGTTGAGATACGATCTCCCATGATAGGTACTTATTATCATTCGCCCAACCCCGATTCCCCTCCCTTTGTTCAAGTGGGTGATAAAGTAAAGCAAGGTCAGACAGTCTGTATAATTGAAGCCATGAAATTATTCAACGAGATAGAATCTGAAGTTTCAGGAACCATTGTAAAAGTTTTGGTTGAAAACTCATCCCCGGTGGAATATGATCAACCATTATTTCTAATTGAGCCTTCCTGAGAATGATTCTCTTTGAATAAAAACCCATGAACTGTGTTTAAGAAAATATTAATTGCAAATCGTGGCGAAATCGCGCTGAGGATTATCAGGTCCTGCCGTGAAATGGGCATCAAAACCGTAGCCGTATATTCCACTGCCGATAAAGAAAGCCTGCATGTAAGGTTTGCCGATGAAGCGGTTTGTATAGGCCCGCCAACCAGTCGTTTAAGTTACCTTAACATTCCTAATATTATTGCCGCCGCGGAAATAACCAATGCCGATGCTATTCATCCGGGCTATGGTTTTATGTCCGAAAATTCTGAATTCTCTCAGATCTGCGAAGATTATCATATAAAATTTATCGGGGCATCCCCCGAAATGATCAGGGCCATGGGAGATAAAGCCACGGCGAAAGAGACCATGAAGAAAGCGGGCGTACCGATTATCCCCGGATCCGACGGCCTGGTGGACAAAATCGAAGAGGCTAAGGAAATGGCAGAAACCATTGGTTATCCGGTTATTCTTAAAGCAACAGCCGGGGGCGGCGGAAAAGGCATGCGTGTCATTAATGATCCCGATAATTTCGAAAAGGCTTGGAATGCTGCAAAACTGGAATCAAAAAATGCTTTCGGCAATGACGGGTTATATATAGAAAAATATATTGAGAGTCCGAGACACGTAGAAATCCAGATCATGGGAGACAGACATGGAACGGTAGTCCACATGTCGGAAAGAGACTGTTCAATCCAACGCCGGCATCAGAAACTGGTCGAAGAAACCCCCTCCCCTTTCATTACTTCCGAAATCAGGGAGAAAATGGGTGAAGCGGCCATTAAAGGCGCCACAGCAATCGGTTACGAAGGAGCCGGCACCATAGAGTTTCTTGCTGACGGAAAAGGAAATTTTTACTTCATGGAAATGAATACGCGGATCCAGGTTGAACATCCTGTTACCGAACAGGTTACCGACCAGGACCTCGTAGCCATGCAGATCCAGGTGGCGGCAGGGAAAATGATTCCCAAGGAATCGCATTATCCTAAAAGGCATGCTATGGAATGCAGGATCAATGCCGAAGATCCCTATAACGATTTCCGGCCCAGTCCGGGGAAAATTACTACCTGTCATTTCCCCGGCGGTAGAGGGGTCAGGGTGGATAGCCACATATATACCGGTTATACCATACCCCCTTATTATGATTCCATGATTGCAAAACTCATCGTTACCGCATCCACCCGTGAACGAGTACTTATGCGAATGCGCCGATCGCTGGAGGAATTTGTCATTGAAGGCATACACACTACCATTCCTTTTCATCTTAAATTAATGGACAATCAGGAATTCAGAAGAGGAAATTATACTACGGCTTTCCTTGACAACTTTAAGTTCAGGTAGCCCCTGTCGTTCTTATAGAGTGATATGGTTCACAAGCCTGAAAATACGATCTTCATATTGAAAATGCTCGCCTATATGATCTTTGGAAAACTGGGCCATATAACAAAACTCCACCCTGTAAATCTTATTAAAGCGGTATCCTAATCCAATATTATAGCGGCTTTTGTTGATATATGTTTCATTCTGCTTGCCGGCAATAGCCAAATAATAATCAATCCCTGGCCAAAGGTATAGGGTGTTATCACTCACTTCTGCATGATTTAAAGGGATAAATCCAAAAAGACTATACCTTGCCCGTAAATCATGGTCAATATATCCTTCATGCTGCTGAAAGTAAAACCGCTCTTCCATCCTGATTAAATGCTGAAAATAAAATCCCTTAATCCGCGGGAAGAATATCATAATTCCTTCCCAGGGCCTGATCTCATGGATAATTTCATCTTCATCCTTTGAATAATAATAAACTAAACCGCTCCATAATTGAAACGATTTATTCAGGGAATAAGTAGTAATAACATTAGTAAATACCTGCTCCCATGCAGCATTTTCTTTCATTCGTCTGTAACTTATTTCAGGAATAATTTTAAATTTTTCGCTGAAAGAATGCGATACAAAAAGATCGGCCCATGCCTGAGTTTCAACTGCATGCCCCGGTTGCCCCACGGAACATAAAGAAATAGAAAAGTTTATGACAAATATGAATATTGCAGATCGGAGGAAAAATAAACTCCCTGGCGAAAAGCAAGAATTATCCCTTTTCAAATAGCGGAAAATTAAATCCCCGCAAAATTATAAATATTATCATATCCCGGATGAATTAGCCGTTATCTTTTTCCCGGTCATTTGTTTCCCTTGCGATTCTATCCAATTTGTCATACCATTCTACGCCGAATTTCCTTATCAAGGCATCTTTTACGAAAACATACAACGGCATATTCATAGCTTTTCCAAGTTTACAGGCGGGATCGCAAATCGACCATTTATCGTAATTAACCAGGTAATTTCCTATTGATTTTTTTATTCTTACGGGATATAAATGGCAGGATAAGGGCTTTCGGAATGCAGATTTCCCATCTTTCCATGCAAGCTCGAACCCGCACTTTAAAATCCCCTTATCATCATACACGGCATAAGCACATTCCCGCCCGTGAATGATGGGAGTTGAATTATCGCCCTCAAAGTCCTTGATAAAATGGCCTTGTCTTTTAATTTCTTCTTTTCCTTTTTCCGATAAATATGGTTTAACCGAAGGGTAAGATTTTATTACCGGTTCCAGTTCCTCTTCCTCAAGTGGAGCTCCAAGGTCACCTTCTACGCAACAGGCCCCTTTGCATCGTTCAAGGTCGCACACAAAAAAATTACTGATTAATTCATCCGATACTATGCAATTGTCTATCCTGATCATCATTAAATATTACGAAAGGTCCTTCAAAATGCTAATTTTTACAGGACTATCTTAATTATTTCAATATTGAAAGGTAATTGTTTAAAATTAACTGAACCGATTCAAACTATTTAATTTGCCAATAATATTATTTATAACACATCCATTCGGGGATAGTTATCGATAAATTAGCGAGACAATTGATAATCAATTATTATCAGATTATTTTGCACTGATGGAAGAAGCAGGACTAAAATACCTTGAAGAATTAAATGAAGAGCAACACAAGGCAGTAGTACATACGGAGGGACCTTCACTGATCATCGCCGGAGCCGGAAGTGGTAAAACACGGGTACTTACCTACCGGATAGCCCATCTGATCAAAGCTCACGAAACCGACCCTTTTAATATACTTGCCCTCACCTTTACCAACAAGGCCGCTAATGAAATGAGGAGCCGTATTGAAAGGATTGTGGGAACGGAGGCCAGAAATACCTGGATGGGAACCTTTCATTCGGTATTTGCAAGATTACTGAGAATAGAAGGTCACCACTTGGGTTATCCATCCAATTTTACAATTTATGACACCGATGATTCTAAAACTCTTTTAAAATCAATTGTCCGGGAGATTCAGCTTGATGATAAAGTATATAAACCCAACGTGGTGCTGAATAGAATCTCAGCCGCCAAAAACAGGCTTATTTCGTGGAAAGAATACCTGGCCAACCCCATTTTCAAGGAAGAGGATGAAAGTGCCATGAAGCCTGAATTGGGAAGAATATTCAGAATTTACTCCGAAAGGTGCTTTAAAGCATCCGCCATGGATTTTGACGACCTGTTGTTCAACATGTTTGTCTTACTCCGGGATTTCCCCGAGGTGCTTAATAAGTATCAGCACATCTTTTACTATGTGCTGATCGATGAATTCCAGGATACCAATATTGCCCAATATTTGATCACCAAAAAACTCGCGGCCGTTAGACAGAATATTTGCGTTGTGGGAGACGATGCCCAGAGTATATATGCTTTCAGAGGCGCTGAAATTTACAATATCCTGAACTTTGAGAAGGATTTTCCTGACCTGAGGGTCTTTAAATTGGAACAGAACTACCGGTCCACCAGGAACATCGTAGAGGCGGCCAATGGAGTGATCAGGAAAAATACGGCTCAGATTCATAAAAAACTCTGGACGGCAAATCCGGAGGGCCAGCTGATTGAACTGATAAAAGCCAATTCCGACAGCGAGGAAGGAAAACTGGTTGCCTCCTCCATTTTTGAAGCGAGGATGAACCATAATTACAAAAACAATGAATTTGCTGTATTGTACCGGACCAACAGCCAATCAAGGGCTATTGAGGAGGCAATGCGGAGGATGAACATCAAATATAAAATTGTCGGAGGTCTTTCTTTTTACCAGCGAAAGGAAATCAAGGACCTGCTGGCTTACCTGAGATTTTCGGTAAATCACAACGATGAACAGGCACTTAAAAGAATTATCAATTTCCCTAAACGCGGAATCGGCGAAGCAACCATCAATAAAATTGTGGTACATGCCTATGAAAACAATGTTGGCTTGTGGGATATTCTCGAAAATATACATCGTTTTTCAAGCGGCCGAAGTGTGACCTCGATTCAACAATTTGTGACTTTGATCAAAAAATTCAGTATTGAGATTTCAAGGAAAGACGCCTTTGAGGCAGCCAGTATAATTGCTAAAGAATCGGGAATACTTAAGGAATTATATGAAGACAAAACCGTTGAAGGTCTCAGCCGATACGAGAATGTACAGGAATTGTTGAATGCGGTAAAGGAATTTGTTGACGATGAGGAAAAAGAAGATAAGAACCTTTCTTCCTTTCTCCAGGAAGTTTCATTGATTACTTCCGTTGATGAAGACGAAGAGGACGGCGAAGAAAGGGTCACCCTAATGACTATCCATATGGCTAAAGGGCTGGAATTCAGTTTTGTATATATTGTCGGCATGGAAGAGGATCTGTTCCCTTCCCAGATGATGCTGAGCAGCCGTGCCGATCTTGAAGAGGAACGGCGGTTATTTTACGTGGCTATGACTAGAGCCAAGGAAAAACTTACCCTTTCCTATGCCTTCACGCGTTATCGCTTTGGCCACCTGAAAAGCTGTGATCCTTCTCGTTTCTTGCAGGATATTGAGCCGAGATTTATTGACAACAGGAATCATTCCACCGATCCTGTTCGTGAAACGGGAGAAGAACATCGCCCATGGAGATTATCCGATATGATCCCTTCGAATAATGCCAAAGCTAAAACCGCTGTGACTCATATTCCTTCTCCGGATTTCAAGGCCAGCGATACTTCTCAGTTACTATCCGGAATGACTGTAGAACATCCAAAATTCGGTTTTGGTAAGGTTCTGGACGTCGAACTCGAAGGTCTTGAAAGAAAAGCCAAAGTTAATTTCGATAATTTTGGAGTGAAAACATTATTGCTTAGCTTTGCAAAGCTCAGGATATGCAGTTGATCCTGTATGAATATTTCTCACCATTAATATATTTATTATGAGCCATAATATTGGCGATTACAATACGCAGAAAGAATCTGTTGTTCTTAAAGAGTATGGCCGCAATATTCAAATGCTGGCTAAATATCTTAATACCATAAAGGATAAAGATAAAAGAACACAAAGCGCACGAGCATTGATTGAACTTATGAAACAGATTAACCCTACCGCCCGGGATACCACGGAAGATTCCCAGAAATTATGGGATGATCTTTTTATCATGTCTGATTTCGAATTGGATATTAACAGTCCATTTCCTAAACCGGAAAGATCGATTTTAAACAGGAAACCGGAACGGATATCCTACAAGGACAGGAATATCATGTACAAACATTACGGCCTCAATATTCAATTGCTGGTAGAGAAAATCATGACGCTTGAAAGTGGTACTGAAAAGGAAGGCGCGATTCTTTATCTGGGCCGGCTGATAAAAAGCTTTTCTAATATCTGGAATAAAGAAAACCTGGATGACGATTCTGTCATGGAGAATATATTTCATCTTTCAGGAGGGAATCTTGAAACCGATATGCAGAAAGTTAAAGACAATAACCTTTTTGATTCGCTGACAAAAGAAAAGCAAAGAAACAATAACGGTCAGCATTCCTCCCATAGTCAACATAATCAACATAATCAACATAACCAACACAAAGAACAGCGCCATCACCGGAAAGGCAAAAGAAAAAGAACCTAATGCTTTCTTTCAAAATCGAAGGTGGTTACAGCCTTCATGGGAGTATTGTTCCCCAAGGGGCCAAGAATGAAGCGTTGGAAGTAATCTGTGGCGTACTGCTCACCAGGGAACCTGTAACGATCAGGAATGTTCCGGATATCCTGGATGTAAAACACCTGCTTGAACTTATTGGTAAAATCGGCGTGAAGGTCGATAATCCGGAAACGGGAGTATACCGCTTCCAGGCAATGGATATTAATGTCGATTTCCTTGCGAGCAAAGAATATATTCAGCTGGCTGCTTCGTTAAGAGGCTCGATTATGATTCTGGGTCCGCTGCTGGCTCGGTTTAAAAAAGTTACGATTCCTCTTCCCGGAGGCGATAAAATCGGAAGGCGAAGGCTTGACACTCATTTTATGGGTTTTCAAAAACTTGGAGCCGCTTTTGAATTCGATCATCAAAACAGGCTGTTTACCTTCGCAGCAAAAGACCTGAAAGGATCTTCCATGCTGTTAGATGAAGCCTCAGTGACCGGTACCGCCAACATCATAATGGCTGCGGTAATGGCCAGGGGATTGACTACAATTTACAATGCTGCCTGCGAACCATATATCCAGCAATTGTGTAAAATGCTGAACAGGATGGGCGCAAAGATTTCCGGCATAGGTTCAAACCTGTTGCGAATTGAAGGCGTGGAAGAACTCTCTGGTACCGATCATACCCTTCTACCGGATATTATAGAAGTAGGCAGTTTTATCGGCCTGGCAGCCATGACAAAATCGGAATTGACTATCAAAAATGCATCTGTGGATAATCTGGGCATTATACCCGAGGTATTCCACCGGTTAGGCATTCATCTTATAATCCAGGGTAATGATATTTATATTCCCTCCTGTGAACATTATGAGATTGAAACCTTTATAGATGGCTCTATTATGACCATCGCTGATGCCATATGGCCAGGATTTTCCCCTGATCTTTTAAGCATCGCTCTCGTTGTTGCCACCCAGGCAAAAGGAACAGTATTGATACACCAGAAAATGTTCGAAAGCAGGCTGTTTTTTGTCGACAAACTGATTGATATGGGAGCCCAGATTATCCTGTGTGACCCACACCGGGCGACAGTAATCGGCCTTGACAGGAAATTCCAGCTCAGGGGAATCAAAATGTCATCTCCGGATATCAGGGCTGGAGTAGCCTTATTGATCGCTGCGCTGTCAGCGGAAGGCGTCAGTATCATTTCCAACGTTGAACAAATCGACCGGGGTTACCAGAAAATCGACCAACGTTTAAATGAGCTGGGAGCTAAAATCGAAAGGCTTTCTGATTAGGTTTTTTCCAATCCGGATTAAATTTAAATCCACGCCGGTAAACCAGTTGAAGCTATTCTGTTTTATTTCATATCTACTGAGATCAGGCCGATGGGGTCCCTTTTCCCTATGATGGAGAATAAGCCCAGGTAATCAAACCGGTATTTGTCCTTAAGGTTAGTTTCTTCGATCAGCTTATATACGTCTTCTGAAATAAGCACATCTTTATCAAGTATCTTCGATTTATGCTGAATCCTTGAAGCCAGGTTTATGGTGCCTCCATGATAGGCGATTTCCCTTTTAAATTTGCCTACTTCCGCAACCGTTACAAGTCCCATATGAATGCCGGCCCTGAAAGAAGGGATCACACCATATTTCCGGGTATAATAACCGCTTCTCCTGTCGATAATATCCTTGATACGGAAAAATAATTTAAGGCATTGCGCAATGCTTTTATGATCTTTAACATCCCAGGTAATGACTGCTTCATCCCCGACATACTGATATATCCAGGCATAATAATTATAGGCATGGTCACTGAGGTCATAAAAAAAATCCTGCATCAATTCACTGTATTTAAGGTGTCCCAGCTTTTCAGCAATAGCGGTGGAAGATTTTACATCCAGGAACATAAATAGTTTATATTCTTCCCTGGGCTTATGGTAATATCCCATAAAAACCTTGAACAATAAGCCGGGACCATATTTACGGTCAATTTGCTGCATAAAATTCAGGAATACGGCAAAACCGGAGGTAGAAATAAAAATCACAAGGGTGTTTTTACCGCTTTTTGTGAAAATGGAAATCAGCGAATCTGTAAAACCATTGACAGGTTGATCCTGCATGAGCTGATTTTGCATCCGGGCAAAAGCACTGATCAGGATAAAAAACACGATGAAAAACAGGCTTTTTGTAATAACAATGAATCCAAATGATTTTTTTCGGGTAAAATTCTGTGGATAAAATATATCAAGAACGGAATACATCACCCCGCTCATTAATCCTATGGTAAAGGTCAGGATAATCCCTTCCGAGTAATAATCGAATCCATGGTGCATTTCTTCATCATGCCCGTAGTACCGTAATAGAATCAGCAGAAAACACAGCAGCGTCCATACAACGATATACAAAATTACTTTTTTGACATAATATATAAAGCTCCTCTTGTTCAAGGTGATGTGGTGTTAAATAATAAATGGCCTGGTTTTGTACTTATACGTAATTATTTAGCATGACGGGCATGACCAACATAAGCAGGTCTTCCTGGTCGGCATTTTCTTTCGGAAGTAATAAACCTGCACGATTAGGTTCGGATAATTTAAGAGTTATCTCTTTTGACTCGAGGTTTGACAGCATTTCAATAAGAAAACGCGCATTAAATCCGATCACTATATCTTCTCCATCATGTTCACAACTTAGCCGTTCATTGGCTTCATTGGAGAAGTCAAGGTCCTCGGCGGAAATATTGAGCTCACTCCCTGCAATTTTAAGTTTCACCTGATTGGTCGTGCGGTTGGCATATATGGCGATTCGTTTCAATGAACTTAAAAAATCCAGCCGGTCGATCGACATAATATTTTCATTATCCTTGGGAATTACATTTTCGTAATCCGGGTAACGTTCGTCAATGAGCCGGCATATCATCTGAATATTTTCGAAATGGAAAAAGGCATTGGATACGTTAAATTCCAGGGATACCGTAGAATTATCCTGTGGCAGAACGTTTTTAAGAAGGTTCAGGGCTTTCCTGGGAATAATGATGGTATTTTTAGTTTCGGAGCTGATATCATCCCTCCTGTAACGAATCAGCCGGTGGCCGTCTGTGGCCACAAAAGTTGTATTCTTACTGTTAATCTGAAGGAATACCCCGGTCATGGCGGGACGAAGTTCATCGTTGCTGGTGGCAAATATAGTATGACTCACCGCAGTATGCAGAATATCAGCAGACATCTCAACATTAAACCCTTCCGTTACCGTCGGGACTTTCGGGAAATCGGTTGCATTTTCACCGGCGAGTTTATATCGGCCATTGTCAGAACTTATTTCAATACTATAGGTTTCTTCGTCGATGGAAAAAGTCACCGGTTGCTCAGGAAGGTTTTTTAAGGTATCCAGCAGTATCCTTGCCGGAACCGCAATGCTGCCTGCTTCTTTTGCCTCCACTTCCATTTGTGTGATCATGGAGGTCTGAAGATCGGAAGCTGTAATGGTAAGTTTACCCTTTGAAATTTCAAATAGAAAGTTTTCAAGAATCGGAACCACAGGATTGGTAGTAATAACCCCGTTGATATTCTGTAATTGCTTCAGGAGCGCAGTGGAGGTAACGATAAATTTCATGGGCTTTGGTTAATTTTTCCGCCGGTAAATTTAGAAATAAAATGCAAAAATAAAACTCAATCCTTATTCAATCGTTTTTTAATCGATTATATTGGTGGCCCGGGTAGTTTAAATGGGGACCCGGCTATTTTTTGAAATTATTAATTTATTTTGCTTAATCTTAAATTCTCTTGAAAATATGATTGAAAAGGTCAGGGAGGCGGTTCATTTTATCCGCTCCCAATATAAAGATAAACCTTTAATAGGTATTATACTGGGAACAGGGCTGGGAGCTTTGGTCAATGAAATTTCTATGGACCTTACCATCCCCTACGAAAAAATACCGCACTTCCCGGTTTCCACCGTCGAAAGTCATTCAGGTAAACTGATTTTCGGAAAACTGTCCGGTAAATCCGTGGTGGTGATGCAGGGCAGGTTTCATTATTATGAAGGTTATACCATGCAACAGGTGACATTCCCCGTAAGGGTAATGAAATTACTCGGTATAGAAAAAATTTTTATTTCCAATGCTTCGGGCGGATTGCGGGAGTCCATGGAGGTAAGTGATCTGATGATTCTGAAAGATCATATAAATCTCATGCCCGAAAACCCGTTGCGCGGTCCCCATAAGAATGAGTTCGGACCGAGGTTTCCTGATATGAGTGAACCTTACGACAGTGATCTGATCGATAAAGCAATGGCCATCGCCAAAAAAAATAAAATTACTGTCCATGTAGGGGTTTATGCTGCTGTGCAGGGACCTAACCTGGAAACGCCGGCGGAATATCGCTACCTGGTTTCTATCGGGGCTGATGCCGTAGGAATGTCAACCATCCCTGAAAACATAGTGGCCCGACAGATGGGCCTCCCCTGTTTTGCCATTTCCGTGATCACCGATCTCGGCGTCGAAGGAAAAATTCATCCCGTTTCTGTCGAAAAAATAATAAAAGCTGCTGCCGTTGCCGAACCCCGCATGACGTTAATTATGAAAGAATTGATATCCGCATTATAAATGGCTTTTTAGCCGGGAAAATTAGTCCTGCAGGACATTCGATATAAAGGTAGATTTCATTAGCATCCAGAGTACAAGCAGCACCAGGGCCCATTGAAGGTAAACAACGTAATAATCCTTTGTATTTTTATATCGTGTTTCTTTAATTTCAGATTTTTCATATTTATCAATTAATGAAAATACCTGCTCCAGCGCCTGGGTATCGGACACACGGAAAAACTTGCCCTCACCTATCTGAGCAATATTCTTGAGGTTGGTGGCATCAAGGGTATTCTCTACATACCTCGTTCTTCCGAAAAAGTCTTTCCCGAATGGCACCTCACCTTCTTTTCCTATGGCGATGGTATAAATTTTAATCCCATAGGAATGCGCCAGTTCGGCTGCCGTGATCGGGTCAATATTTCCCGCATTATTATCCCCATCGGTCAGCAGGATCAATACTTTTGATTTAGCCTTTGATTCCCGCAAGCGGTTCGTTGCCACGGCAATGGCACTCCCGATCGCCGTACCTTTGGCCGGGATCATATCAAAATTGATATTTTTAATATAGGTATAGAGCAGGTTATAGTCGAGCGTCAGCGGCGACAACGAATAGGCTTCGCCGGAAAAAACAACCAGGCCGATCCGGTCCTGAAATCGTCCCGCAATAAAATCATGAGCTACTTTTTTAGCAGCTTCCAGGCGATCAGGCTTAAAATCCTCAATTTGCATGGATTCGGAAATATCAATGGCAAGCATAATATCGATACCTTCGGTATAGCGATCCACTTTTTCATTGGTCCGCTGGGGACGCGCCAGGCAAATGGTGATTAACACAATACTAAGCGCCATGATAATATCCGGAACATAGCGTAAAAGACTCACAGGACTCCAGCGTAGCTCCTTTTCAGGAAGAGCAATCAGTAAACGTTGCCGGAAAAATGTATTTAATACATATTTGATAATAAAAATAAGCGGAATCAATGCCAGTAACCAGAAAAAAACCGGATGTTCCCACGTGTATTTTTTAAATGTATCCGGAAGGAACCATCGCAAATTATACCAGGCCATTGTAAAATCCGTATCAGTTACCACTCTGCACCTCCTTTAATCTGACTTTGAAACGGCTAACGGAATACTCCAGTAATTTTGAAAAATATTCGTGCATGGGTTTATCTTTGATATTACCGTAAATGAACCGGTCGATCGCCTTCAGGTTATCAATCAGTGCAGTGTCATTATATAACTTAACCAATTCCCTGGTGGTAAGTTTTGTATAGGGCGTCTTTTCAAGACTCTCCATATATTTTTTCCAGTCATGAAGCACATGCTCAGGCTCTCCGTCGGTATGGCTGTCCCGTAACTTACCTAATTTCAGGTAAAATTTCTGAACGAATTTCCTGTGTTTTCTTTTCATGATATAAATCCTGTACATTTTTATAATTCTTTTTCCGAAAAGAATAATCGTTGCAATAAGCGCCAGGATAAAAATTCCGCCAATTAGGGACCACATGGGGTAATTGAAAAGATTTTGAATTTTCAGTAAACGGGTATCAGCCTTCAGTTTTAATGAATCGGGAAGTTGCGCAATTACCTGTTTTAAATATAATGAATCCGGCGCCGTGTAATAGGTGAGACAATCTGAAGGCTGAACAACATAAACCGGCAACTGGAAATGCAGGACAGAATCAAGTTCAAATGTTGTCAGGTAGTATATCACGCTGTCGAACAACATGGAATTACGAACCTTCGTGGGGAACCATACCCGGTGGTTCAGTTCAAATTCCCCGTAGTCATGCGAGGAATCGGGAAGTATAATGGTGAGCTTCTTTGGATATTCTACGGTCAGGTGATAAGCCGCTTCATCACCCAGGCGGATTGAATCCCGATCAAAATTTCCATGAATTTTGATATCCTGGGACCATGCGCTAAATGACAGGAAAAATAAGAAGATGATGGAAATCAGAAATTTATCTTGCACTTCTCCTCGATTTGTTTCTTACCCTGAATAATTTGACAAGCTTGGGGACATAATCTTCGCCGGTATCGATGACCAGATAATTGGCGTTTTGTTTTTTACATAATTCATTAAGGTCAATTTTTTTATCGTGAAAGTTATTATTCAGATTATTTCTGAAGTAGGAAGACGATGTATTCATCCAAAGGGTCTTCCCGCTTTCACGGTCGAACAAAGGCACAATACCCAATCTCGGTAATTCCGTTTCCCTTCGGTCGGAAATATGAATGACAACCAGATCATGCAGTCTCGCAAGTGCCCTAAGGTTGGATTCATAACCCGTATCAATAAAATCGGAGATCAGGATTACGACGCTTTTCCTCTTCAATATATCGAGTGTAAATAAAATCGCTTTCCGAATATCGGTACGCAAAGAAGTCGGCTTAAGCGCGAATAATTCAGAGAATAAAAGATAGGCATGCTTTGGTCCTTTCCCCGGCATTATATATTTTTCTTTTTTATCCGAAAAGCACAATAACCCGGCCTCACTGGATTCTTTGATCGCAGACAGCGCAAGTACCCCGCAAATCTCCCTGGCAATATCAATTTTTTGCTTTCCCGGAACGCCGATTTCCTGGGAAGCGCTTACATCGAGAATAAAAAATACAATTTGTTCTTTTTCCTCCTTAAATGTTTTTATATAGGTTCCATGACCTTTTGCGGTAACGTTCCAGTCGATGGTTCTCACATCATCACCGTACTGGTAGGCTCTTACATCGTCAAATTCAAGTCCCGACCCTTTGAAAACAGAATGGTAATCGCCCTGCATGTAGGAATTGATTGCCTTCCTTATCTGAATTTCGTAACGCCGAAGCTTTTTCAGCAGCTCCTTCATTAGGTTTTTAGCTTTAAAATTAGAACCTTTTTGAGTAATTTTCCGTCATGGGAAAATTTTTTTATACTAGTATTTTTATAACGTTGGTGGCTTGTTCGGGTCAGACCCAACCGCCACCGAAGGGTATACTGAGTAAGGATCAGATGATTGAATACCTGATCGATCTTCAGATTACCGAAGCTAAAATTGCTGCTCTTGACCTACCGGAGGATACGGTTAAAAAATTTTACGGGGAAATTCAGCAACAATTATATCGAAAACATAATATAACAGACTCCGTTTATTACAAAAGTCTTAGTTATTACCTTTATACGGTAAAACAAATGGAAGATATTTATTCCGCGGTAGTGGATAGCCTGAGTCTCCGCGAACGTTTACATAAGGCTAATTGATCCGCCTTTTATGATCTATCCGAAAACTTTTGAAGAAAAACTGGAATTTTACAAGGTCAGGGAACTCATTAAAAAAAATTGTGCCGGAAACCTTGGAAGTAATAAAGTTGACAACATCGGATTTTCTTCCAACTATGAAGAGGTCAGGACGCTCCTGAATCAAACCGAGGAGTTCAGGAAAATTCTCATTTCTGCAGAACCTTTCCCGGCTATGGAATATTTGGATTTCGGACCCTACCTCCTGAAAGCCTCAAAAATTGATTCATTTCTTTCGGATGAAGAATTTCATAATCTGAAATTATCACTGAATACCACCGGAAACATTCTGGCATTTTTCGCAAAAAAAACAGCCGAATATCCCGAGCTTTCTTTATTAACAGTCGGTATTTACCTGAACCCTGTTCTCCTCAACGAAATTAATCGCGTCATTGACGAACATGGCAAGGTAAAAGATAACGCAAGCCCTGAACTGGATGAAATACGTAGCTCACTCAGAAAACAGCATTTTAAGGTGAGAAGGATCATGGATAAAATGCTGGGAGAATTTATTTCGGAAGGATATTCCAATGATGATGCAACGGTAACCATCCGGAACGGGAGGCTGGTACTTCCTGTGCGTTCAGAATACAAACGCAATACCGGCGGTTTCATTCATGACGAATCCGCCTCCGGTCTGACCGCATTCATTGAACCCGCCAATGCCCTGGAAATCAATAATGATATTATGGATCTGGAACACCAGGAAAAACGCGAAGTAATAAAAATCCTTTCCAGGTTGACCGATATCGTAAGACCTGAGATCGGAAACCTCAGGAAGGGTATCGATTTTCTCGGTATGATGGATTTTATCAGGGCAAAAGCAAAATTTGCGATCACAATTGATGCGATGCTTCCTGAAATATTGAAAAAACCGGCATTTAAGTGGGAGAAAGCAAGACATCCCTTATTGTATTTGTCCCACCAGGCAGTCGGCAAGTCCATTGTACCCCTTCAACTTATCTTAAGCCGTGAAAACCGGATCCTGATAATTTCAGGTCCTAACGCAGGCGGAAAATCGGTTTGCCTGAAAACAGTTGGTATCAATCAATATATGATGCAATGCGGTTTGCTGGTTCCCATGTCGGAAGGATCGACGATGGGGATTTTCAACAGTATCCTCGTTGATATCGGGGATGAACAATCGATTGAAAATGATCTGAGCACTTACAGTTCCCATTTGATTAATATGAAGGCATTTCTTTCATATGCCGCGCCTAAAACACTGTTTCTTATTGATGAATTCGGTACGGGAACGGAACCACAGTTCGGAGGAGCGATTGCAGAATCGATTCTGGATCATCTTTTGGAAACCAAAGCTTATGGCGTTATAACGACGCATTATTCGAACCTGAAAAAATACGGTGAAGAACATCCCGGGGTGGCCAATGGGGCCATGCGATTCGATATCGATAAAATGGAACCCCAATTTATACTTGATATCGGCAGGCCGGGGAGCTCATTTGCCATTGAAATTGCCGCTAAAATCGGCTTATCGGAAACCATACTAAGTGAGGCTAAAAAGAAAGTGGGCTTTGAACATGTTAATTATGAAAAACTCCTCAGTGAACTTGAAAATGAAAAACACAAACTCGATGAAAATATCAGGCTATTTTCAAACCGGGAAAAGGAATTGAAAAAAATGGTATCCGAATACGAAGAACTTAAGGCCTACCTCGAAAATAAAAAACAGGAGATAATTAAAGAAGCCAAAATAGAGGCGCTGGAAATTTTGAATGAGGCTAACAGAACCGTGGAACAATCGATTCGCGAAATAAAGGAATCACAGGCTGAGAAAATAATTACCCGTTCGGCAAGAGAGAAAATCGATAGCAACAAAAGGAAAATTAAGGCTGGAGAAAAAATCAGGAAAACTAATCCAGGACCAAAGGTTTCAGCGAAAGAACTTAAAGTGGGGTCATTGGCCCGGATCAGGGATCAGGATACCGTTGGACAAATAATTTCAATCAAAGGAAATATCTCGGAACTTGAGGCCGGCCAATTGAAAATCAGGATTCCGCTCGATCGCCTGGAACCGGTTTCACACAATAATCCGTTATTATCCGGGATTCATAGGAGAAATGCCTCAAAAACAGGATTGAACATGACTGAAAAAATGCAGCATTTTTCAGACACCCTTGACCTCAGGGGAAAACGGGGAGGAGAGGCCATTGCCGAACTTGACCGTTACCTTGATGAGGCTTTATATTTAAATAAAAAAGAATTAAGGATTTTACATGGAAAAGGTAATGGAATCCTGCGTAAACTGGTGAGGGAACAGCTTTTAAGATATGACTATGTTGAATCGGCAGAAGATGAAGCGATTGAAAGGGGTGGTTCCGGAATTACCATAATAATTTTAAAATAAAATAAGCCGGAATTCCGGCTTATTTTATTTTAAAATTATTTATTAAAGGTTATCTGGTAGGTACCGTCCAGTTTTTGGGTTCGTTGTGAGACATAGGTGAACGTTACTTGTAACGATGTATCATCCAAGGAATTAATCTGAAGCGAAGTAACCGGCGAGGTATTGGAAAGTGAAATTACCGACGTACCCGTTCCTGACCATGACCACGTAGATGAACTTTGTGTAACAAAAAAATCCGTCGCTCCCGAGGCACTGAAGGAGGTAGGATTATAACTTGCATCTACATTAAAAGTCAAGGTAAGGCTGCTTACAACCGATTGATCGATTCCGTTAGGAACTTTATCAACCTTTTTGGTAGTCCAGGTTCCAGTAAGCAATTGTGCCTGTTTTTGCTGATCGGTCAATTGAGGCCCGGGGGTCGGCTTCTTTTTACAGGACATAATTCCGGCCATAGAGACAATCAGGAATAATGTTATAAAATATCGTAGGGATTTCATCTGGCTTTGAATTTTACTTTCATTAATACTCTAATATGGTATAAAAATACTTATTAAGAAATAAATTGCTATAATATATTAGGAAAGTTCAATTATTGGTAACCTTAAAATCACTGATTTTTATAATAAAATCGCAATCTTTATACTCCTGGCTTTGATTCGAAGCCAGTATGATCATTTTTTCCCCTTTTACCCTGTTAATAAAAGAAAAATACCATTCCTTGCCCTTCTCGTCGAGATTGGAAGTTGGCTCATCCAGGAATAGTACAGGGTTCATCGAATAAAAACCCAGGGCAAGTTTTAACCGTTGTTTCATCCCGGATGAAAAATGACGGATATATTTTCCCTTTTCCGCATCCATATATATCTCATGAATAAAATCCTTTGCGGACATTCCGGGTGCTATCCTATTAAATCTGAAATGAAATTTTATGAATTCGAAAAGTGTAAAGTCTTCAATTAATTCAAGGTAAGGAGAAATAAAATCGATATATCCGTATACCCTATCAGCAGCGAGCGGCAAATTGTTGTTCAAGTATTCAACTTTCCCGCCGGTAGGCAGAAGCCAGCCGGAGGCGATTAACAAAAGTGTGGATTTTCCGGACCCGTTAGGTCCCGTGATCGCATAACTTTTACCTTTGATGAATTGCTGATTAACATCTTTGAAGATCCATTCCCGGGTGAATCTTTTTGAAATCCCATCAAGGTGGATCTCCATGCGTCAGATATGATTATATCCTTTCATGATACCCCGCTCGGAATCCTTAATGAACTTAACTATATCATTTCGTTCCTGGGAGGGTGATATTTCAATTTCAACTGCTTCTAATGCTTTGGTATTATTTAAGCCCTTAAGGTAAACAATCCTGTATATCTCCTGGATTTCATTGATTTTATCATTCGAATAACCCCGCCTGCGTAATCCGATAGAATTTATCCCGGAAAAGCTCAGAGGTTCCCTGGCAGCTTTTGTAAAGGGAGGGACATCTTTTCTGACCAGTGAACCGCCGGCTATCATCACATGGCTTCCTATTCTTACGAACTGGTGTATGGAAGATGATCCCCCGACGATGGCCCAATCGTCAATGGTCACATGGCCTGCAATCTGAACAGCATTGACAAGTATACAATGGTCACCGACATGACAATCATGGGCCAGGTGAACGTAGGCCATGATGAGACAGTTTTTACCAACTACCGTTTTATACTTGGCCTTGGTACCCCGGCTAATGGTTACGCATTCCCTCACGACCGTATTATCCCCGATTTCCACGGTTGTCTCCTCGCCCTCGTATTTTAAATCCTGGGGAATAGAGGCAATCACCGCCCCGGAAAAAATTTTGCAGTTTCTGCCAACCCTTGTTCCTTCCATGAGTACAGCGTGCGGACCGATCCAGGAACCTTCCCCCACCTCAACATTTTTATCAATAAAGGCAAATGGTTCGACCTGGGCATCGGGAGAAACTTTTGCATCAGGGTGTATGAAAGCTAAGGATTGATTCATTTATTTTTCTTGACAATGCTGGCAGACATGATAGCTTCGGTTACGATTGTATTTCCCACATACGCTTGGCACATCATCCGGGCAATTCCCCTTTTAATTGGTTCTAAAAGTTCACATTTGAGAATAAGCGTATCCCCCGGGAGTACCATTTTCCGGAATCTGCAATCTTCAATTTTCATAAAGTAAGTCCAGTAATCTTTGGGGTCTCCCATAGCCTTGAGTGCCAGGATACCGCCCGTTTGAGCAAGCGCTTCAACGATCAGTACCCCGGGCATGACCGGATTGCCCGGAAAGTGCCCCTGAAAAAACGGTTCATTAAAGGTAACATTCTTAATCCCGGCTACCGTGGTTTCATCCATATGAAAAATCTTATCAACCAGTAAAAACGGGGCCCGGTGAGGCAATGTTTCCTGGATAACATTGATGTCCATAACCGGAGGCATCTTAGGGTCATAGGGAGGAATGTTCAGTGATTTGGGGTCACTCATTTCCTTTTTCAATTTCTTGGCAAATGCAACATTGGAGGCATGACCTGGTCTGGCTGCAAGAATCTGTGCTTTTATAGGTCTGCCTGCCAAACCCAGGTCACCCATGACATCCAGTAGCTTGTGACGCGCAGGCTCATTCCGGTATCTAAGTTCTATGTTATTCAGAATGCCTTCCTTTTTCACTTCTACCTTCGGTTTATTGAAAAGTTTTGCGAGGTAATCGAGTTCATTATCTTCTACCACGCGATCCACCACAACGATGGCATTATTAAGGTCTCCTCCTTTGATCAGGTTGTTCTTATAAAGCATTTCCAACTCATGCAGGAAACAAAACGTACGGCAGGAAGCTATCTCTTTGGGAAATTGATTGATATTGGTAATTGAGGCATGCTGGCTTCCCAGAACCGGGGAATTGTAATCGATCATTACGGTTACCCTGTAATCATCCAGCGGCAAAGCGGCAATTTCCACATCCCTGGAAGGATCACGGTAAAAGATCGGTTCTCTTACTTCGAAAAAGTTTCTCAACGCATTTTGTTCTTCGAAACCTACCTGCATCAGGGCCTCAACGAACGGTTTTGAACTGCCGTCCATAATCGGGATTTCAGGTCCGTCAAGTTGAATCAGCACATTATCCACTTCAAGGCCCACCAACGAGGCCATGGTATGTTCGACCGTGGCTACCCTTGCTCCATGTTTCTCCAGGGTGGTCCCTCTTGAAAGATCTACAACATTATCAACATCGGCTTCAACTATCGGCTGGCCTTCAATATCGACTCGTTGAAATTTAATTCCAAAATTGGGTTTGGCAGGCAAAAAGGTCATCGTAGCCTTAACACCCGTGTGTAATCCTACCCCGGAAACAGTAACCGGTTTACGGATCGTATGCTGTTTTGTATTCATTCTTTAATCAACCTTCCTGATAATTAAGGATTTTTTTCTCTAAATCCCGTATTCGATTCTGCAAATCTGGCAATTTTTTAACTAATACATAGGATTTCATAGCTTCCTCCCTTTCAACGGCAGGGGATCCTAATATTATAGTTCCTTCATTTTTCCATGATTTGGTGACACTTGACCTTCCGCCGACGGTGATCTTATCTCCTAATTCGATATGCCCTACAATCCCTACCATTCCGGCAATAACACAGTTTTTACCTATTTTCGCTGATCCTGCAATTGCCGTTTGCCCGGCGATAACCGTATTGTCTCCGATCTCGACATTGTGGGCAATCTGGATCAGGTTATCCATTTTTACTCCGCTGTGAATGATAGTGGAACCCATGGTTGCACAATCAATCACCGTATTGCTTCCGATTTCGACATCATCTTCAATAATAACATTGCCGACTTGCGGTATTTTTTTATACGAACCATCTTGTTGCGGGGCAAATCCAAATCCGTCACTTCCGATTACACATCCGGAATGAAGCAGACAATGACTTCCAATAACTGTATTTTCATAGATCTTCACACCGGCCCGGATAATGGTTTCATCGCCGATCTTCACGTTATCCCCGATGTAAACATGAGGATATATTTTTACATTTTTCCCGATACTTACGTGATCGCCGATATAGGAAAATGCACCCCTGTAAATGTTTTCTCCATACACCGAATCCTGGCCGAGGTAACTCGGATCTTCAATTCCTTTCTTCTGGAAACCCAACGCTTTATAATATTCATCCAGAAGAATTGAAAAAGAAACGTAAGGATCATCGACTTTAATTAATGTAGTTGTATAGGGTTTGGAAGGATTGAATTCTTTTCTTACCAGAACAGCAGTTGCTCTTGTAGTGTATAAAAAATTTTCGTATTTAGGATTCGCAAGGAAAGCCAAACAGCCCTTTACTGCTTCCTGTATTTTGCTTAAATTATCAATTGTTGCATCCGCGTTCCCGACAATTTCTCCCTGCAATAAATGGGCTATTTCCCGTATTTGAAATTGCATATGCAGTCTTTATCAAAATTGATCACAAAGATACGCTTTTAGGCCAGCATAGATAGTATTTTTTTACAATTTTACTCATTGCTTTTATGTTAGG
>CAYNCU010000046.1:0-21733 GCA_964395765.1 uncultured Roseivirgaceae bacterium | reverse complement strand
ATCGAAAAACTCGTCTTAAAAAATAATACCCTAAAGGCCTATTTCGGAGAATCTAAAAATGAAAAATATTATAATTCGGATACCTTCGGCGGAATACTTCTTTATGTAAAAAAACATTCCGGGAATTGTATATTAAAAGAACTTAAAGGCAGGCCTTTGTTAACCATTTCAAATATCAATACCATCGGAAAGGCCATGCAAGCCCTAGAAAGAATGAGCCTCAATGCTGAAGATGTTTCAGGAATTAAATCAATGTAAACCCTTTGTTTTATAACTATGTTCATTTCAGCTTAAAAAAATCTTTTGAATAAAGAGATAAAAAAATTAATTCTTATCTTTAAAAAACCGGCCGTTTGCACAATAAAATGATCGATTGAACTTTATTATATTGCCGGAAATTGGATATAGGTAAATCTTGGAATATTGTAATTTTTAATTAAAAATTTTACATTTAAGTTGGATTTGTTATAATAATAATTGAATTTTTAGGTTCTTTTAATGGTATATTTGCGAAATATTAAGAATAAAGTACTGATACACAATAGATTAGCTTAACAGGCTTTGTAATGAATAAAATCTGATTTTATGAAAAAATTAAATGATATGTTAAAAAACCTTTTCCTTTTCGCAGCGATAGGCTTTATGCTTAATAGTTGTTTTTTGGGAAAGGGATCTCATCCTACAGCTACTAGTCCGGGAAGATACAGTACAACCACCGGGTTGGAATATAATTCCGAGAACGGTTTTACCGTGGCTGATTTTAAAGGGCAGCCGGAAGGACCGAATTTGGTTTTTATAGAAGGCGGTCGGGCTGTACTAGGTTCTTTTGAGGAAGATATTATGTATTCCAGAGATAATATCGAAAGAACGGTCACCGTTGCCTCTTTTTATATGGATGAAACTGAGGTTGCCAATATTCACTGGCTGGAATATCTGCATTACCTGAATGTTGACAGTCCCAGAACCACCTATGAACATGCTTTACCGGATACTACCGTTTGGGTAAGTGAGCTGGCATTTAACGATCCTTACCGCGATCATTATTTCCGTTATCCCGGCTTCAGGTTTTATCCTGTTGTTGGAGTTTCCTGGGATCAGGCCACCGATTATTGTAACTGGAGAACTGCCGTCGTTAATTATAAACTCGCTTCGGATGCCGGCCTAACCGATCAACCTGCTGAAACAGGCGGAAGGATCCCGTTGGAATCAGGAGTAGTACTCCCCGATTACCGCTTGCCAACTGAGGCTGAATGGGAATATGCGGCTCAGGGACTTATCGGAACCCAATGGCTCGATGAAAATCAAACCCACCAAAGAATATATCCCTGGGATGGCCATGCTTTACGTAATCCATATGGAAGGGAAATGGGTACATTCCTCGCGAACTTTAAAAGAGGTCGTGGTGACTACGCAGGTATCGCCGGAAAACTGAATGACGGGGCTATGATTACCGCTTATATCTATGAATATCCACCCAACGATTACGGACTTTATAATATGGCAGGCAATGTGAATGAATGGTGCATGGATGTCTATCGTCCCCTGTCATTTCAGGATATGGATGACTTAAACCCTGTCCGGAGAAATGGATTTCTGGACGAAGAAAAGAACTATGACTGGCAGAATAATAACTCCCTGATCAATAACAGAGCAAGGGTTTATAAAGGCGGCTCCTGGAAAGATGTGGCTTATTGGCTGTCTCCCGGTACCCGTCGTTTCCTGGCTGAGGATTCCGCTACGGCTACCATCGGCTTCAGATGCGCCATGATACGGGCCGGATCAAATCATTAATTGAATATTGAAGATACTTCTATAACCCCGGCAATCCCGGGGTTTTTTATTTTTTAGCATAGGCAATCGTCGCAAAACTGATGTCGGAATATCCTCCATCTTTCAATACCCTCGCACAGGATTCGAGTGTAGCGCCGGTTGTTATGACATCATCCACTAAAAGGATTTTAGTATCCGCCGAATACTTGCCGGAAGACAATCTGAATATTTTGCTAACATTTTCCATTCTTTCAATTCTGTTCTTATGGGTTTGGGTAGGGTTATTTACTACCCTTAAAAGTAATTTCAGATCCATTTCCGAATTCAAAACATTAAGCAGTCCCCGGGCAATATACTCCGATTGATTATATCCTCTTTTCCGTAACTTCTTCTTATGAAGCGGGACTGGAATGATCAGGTCAAAGGCATCTTTAAATCCTTTTTTTACCAGTTCGCTGCCATACCATAAACCGATCTCCTCGGCCAGTTCCGTATTGCCTTCATACTTTATCTGGTGAAGCAATGATTGCGCTAATCCGCTTTTATAGAACTTTAAGTAATAGAAAAGATTTTTAAAAAGGAATGAGGAAAATATATCACGTCTCAAATCATGAAAATCATTGATCCTTTCATTCACCGGAAGTTTTTCAAGGCAGGAAGTACATAAATTACTTTCGCCTCTGACCAGGGAATGTTTGCAGTGAACGCAAATCTTCGGATATAAGATTGACAGAAAAGAATCAAACATAGCTTGGTAATAAAACTGTTTAATCTGAATTTTAACAATTAATTTTGTTTAATGCAAGCAGGTTAGCTTTTTAACCTCACCGCTTAGAATTATCTCGTTCAAGCCCGTGGTGAATGGGTGAAAATTTCATTCTAAAATTAAATATTGAAGACTATGGATCAGGTGTTACAGTTTAATGAGTATCGAGAGAAAATGAACGAAAAGATCCTGGCGTCTGACAACCTGGTAATTAAAAGATTGTTTAACCTCGATACCATTTCTTATCAGGACGGTGCCCTGGACAGCAAAACCAAAGAATTGCTTGGTCTGACCAGCTCCCTGGTGCTGCGATGCGATGATTGCGTCAAATATCACCTTGGAAAATGTTTTGAGATGAAATTTTCAAAGAATGAAATATTTGAAGCCCTGGCCATAGGATTATTAGTGGGAGGGACCATCGTAATACCCCATCTGAGGAGGGCGACAGAATACTGGGAGGCACTCGAAAGTCATGTTTAAAAAAGATCTTGAATTTCACCGGAACTGGAATAATTTACTTGACAGGATCGGAAAAACAGTGGGGAAAAAACCAAAAGATCTAAATGGGGTACTCTTTCTCATTGGTGTAAACGAGCTTGGAAAGGGTAAAAAAATGTTTACCAAAGAAGAAAAACAGGATTTGATCCATATTGCCATATGTAAAGTCCTGAGCCTGTCCGGATATTATGAGCTGGAAGGTCATGATCAGGATGGATGGCCTCACTGGAAACTTATCAAAAAACTTCCACATATAGACCTTTTAGAGCAGGAAACCCTGCTTAAAATGAATATTATTGATTATTTCGAACAGGAATTTAACTGGCAGCGTTGATTTAGTAAATTTATACGCTTACGGATTGATTGATCGGGGATTTCGTGTTATTTTAATTACTATAATTATTAATATGGGATTCCCTGATTATAAAGATTGATTTGAGTGTAAATTACTTTAATGTCTGCCCAAACATTAAATAATAATTTTCGTATCCTAATAATGCGTTGTGAGTGGATAGTGTATCCCCCGATAATGTATAAGCATTTCAAAATTTTGATATATACAATACCCACCAAAACCTTTAAAAAAGTGGCGGTTTTTAATGCACTTATGATAAACAGAATACAAAATTCAATTCATCGCCTTATAATCAGGTTACACTTTCGTTGGGTACAAGATAATCCTGTAATTTATTCTGCGATACCCGGTAAATCATTATAACAACAAAAATCCTTAGATGGAGAAGGTCAACAGTATAGAGAAAAGGATCCAGGTTTATAAAAGAAAATACTATTTCAATCTCCTTCTGAAAGGCGTACTGCTTTCGTGTGGTATGTTATTATTTGTTTATTTATTTTATGCACTCCTCGAACACCTGGTCAACTGGAACTTTTGGGTAAGGGCATTCCTGTTCTATTCTTACGTTGGACTAATGGCTTTTCTTTTTTTCAAAATGATTTTACTGCCTCTTTTCCGGGTGTTTTATTCGCCAATGCAAATTTCCGATGAGGCCGCCGCCAGCCAGATTGGAAGTTTTTTCCCGGGGATTAGAGACAAGTTATTGAATATCATTCAGTTACAATCAATTAAATTTTTTGACCAATCGCTAATCCTGGCCAGCATCGATCAAAAATCAAGTCAGATCGGGGATATAAGTTTCAGCCAGGCGATCAGTTTTAAAGAAAATCAAAGGTATGCGGTTTACGCTGTGATTCCCATCCTTCTGATTTTTTTGACCAGCCTGATATCGCCGGGCCTTTTAAATGACAGTTCTAAAAGGATCATCCATTACAGTGAATATTTTCCGGTACAGGCCCCATTTACTTTTACTGTATTAAATAAAAATCTTACCTCATTTAAAAATGAAGACTTCGATTTGAAGGCTAAAATAGAAGGATCTTCAATTCCTGATGAAGTTTACCTTGTGAGTGCTGATAAAAAATTAAGAATAGTTCCTGACAACGGTACCTATAATTATACGTTCAGAAACCTGATTGACAATATTAACTTTCATTTTGAAGCTGCCGGATACAGATCTGCCGATTATACCCTCAAGGTTCATAATCGTCCCAATATTAAAAATTTCAAAGTGCAGCTGAATTATCCCGGTTATCTTCACATGAAACCTGAGTCTTTCAGCAATATCGGTAATTTTCAAATCCCTGAAGGAACCTTCGTACATTGGAATTTTGAAACCCTTTACGCAGACAGTGTTTCATTTGAATTTGAACATGACAGTTCCTTTGTTCAACTTCACAGGGATGGTCCCCAGAAATACTCCTTGAAAAAAAGATTCCTGGCCGGAGATGATTACGAAATCCATCTAACCAATGCATATGCCCGGAACAAGGATAAAATCCGTTTTCATATCGATGCCATCCCTGATGAATTTCCAAGTATTTCATTGCATCAATATCAGGATACGGTTCTTTATCAGTACTTAATTCTCGGGGGAAATATAAATGACGATCACGGATTCACTGATTTAAAATTATATTACAGGATCAATGATGATAATGGAAATTCCCCCTTCCACTCACTTCCTATCTCCATTACCAATTCCGAAACATCACAGAATTTTTATTTTCACTGGAATCTCGACAGCCTGCATTTAAGGGAATCTGACAAGCTTGAATATTATGTACAGGTTCGTGATAATGATGGAATAAAAGGACCGAAAGCTTCGAAAACCGGGGTGTATCTTTTCAGAATTCCCGGACAAAAAGAAATGCAGGAAGAATTGGCAACTTCATCACAAAACTCTGAAAATCAGCTAGATAAGAATGTACAGGAAGCACAGAAATTCCGGGATCAGTTAAATGAACTAGAGGACAGACTCAAAGGAAAAAGAGAGATGGATTGGCAGGACCGTAAAATGATTGAAGAACTGGCAAAGGAAAAAAAGGAACTTGAAGATAAAATTAAAAAACTTCAGGAACTCTATCAGGCTAATATTCTTAAGATGGATCGATTTAAAAATCAAAGCGAAAAAATAAAAGAAAAGACACAGGAACTGGAATCGCTCTTTAACGATCTGATGGACAACGACACAAAAAAATTATTGGATGAATTAAACAAATTACTTGATGAAAATAAAAGTGTTGATGATGTTAAAGATCTGATCGATAAAATAAATTACAAAAATGACAACCTGATAAAAAACCTGGAACGATCTGTTGAGCTGTATAAAAGATTAAAGTATGAAAGCAAACTGGATGAAACCGTAAATCAAATAAATAATATTCAGAAAGTTCAGGACAGCCTCTCAAATTCTACCGAAGATAAAAAGAACGACATTAATGATCTTTCCAAGACCCAGGAAAAGCTGAATAATGATTTTCAGGATGCGAGGAAAAACATTGAAGAAATGCTTGATTTAAACCAGGATCTTAAATCGCCATTCCCGGTTGAAAACACTATGGATGAAGAGAAAAATGTTCAACAGCAGCAGAAGAATGCATCGGAAAATCTTCAGCAGGGATCCAGGAAGAATGCTTCACAGGCGCAAAAACAGGCGGCTGAGCAATTGAAACAGCTGGCAGATAAGTTAGGCAAAATGGAGATGAGCGGTGAAATGTCATCAGTACAGGAAGACCTGGGAGACCTCAGGGGAATTCTTGATAATCTACTGAAACTTTCATTCGAACAAGAGGATTTAATGGATAACATACGAAATATAAATTTAAGTGATCCCCGGTTTAACGAACTTTCCCAGGAACAGTTGAATATCCGTGATGAATCGAAAATTGTTGAGGACAGCCTGATGTCATTAGCTTCCAGGGAAGTGATGATTTCCTCCTTTATTACCCGAAAAATAGGGGAAATGAATCAATACATTGATCAAAGTACGGATGCACTGAAAGAACGTAAAAAAGCGGAAGCTAGCGGATTACAACAATTTTCCATGACTTCGATGAATGATCTTGCATTATTGCTTCAGGATGTTATGTCAGCGATGCAACAACAACTGGCCTCCATGATGGGAATACCCTCCAAATCAAAACAAAAAGGCAATGAGGAGGATATGAGCGAATTACAGGAACAATTAAACCAGGAAATCAGTCAATTAAAGAAAAGTGGAAAGACAGGAAGGGAATTTTCGGAAGAAGTAGCAAGGTTAGCTGCAGAACAGGAAAAAATCAGGCATATGTTTGAAGAAGAAAGACAAAAGAGCCTTAACAAGGAATCCGGAGATGGGTCATCAGATGATTTAATTAAAAAAATGAAAGAAAGTGAACTGGATCTTGTTAATAAAAATATTACTCAACAATTAATTAACAGGCAAAAGGATATTCAGGTTCGATTACTTGAATCCGAAAAAGCCATGCGGGAACAGGAACTTGACCAGGAAAGGGAAGGAGTACATGCTAAAAACGTTAAATTTAAAGTTCCGCCTGCCTTACAGGAATATCTGAATGTAAAAGAAAAGGAAGTTGAATTATTACAGACCGTACCCCCGAAATTGAATCCGTATTATAAAAAAGAAGTGAATGATTACTTTAAAAGGCTTCAATCTACCTCCCAATAATAAAAACGCTCATGAATTCAATTAAAATACAGTTTCCGTCCCTGGAGGAAAATATCAGGATAGTTGAAAGTTTCATTGATAACGCCAAAGACAAATTTAAGCTTGATGATGATATATACGGCAACATAATGGTTGCAGTAACAGAATCGGTAAATAACGCGATCAGGCATGGAAACGCAAACGACAAGCGGAAGAATGTTTATTTATCGTTCGTATTCAATGAAAATCAAATAAGATTTATTGTTGAAGATGAAGGAGAGGGTTTTGATTTTCATAATCTTCCCGATCCTACTTCCCCCGAAAACCTTGATAAACCCAGTGGAAGGGGTATTTTTCTGATGAAACATTTATCGGATGAAGTTAATTTCAGGAAGAAAGGTAGCGAGGTAGAGCTGTGTTTTTATATAAGTTAGCATGGGGAATATCAATTTTTTAACTGCTGATGTTAATTTTAAATTCAGCCGGCAAAAAAAAATCCGAGATTTAATCCTTCTTATTTTAAAAAAAGAAATTTCCTCTGTTCCCGAATTTATCAATATTATTTTCTGTTCCGATCAATACCTGTTGGAGATTAATAAAAGGTACCTTCATCATAATTTTTATACCGATATAATAACTTTTAACTATTCGGGAAATGACACATCACTGGAAGGAGAGTTATATTGTTGTTTTGATCGCATTAAAGAAAATGCGAAAAGTTTAGGTGTTCCGCAGCAGGATGAACTTTTCAGAGTGATTATCCATGGAATTTTGCATTTATGCGGGTATAATGACAAAAGAAAACAAGAAAAGGGCTTAATGCGTGAATTAGAAGATAGATATTTGCAGTCATTGTAAATAAATGTTCCACGTGGAACTTAGCCATGAAATTGATAAATCCATTCAATTTGTTCCACGTGGAACAGTAATAACGAACAAATATGTTTCCGGAATATGATGTAATTGTTGTTGGAGCCGGGCATGCCGGATGCGAGGCTGCTCATGCGGCTGCAACCATGGGATCGAAGGTTATGCTAGTAACCATGAACATGATGACTATTGCCCAAATGTCATGTAATCCGGCGATGGGAGGTGTGGCAAAGGGGCAAATAATCCGGGAAATTGATGCATTGGGCGGGGTTTCAGGAATAATTTCTGATAAATCAATGATACAGTTCCGGATGCTGAACCGATCAAAAGGTCCTGCCATGTGGAGTCCGAGATCTCAAAATGACAGAATGCGATTTTCAGAAGAATGGAGGCTCTTCCTGGAAAAAAATCCGAATATCGATTTTTGGCAGGAAATGGTGACCGGTATAATCGTAAAAGATGGGAAAATTGCAGGAATCAAAACCGGGATCGGATTAGAAATAAAATGCAAGGCCCTTGTTCTTACCAATGGTACTTTCCTTAACGGAATAATTCATATTGGGGAAAAACAATTTGGAGGAGGAAGAACTGCCGAAAGAGCAGCCACAGGATTGACCGAAGAATTAGTCCGGCTTGGCTTTCAGTCCGGAAGAATGAAAACAGGAACTCCGCCCCGCGTAGATGGCCGCACGATTGATTATTCGGCGCTTGAAGAACAACTTGGCGATGAAAATCCGGGAAAATTTTCTTTTTCAGATGAAACAAGGCCGCTTTCCAGGCAATTGAATTGCCATATTGCTTATACGAATCAAAAGGTCCATGACGTTCTGAAAACCGGTTTTGATCGTTCACCCATGTTTAACGGTCGAATTAAAGGCATAGGACCAAGGTACTGTCCATCCATCGAAGATAAGATCAACCGGTTTTCTGAAAGGGAAAGGCACCAACTATTTATTGAACCGGAAGGCTGGCAGACCATAGAGGTTTATATCAATGGTTTTTCATCCTCTCTACCTGAAGATGTACAATTTAAAGCCCTACGGGAAATTGACGGATTTAAAGAGGTAAAAATGTTCAGGCCAGGATACGCAATTGAATACGACTATTTCCCGCCTACGCAATTGAAATCTACCCTTGAAACAAAGCTTGTAGGAAATCTATTCTTCGCGGGCCAGATCAATGGCACAACCGGTTATGAAGAAGCGGCCTGTCAGGGCCTGATTGCAGGAATAAATGCTCATAATAACGTAAATGATAAGGATTCGTTTACACTTAAAAGATCTGAAGCTTATATTGGAGTACTAATTGACGATTTGATAAATAAAGGTACTGAAGAACCCTATCGAATGTTTACTTCAAGGGCAGAATACAGGATTCTTTTACGCCAGGATAACGCCGACTTACGATTAACTGAAATAGGATACTCTATAGGATTAGCCTCCGAATCAAGGCTAAGGAAGGTAATTGAAAAGAAAAACCAGGTAGAACAATTAATAAAAGAATTGGCCGAATTGAAAATTGTTCCTGTTGAAATAAATAATCCGGATCACTCCGGTCATAAGTCCATCGCGAAAGATAAGATTTCTACCCATAAATTGATCAAACGACCCGAAGTAAAAATTCTTAACCTTTCTCAAAAAGACGATATTGTTAATAAGGTTGTATCACACTATAAGTTTGAGGAAATTGAACAAGCCGAAATACAGATAAAATACGAATCCTATATTGAAAAGGAAAAACAGATGGTTGACAAACTTCAAAGCCTTGAAGACCATAAAATTCCTGATAATTTCGATTATTCCAAGGTTCAGGCCTTATCTGCCGAAGGTAAAGAAAAATTGATGACTATACGCCCGCAAACCTTAGGTCATGCATCCAGAATTAGCGGTGTTTCCGCTTCGGATATTTCAATATTAATGATCTACCTGCGCAGATAAACTATGTATGAAAAACTAGATAAATGTCCTGTTTGCAACGAATCAAGGTTTGTTAATTTTTTTATTTGCAAGGATTATGTTGTGAGTGGCGAAAGCTTTGCCTTGTCATTGTGTGAAAATTGTAAATTGATTTTTACCAATCCCCGTCCTGTTAAAGACCTGATCGGCAACTATTATAAAAGTGAAGATTATATTCCCCACTCAAAAAAATTATCAAATCTCAATATTGTTTATAAAGTTATCCGCAGAATGAATAACCGTTACAAACTGAACGCAATCAACCGTTTTGCAGATAGAGGATCATTGCTTGATGTAGGATGTGGTACAGGTAATTTTCTTGAATATTGTAAAAATAGCGGATGGAAAATTTCCGGGGTAGAGCCTGTGGAACCAGTGAATCAAAACGCATCCCGGATCCTGGATATTCCCATCTCCCGCGATATCATGGAGGTACCGGAGGAGTCGCCATTTGATGTAATAACGTTCTGGCATGTACTTGAACATATATATAATATCGGAGAGGTAATTGAAAAGACAAAAAAGTTATTGACCAAAACCGGGAAAATAATTATCGCACTTCCAAATAATCAATCCTATGATGCGAACCACTACCATGAGTTTTGGGCGGCGTTCGATGTGCCTCGTCACCTGTATCATTTTAACATCAATTCGTTTACCTGGTTTATTAAGGATCACGGATTGAAGCTGGAAGGAATTATTCCCATGTATTTCGACGCTTACTATATAAGTTTGTTAAGCGAGAAATATAAATCAGGGGGGAATCAATGGATCAAATCACTTGTAAATGGTTATAAATCAAATAGTTACGCCAAGAAGAATGATAACAATTATTCAAGCCTTATCTATATTCTAAAAAAATGAGGCGAATCATCAGCGATATTTTTTTGATTTTTTTTTCTGCATTGATCTATTTTTCCTGCGCCAATATTAAACCGCCCCAGGGCGGTCCGAAAGACACCATCCCTCCTGTCCTGGTAAAATCCATTCCCCCAAATAAAAGCCTGAATTTTAAAGGCAATACCATCCGGCTTATTTACAATGAAAAATTAAATATCGGGAGTATTAAAAAAAACGTGATAATTACTCCGATGAGTAATATTGATTTTCAAGATAATATCCATAAAAATAGTGTTGAAATAACCTTTCTTTCCCCCTTAAAAGATTCAACTACTTATACCCTGAATTTTCAATCGGCGATT
This sequence comes from uncultured Roseivirgaceae bacterium, assembly GCA_964395765.1. Lineage (GTDB taxonomy): Bacteria > Bacteroidota > Bacteroidia > Cytophagales > Cyclobacteriaceae > DATDPY01. Next base: position 10,668 of record CAYNCU010000046.1, on the reverse strand, counting down.
AAAGATATTACGGAAGGCAATATCACCAAGGATAATACTTTCGCCTTCAGTACGGGAAATTATATCGATTCAATACATATTGCCGGAATCACTACTTACCTTCTAAAAACCGATACTTTTCCAAAAATAACGGTAGGTCTATATGACGTTATGGATACCTTTGATATGTTTAAGGGAAGGCCTTTATATTTTACAAAATCGGATGAACACGGTGCATTCAGGATTGAAAATATAAAGGCCGGAAAATATTTTCTTCAGGCATTTAATGATGCCAATAATAATCTCAAATGTGATATTCCCCGGGAAGCTCATGCCTTTGATCCGGATACAATTACGCTACGTTCCAATATGGACTCCCTTAATATTAAACTTTTGTCACTGGATATACGACCCCTCAAGATTCAAAAGGCTTTGCCAAGTGGAAAATACTTTGAAGTTACATTCAATAAGAACATTATTAATTATAACATTGAAACACTGGATACATCGCAGTCCTTGTATTACAATTTATTTAATTACGGGAAAGCAATTCGATTTTATAATACGCTGAAAAAGGATAGTGCCGGCATTATATTAAACGTTATGGATAGCGTCAACAATGAATTAAAGGATACGCTTTATGTGAAATTCCAGGAATCAAAAAGGAAAAAGGAAGATTTCAATTATACAATAGAGCCTCCAAACAAATCTGTCATAGATCCGGATTTTACCGCAGAAATTAATTTTACAAAACCAGTCAAGTTAATAAATACAGACAGCCTGTACATCCGTTATGATTCCGCGAATATTGATACCCTTACCTTAGCCAAAAATTTTTCTTTCAATAAAAACAGAAGCATCGTAACTCTTCATGTGAAACTTAATAAAGATTTGTTACAAACCAAGAATACTGAATCCCCGGAAAACAAACCGGAAAATAACTCTGCAAATACCTCTGCTAAAACCCAGGGAACAAAAATGAAACAAACCGGCCCCACGTTATACCTGGGGGTCGGGGCATTTATATCCGTGGAGGACGACAGTTCAAAACAAATTGCTTATAGCTACCAAATCAGGAAGGAGGAGAATTACGGCATAGTCCGCGGAACGGTTCATACACAATTTAAATCTTTTTTCATTCAACTACTTGACAAGAAATATAATGTAATTGATCAGTTGAATTCTGTAACCGATTATTCTTTTATTAATATCCCGGAAGGGAATTACAGGATCCGTGTGCTTGTGGATAATAATAATAACGGGCGTTGGGATCCTGGCAATTATTATAAATCCCAGACCCCAGAAAAAGTCTATTTCTATCCTAAAACATTAACCCTACGGGCTAACTGGGAATTAAGGGATATTGATCTGACCTTTTAACGAGGTAATTGTTGATAAACTATGCATAAGTCTTTAATAAGTTGTCGATAATTACCGTTTAATAATAAATAGAGGCGAATTATTCAATTGATGTTGATAAGTGCAAAACTTAGCTTGTTTATTCACCTTAAAGTAAACATTTAATTAAAAAAATAAAGATATCCACATATTTATACGTAGATGATAATTATACACAAATGACTAATAATCAATAAATTATAAAATAATTAAATGTGAATAAGTAGTCGATAACTCTATTATTAATTCACATTTTAAATAATCAAGACAATATTTAAGTAATTTTCAACATATCCACATCCTAATAAAAAATAATAGATAATTAAATAATTAATGAATATAATAATTGGTGTGTTAATATCCCTGACCGGTCGACCCGTGAAGCTTTTCATATCCTCAATGATATTTGCACTGATTTTTATTCAATCCGTCGTCGGCCAGGATATGGAATATATTAACCTGGCCAATGAATATTATAAATCCGGTGAATATGACAAGGCAAAAGATCTTTATGACAAGCTGGCAAAGGATAAAAATAACATCCCTTTAATTCATGAGAATTATATGGAAGTTATGCTAACCAAACAAGATTATAATGAAGCATTGAAATATATTGACAAGCGAATAAAGGACAATCCCTCCAATTATTATTATAAGATAGACAAGGGGATCATTTATAAAAGACAGGGGGATAAAAGTAAAGAAGAAGAATATTTTAACAACCTGATCAATGATATTGCAAAGGATGAATTTCAAGCACGTTTGATGGCCCAGTACTTCATAAAATATCAAATGTTTGATTATGCACTGAAAGTATTTAAAGCCAGCCGAAGTTCGCTTAATAATCCCGAGTTATATTCACTTGATCTTGCCAATTTATACAGGATACTGAATAACAAGGATGAGATGGTTTCAGAATATCTCAATTTTATCAATCAAAATCCGCAGAATGTGAATTATGTAAAAAATATTTTACAAAGCACATTAATTGACAAAGGAGACCTTGAAAAGTTTGAACAGACATTAATTGACAGGATACAAAAAGATCCAGGTAATAAAAACTATTCGGAATTGTTGATATGGGTGAATGTACAGGAAAAAAATTTTTATGGAGCTTTTGTTCAGGCAAGGGCATATGACCGGCGATTCGATAAAAACGGCAGTAAAGTTCTCGAGGTAGGATTCCTTGCGCTGAACAACAAAGCGTATGACGATGCCATTAAAATATTCGATTACATCTGTACCAATTACAAAGACAGCTATCTGTATCCTGTAGCCAGGCGATATAAAATCCAGTCGAGGGAAGAACTAGTAAAAAATACTTACCCGGTAGACCTGACAGAAATAAGAAAATTGGCCAATGACTATGAAAACCTGATTCAGGAATTCGGAGCCGTACCGGCTGTTGCCGAAGCGATGCTGAATAAGGCGCATTTACACGCCTTTTATTTAAATGAGATTGACTCGGCGATCGATATCCTGAATCAGATTGTGAAAATTCCCAAGATCAGCCCGAACCTGGTAGCGCAATGTAAGCTGGATCTCGGCGACATCTATATCCTTGACGGAAAACCCTGGGAATCGGCCTTGCTGTATGCCCAGGTTGAAAAAACAAGACAGGATACCCCCATTGGCTATGAAGCAAAATTACGAAGTGCAAAGCTTTCCTATTACGAGGGTGATTTTGCATTGGCACAGGAACATCTTGACGTACTCAAATTGGCCACGAGCAGGGAAATCGCAAATGATGCCATGCAGCTGAGTATTTTTATCCAGGAAAACACGGCCCTGGATACTTCGGATTTCCTGTTAAAGAAATATTCTGCCATAGAACTTATGCTCTTTCAGAATAAAAAGCAGGCCGCTCTGGATTCATTGCAGGCCATGTATTCAAAATATAAAGGATGTTCCCTAACTGATGATATCCTGTGGAAAATGGCGCAAATACAAATTGAAATGGGGAAATATAACGATGCCGTCAGCAACCTTAAAAACATCACCGACAATTACGGTGACGATATACTCGGGGACGATGCCATGTATAAAATGGGAGAAGTGTATCAGAATTACCTGAATGATAATGAAGATGCAAAAGAAATTTACCGGAAATTTCTGACGAAATATCCGGGAAGCATTTATACCAGTGAGGCACGAAAAAAATATCGCCAGCTGAGAGGCGATGATATGGTTTATTAAAATTCCGGATCAAAGAATAGTTAAATAATCATGAATATAATTCGTTTAATAACTTGTCCTTCAAGTATTAATAAATCATTAATAAATAGTTGCTTAATTGAGAAGGAGATAAGTATCACAGTATAACATAATTTAAATAGCATATAAAATTTTTAAGAACAAACCTATTGGATTTCGGGATTCACCTATTTATATTTATCCGGGGAGACTTTTCGAACTCTGGAGAAATTGATTCAAAATAAAATTATTGATTAAAAGTTAAAGGCGATTCAACCATGAGTGATGCTGTAAAAAATATTACCAATGAAACCGAAGCGGGAAATTCAAAAGAAGTGAATGTTCCCCAATACATTATAAAAAGAGACGGAAGAAAAGCAGCGTTTGATCTGAAACGAATTGAAAATGCGATTTTCCGTTGTTTTAAGGGCATGGAACGGTCAGCGGGAGATGCCGAAAAGGAAGCCCATGACCTGTCCAACCAGGTTTTAAATATTGTTTCTGCAAAATACGATGTTCCCACGGTTGAAAATGTCCAGGATATTGTGGAAATGGTATTGCAGGCCGGTGGTGAATACGAAGCCGCAAAAAGATATATTTTATACCGCGCCGATCACGCCAAAATGCGGCAGGAACGACCCGTACCCGATGAAGTAAAAAAAGCCTTTGACGAATCTGATCAATATTTTCCTACGCAACTTCAGAAATTTCAGTTCTATGATAAATATTCCCGTTTCAGTTATGAACTGGGGCGGCGTGAAACATGGTTGGAAACGGTAGACAGGGCGGTAAATTTTCTCCGTGAATTATCGGAATACCGCCTGGCAAAAAATACCTATGAAAGAATAAGAAAAGCCATTCTGGAAATGAAGGTAATGCCTTCCATGCGATTGCTGGCCATGGCCGGTCCGGCTGCGAGAAGAAGTAATATATGTATTTATAATTGTTCCTACCTTCCGGTGGACAGCTTCCAGTCATTCGTTGAAGCGATGATCATATCGATGAATGGCTGCGGGGTAGGATATAGCGTAGAAAGCGAATATGTAGAAAAGTTCCCAAGAATCAAACGTCAGAAAAACGAACCTCCGGTCAATTTTGTCATCGAAGATTCCACGGAAGGGTGGGCGGAATCCTTAAGGGTAGGTTTGGAGACCTGGTTTGACGGCCGGGACATCCATTTCAATTATTCCCTGATCCGGGAAGCCGGTGCGGTACTAAGAATAAAAGGAGGCAGGGCATCCGGTCCGGAACCTTTGAAAAATATGATGGAGTTTGTCCGGGCACGGGTACTTTCACGCCAGGGAAGTTTTCTCAGGCCGGTTGATGCTCACGACATCATGTGTGCCGTAGGACAGGCTGCCGTTTCGGGAGGGGTAAGAAGAACGGCCATGATCTCCTTATTTGATTACGACGATCATGAGATGAGACATTGCAAAGACGGCGACTTCTGGATCAAAAACAACCAGCGATGGAATGCAAACAATTCTGCCGTATGGCCTTCGAGAAAACTGACACAATCGGAAGTGGCGCAATATATTCTTGACATGGTAAATTCCGAGAGGGGAGAGCCCGGCATTTTCAACCGCGAGGCTGCCATAGAAACTAAACCCGAAAGAAGAAAAAAAGCGCAATTCGGAACAAACCCCTGCGGCGAGATCGTTTTGAGGCCTTTCCAGTTCTGTAATCTTTCGGTTGCCATAGCACGCGCCGACGATACATTTGAATCGTTGGCCGAAAAAGTTGAACTGGCAACCATTATTGGCACCATTCAATCGATGGCCACCTATTTCCCCGGCCTCAGGCCTGAATGGAAGAAAAACTGTATTGAAGAAAGATTATTGGGCGTGGATATTAACGGTCAACTTGATTGCCCGATCGTACAGGCTGCAGATGTTCAGAAAATGTTAAGCGATATGGCCATTGAAACCAACCGTGCCTATGCGCAGCAGCTGGGGATCAACCAGTCAACAGCGGTTACCTGTGTTAAACCTTCAGGGAATTCTTCTCAGCTCCTGAACTGTTCCCCGGGTATTCATGCCCGTTGGTCGGAATATTATATCAGGAACGTAAGAGTTGGCGCCCACACTCCTGTTTTCAAAGTGCTCCAAAATATAGGAGTTCCAATGGACCCTGAAAACGCCCAATCCAAGGAAAATGCCAATACTTATGTGGTTCATTTTCCGATGAAATCTCCGGATGGAGCGATCACGAGAAAGAACAGGACAGCCATGCAACAATTGGAATACTGGCTTCAGACCAAATTGAATTACACGGAGCATAATCCCAGTGTTACGATTACCTATAAGCCCGATGAGGTACTGGACATCATCCGCTGGACATGGGAAAACCAGGACAAAATAGGAGGTATTACCTTCCTTCCCGCCTTTGATGCGAAATTCGACCAGATGCCGTATGATGAAATTTCAAAAGAAGAATTTGAAAAGCTGGTTGAGAAATTCCCCGAAATTGATTTTTCAAAGATTTACCGGTACGAAGAAGAGGATTATACTACGGCAGCACAGGAATTAGCCTGTTTTGCAGGGAATTGCGATACGCTATAATTTTTGCAACCCCCTAAAGGATTATTAGACAAATGGGACGGAAAGAAAGCCTTAAAAAACGAAATTAATAAAGAAGCAACTTGATTTATTGATTTTCTATCCGGTAATAGGATTCCTGGCCGTCGGGATATACACCTTCGATAAAAAACCTTCCGTTTTTTCCCGTTAAAGCCGTGCTCAGATCGTCAAGGTCATTGATCGGTTTTTTGTCAATATAGGTTATTATAAAATCCTCCTTTACACCTGCATCGCGCCAGATCTTGGAACGGATCTCCTTTAACTGGACTCCTCCTTTTAAGTTAAGCTTTTGCAGAAGATCATCGCTGGCTTTTGCAAAAAGAGCGCCATCGATTTCCCTTGTGGATGCTTTTTTAACCACTGAAAAATCACCTGTAATATTTTTAAGGGTAACCTGGACTGTCATTTCTTTATCATCCCGGATAAAGGTGACCTTGATTTTATCACCCGGGTGCTTTCTGGCCACAGTTTCCTGTAATTCCGAGGTATTTTCGATTGGTTTATCATCAAGATAAGTGATGATATCGCCTGCTTTCAGGCCAGCATCTTCGGCAGAACTTCCCGAGCTTACATCGGCAACGAAAACACCCGAGTGTTCTTTAATATTATGTTGTTCAGCAAAATCGGCATTTACATTCAGAATGTGGATTCCCAGGTAAGCGCGCTGAACGGTTCCGAATTTCAACAGGTCGTCCATAACCTTCTGGACCAGGGAAACAGGAACAGCGAATGAATAACCGGCATACGTACCGGTTGGTGTTGCAATCGCGGTATTAATACCAACCAGTTCTCCTTTCAGGTTAATCAGGGCGCCACCGCTATTGCCAGGGTTCACGGCGGCATCGGTCTGAATGAATGATTCCACACCGCGTTCCCTATGAAGCAGATCAAGATTTCTGAACTTGGCGCTTACAATCCCGGCCGTAACGGTGGAGGTAAGTTCGAAAGGATTGCCGATGGCAAGCACCCATTCGCCGATCTGGAGATTATCCGAATTCCCAAAACGAACGTAGGGGAGATTGGTTTCATCGATCTTCAAAAGTGCCAGGTCGGTATTCGGGTCGGTGCCGATAATTTTTGGTGTATAGCGCCGGTTGTCATTGAGCGTCACTTCCAGTTTTTCGGCATTTTCAACCACATGGTAATTCGTGGCGATATATCCGTCAGGGGAAATGATTACGCCGGACCCAGCTGCCAATTGTTGCCGGTATTCCTGCGGATGCTGATTAAAAAAGTCAGGAAACATCTGTTCCAGCGGATTGTTGTCGGAGGAACTTTCAGAACCTTTAACAACGGATCTAATATAAACGACACCCGGAGTGACCAGTTTTGCGGCCATTACGAAATTGAGTCCTTTGGGCACTGCAATATTGGAATCAGCAAGAGGGTTATACCTGGAATTCTGGATGGAATCCTCCATGGAGTCGTAAGCGCTGAAAGACCGCGATGAAAAACCATTCCTGAGGTTTCCTTTGTCCGTCATTTTATAAATTCCCAGGGTAATGAAACCGCCAAGGATGGATGCGAGGAGTATCCCCAGGAAGAACTGACTTTTACTCATAATGAATATTTTATATTAATGCTAAAGATACGGATGAGTTGATAGGAGTGTTAGCCCAGATCAAATATTGAAAACCGTATAACACCCATATAAACTGCAAAACACCCGGTCGGGTTGGCCATCCGGGGAATTTCTTTCCGGAAAGTTCACAAATAATCAGCTGAATTACCAGCGATAAAGCACTTGTGCTTTTAAAAATAGATGCAAATTATTGAAAAATAACGAGTCGTGGGGTAATATTGCACACGCGAAAAGCGACCGTAGGGCATACCGGCCCGAATAACAGCCCATAGATATCCAAAGCGAGGGAAGAAGTCGTATGGAGGATAAAAAGGTATCGGGCAAAAGGAAGAACAAAAGAAAAGTTGAAATAATAAATACTCCTCAGTAGCTCAGTTGGTTAGAGCATCTGACTGTTAATCAGAGGGTCCCTGGTTCAAGTCCAGGCTGAGGAGCTTCAGGAAAAAGGCAGTTGACTTATCATTAAGCCGGCGGCCTTTTTTTATTGTTTGACGATTCATGGAATAAAATGATTTAACTTGCGTGAAGTTTTCAAAATCATTTTATAAAAAATGTTTTCTGATCCCAAGGGCCTTTCATTTATAAAGACAGGATTTGTTTTTTTTATTTGTATCACCGGATTATTATTCTTTTTTTCCGGTTGTAAAAAAAATCCTCACCTGATACTTGTAGTAACGGATTCAACTTATGACCAGCCAACACAAATACAGGATTACTCGCTAGGGCAGGGCGGGCTTTCTTCACAACCCATGATCGATGAACATATTGATCAACTGAAACAGCTCCATCCAAAGACCATACGGTTCTTTATCCAGGAATATTATAATATCTATCCTGCCAAAGGAAAGTATAATTGGGAAAAGCTTGACCGGATGTTTTCAGCCATTGTAGCCATCGGAGCTGAACCCATACCGTGTATTTGTTTTAAACCTGCTGTACTCTATCCTGATATTAATCAGGATATCTGTACACCGAATAGTTATGACGAATGGGATGAATTAATCTTTCAGCTGGTCAGCCATTGCCGGGCAATGAATTTCGGTGTGAAGTACTGGGAAATCGGGAACGAGGTAGACATCGGTGAAGACGGCGGTTGTCCTTATCGTTTTAAACCTGAAGAATATAATGAATATTACAGACATACCTCAACGGTAATTTTGAAGGCCGATCCGGAAGCAAAGATCGGCGGACCGGCGCTGGCAGACTACCGGAACCCGATCGGCGATTCGCTTATCGCTTACTGCGGAAGGGGGAATGCCCGCCTCGATTTTTTTTCCTGGCACGGCTATACCAATAATCCCGATTTTTTCAGGCAAAGTATCAGGACGATTAAGAAAAAACTTGCCCGGTACCCGGACTTAAAAAATACTGAAACATTAATAACGGAATGGAATATGGATCTCTGGCAACCCGATCTGAATCCGTATTTTCAACCGGCATTCATCCTGGAAGTTACCAAAGTATTTGCAGATGAAGGATTGAACCGCAGCGCCTATTATCATATCCGCGATTATTATGTAGACCCGCATGAATTCAGACCGTTTTTCTCTGCAAAAGGTACTGCATTTATGGCCCACTGGTGGAATGTGATGCCGCAGTATACCGGTTTGTTCGATCAGCAGGGAAGGGTACGTCCTTCCTATTCTGTGTTCCGCTTGTTGTCACTTCTTAACGGAAAGCTTTTGAAAATTTCAGGCACAAACAATGATATAAAAACCCTGGCTTCAGAAAAAGACAATTGGATAAATATCCTGATCTGGAATTTCCCGGATAAAGGGCCAGGCAAGGATTACGATATTACTTTGAAGTATTCCCCGGATAAAAAGGGAAGCTTCAGAATTGTAAAACTGAATCCTACTGCCGCTACTAACAACATCGAAGTTTTGAGATCGGGTGCTATGGAAGATCTTAAAATAACTCCAATGAATATTTTGCTGAAACCCTATGAAGTAAACTGGATCGAGATTAGCCGGTGAATTAGTAGTTGGAATGCTGTCGAATTAGTTTGCTCCTCCGGCCAGTTTGGCTGGTCCGACCAGTGCCCGTCGTCCGACCAACAGGGCTGGTCGGACCAGTGACGCTCATCCGACGAGTGGGACTGGTCGGACGACGGGTACTTTTAAATAATTTTTCCCGTCACATCTTTCCGGTCATCCGGCTGGTTTTTCAGCCGGTTTATACTGAACAGGAATTTTATCGTCAGTCTGTCTTTGTCAAAGATGCAGGTGAGTTGATCACCATGTGTAGTTTCGATAAACCGCCAGGTCAGCAATAATGTGTTCTCATCCTGCCACGTGGCACTGGCGGCTACGATGGAATCGAAATCGATTCTGCGAAGTGAGAACAGGGAATGCGGTGAAGGTTTCTCATTTCCTTTTCGTATCCAGTAATTAATTCCGTGGGTAAGAACGATATCAGGTTTGCCTTCTTCCTTTAGGGTGAAAATACATTTGTCTCCATCAAATTTGAAGGTCACCGATTTGGTGTTGAATTCATTCGGATCTAGTAAGAATTCCTTTCCTGAAACCGATGCCGCTAACGGTGAACTTTTATCCATTTGAGGAGGAACATACTTCAGGGATTTCAAATCATCCTTTAACCTGTTCCATTCATCTTTGTTTTCGGGCAGCGTAGTATTCTCCATCACAGGAACCAGGTCATCCCATACCATCTGCATGGTTTTGGCCGTGTTGATACTTTCGCTGGTAACGGTGACTACGGCGTCCTGTGCCGGAAAGATAAAGCTGAATTGTCCGAAAGCTCCGTCGGCGCGATAACCGCCGGGAGGATTCAGCCAAAACTGGAACCCGTAACCATAACCCCAACTGCTGTCATTATGACCGTTTTCAATTTGTTTTTTAGATGCTTCAGCGACCCATTTATCGCTTAGTACCCGATTTCCGTTCCACATTCCTTTCTGCAGGTAAAGCTGTCCGA
>CAYNCU010000045.1:7609-22008 GCA_964395765.1 uncultured Roseivirgaceae bacterium | reverse complement strand
CACATCCCGGAGTATTACCGCCATCGGTTCCCTCCGGTTCAGATTACGAAAAATCAAAATGGACGCCCGGTATCTACGATGACGTTTCAGTGATCACCTCATCCTATCCTTTTATTTTTACAATGCAGGTAGCTCCGAATATTTATAATTCTACGGTAAAGGTTCAAACGGTCATTATCAACAAAGGTCAACCATTAACATTTTCTATGAATTATAAGATCAGCTCCTTCCAGCAAAACCGGCAGGTATCACAAATGACGGGTCGGCAATATACCATTGGCGGGAAAGATACATTAACGATAACAGAAACAGTTCCCGTTCCGTCTGCCGTGTTATGGACTCCTGAAAATCCCAACCTTTATATTCTTGAAACCTCAACTGAAAGCGACATGATGAGAACCAGGTTCGGCATGCGCGATTTCAGGTTCGACACCAAGACCAAAAGAGCCTACCTGAACGGGAAAATATATTTTCTTCGGGGATCCAACATTACCCTTCACCGGTTTTTTGAAGATGACCAGTGCGGCAACAAACCCTGGGACGATCACTGGGTAAGGAAACTGCTGGTTGACTGGCCCAAAAAATTTAACTGGAATTCCTTTCGGTTCTGTATCGGTCCGGTTCCTGACAAATGGCTGAACATTGCCGATGAAGCGGGGTTGTTGATTCAAAACGAATTTTTTATCTGGCCCTATCATGATTCCTGGGATACGGTAGAGATAAAAAATGAAATTGAGGAGTGGATGCGGGATAATGAAAACCATCCTTCCGTTGCATGGTGGGATATTTGCAACGAGACAGATCACCAGGAACTCAGGGATATAATCACCCGGGTCAGGAATAAGGACCTTTCGGATAGAGCCTGGGATAACGGCTATGGCCTGCCGGTGGATAATGATGACCCGGTTGAAGACCACGCTTACCTGAGTTATGGAATGGGTTGGGGGCCGGGTATGTTTGAAAAACATGTGGCAGCCAAAACACTTAATTCGCCTCATCCTACCGCTCATGCCTGCGTATTAAATGAATACGGCTGGTTATGGCTTCACAGGGATGGAAGCCCGACCTTACTTACCCGGGATGTGTATGACAGGATTGCTCCCGGCGTTACCAATGAGGAGCGTATCGAAAAAGCCGCCTACCTTTTAGGTATCGAGACCGAATACTTCAGGGCGCACAGGAATTATGCAGGGGTTTTGCATTTTGACTTCCTCACCGGGGATTATAAATATTCGCTGACCGGTGACCTTTTCAGTAATATCAATGATCTTTCAATCCATCCGGAATACACCCATTACCTGATCGAAGCTTTTCGCCCGCTTGGTGTATTCATTGATTTTACGGAAGATTCGGTTTATACAGGTACCTCGTGGAATTTCCGGATCATGCTGATCAATGATGAATACAGGAACATCTCGGGGAACCTGGATCTTATAATTTCCGATCTATCGGGAAATAAAGTAACTGAAGAGGATCATCCATTTGAGGTAGATGCGTTGGGTGAGCAGACCCTGGAGATCAATTTGAACCTTCCGGCTAAGGAAGGGCACTATATACTAACAGCCAAAGCTGTCAGTGAAATGGAAAAAGAGCCGACCGTTTCGTTAAGAAAATTCACAGCGGTGAATAAATAGCGGATCGGGAATGATTATTAAAGGATTTTTGATGATCATTGCATTCCATTGAATAACTCTTTACCGAAACCGGTGATTAAGTCTATCATCTTTGATCTCGACGGCGTTATTGTGAATAGCGAACCGGTCCATCAGCGTCTTGAAAATGAAATGTACCGTGAACTGGGTTTAGACATTCCGGAAGAACTCAAGCAGGCCATTGTGGGTACCTCTGCCATTGACGCCTGGAAACTCATCCGTAAGAAATTCCCCTTAAACAAAACCCCGGAAGAATTACTGGCCATGGGCAGGGGACGCTATCTCGAAGTGGTGAAAAAAGGTGGGGTGCCCTTATCAGATGGCATCAGCGAAGTAATCTCTCATTTTAGAGAGGGCGGCTATCGGCTTATGCTCGCCTCCTCCGCTACATCGAAAACAATTAGTGAAGTATTGAAATGGCATAAACTGGATGATATATTCCACATTTTCGTTGGAGGAGACCAGGTAAAATATTCAAAACCCGATCCGGAAATTTTCCTGAAAGTGGCGCAGCTCGGGAAAACGGAGCCCGGTCAATGTTTGGTCATAGAGGATGCTTCCAACGGGGTAAAGGCTGCCAAAGCCGCAGGAATGTTTTGCATAGGATTCAAGAACCATTTTACAGGTACCCAGGACTTGTCGGCCGCTGATGCGATTATAGAAAAGCTGACCGATATCAATATTGATCTTGTTCATAAGATTGAATCGGGTAAAACCTGAAAATCATGACTTCTGTTCCAGCCTGCCGGTCGGCCAGGGTAAGAATCCTTCATCCGCTGAAATAAACTTCAAAATTGTATATTATAAAAGACCGCATAAAAATATTTTTTTAATCCTCCCTCGCGTTTGTTTCGATAGATGAGAAGGCTGTGGTACAATTCCCCGGAGCTCTGCTTCAGAAATTTGGGTCAAGGGCTTACCCTGGGGTCAAATACCTTTTATTCAATGAGGTGTGATTATATTATAGGTAGTGATAAACAGAATAAGGGAACTTATTATCGATTGATATCTGATTAAATTTCGACAGACACGAAAAGAGGGGAGTTAAAAATAAAAAAAAATTTTTGATCAGGGAATTATCAGGATTACCCCGATAAGGATTACCGTTACGATTAAAACTTCCAACACCAGCTTTATATTACTTTTTTGTTCCTTGGTCATGATAATTTTCAGTTAAAACGACTTAAAAGACGATATCTATATAATATTTTAAAAATAAGTAGCGAAAATGGTACCAAAATCCTAAAAATGTCGTGTTTTTTAACTTTTTTTTCGATTTTAAAAAATCCAATCTCTAATTTAAACGAAAATCATCGAATTAGGTTCAATAATTACGAATTTCAGTTATTCAGGGAAGAAATCGCTTCTTTTACCCTAAGGGCAGCATCCTCAAGTCTGACCGCCGAGGTCACTTTAAGTCCCGAATTATTTATGATTTCCGCACCTTCCTCAGCATTGGTTCCCTGAAGTCTTACAATGATTGGAATATTGATTTCTCCGATATTTTTATAGGCTTCCACCACCCCGGATGCGACACGGTCACACCGGACGATTCCCCCGAATATATTAATGAGTATAGCTTTTACATTTGGGTCTTTCATGATGATCCTGAAACCGGCTTCCACCGTTTTTGCGCTTGCTCCCCCGCCGACATCGAGGAAGTTGGCCGGTTCTCCGCCGGATAATTTAATCATGTCCATGGTGGCCATGGCAAGGCCTGCGCCATTGACCATACAACCTACATTTCCTTCCAGCTTTATATAATTCAAGTCCGAAGCATGGGCTTCCACTTCCAGGGGGTCTTCTTCGGCAAGATCACGGAGGGCCGCAATATCAGGATGACGATATAAAGCGTTATCATCAAGGTTTACCTTTGCATCGACGGCAATGATTTTTTCATCAGATGTTTTCAGGAGGGGATTGATTTCAAATTGCGACGCATCGATAGACAAATAAGCATTATAGAGAGCAGGAATAAACCGGGTCATTTCTTTAAAAGCATCACCTTTCAGACCCAGGGCAAATGCGATCTTCCGTGTCTGGAAGGATTGCAATCCTACCTTCGGATCTATCCATTCCTTAATGATCTTCTCCGGGGTTTTGGACGCTACCTGCTCAATATCGACGCCTCCTTCCGAAGAGGCCATGATCACGTCGCAGCCCTTAGCCCTGTCCATCAGGATACTCATATAATATTCTTTCGGTTCGGACGGACCCGGGTAAAAGACATCCTGTGCGATCAGTACTTTTCTCACTTTTTTCCCTTCGGGTCCTGTCTGGTGTGTCACCAGTGTTCCGTTCAATATGCTTTTAACCTTTTCAGCTACTTCATCAATGGACTTTGCCAGGACAACGCCCCTGGACCCCGTTTCCCTGATGGTGCCTTTTCCTCTACCCCCGGCATGGATCTGGGCTTTAATAACAAACCACTGCGTTCCGGTTTCCTGCTGTAATGTCTTGGCTGCTTTTGTCGCCTCCCCGGGAGAATTCACACAGATTCCCTGCTGAATGCTGACCCCGTATTTTTTAAGGATTTCCTTTGCCTGGTATTCATGGATATTCATGAAACTTCGTTTTAAAAATTGAGATTCGAATGTAAAACAAAATTTTCCAAATGCAAATGAGGGAAAGGAAATATCATGTATAGGAATAATTAAATTGATTATGTTTGCAACAGTTGTCCGGAAAACAGAAACAGTGATCGATAATTTTCCCGCTGATTAAACAGATGATCACGGATCTATTCCGCAGAAATCCGCGGGATCTGCCGGAGTAACCGATGAACAATTAAAAGTAAAAATTACTATTCATTTTCTAAATTAAAATCTTGATGCTTCAGGCTGCAGGAATCACGAAATCCTACGGTCCCCTGAAAGTGCTGAAAGGAATCGACCTGGAAGTAAAAAAAGGGGAGGTGGTTTCCATTGTCGGGGCTTCCGGCGCCGGCAAGAGCACGCTGCTTCATATCCTGGGTACCCTGGATAACCCTGACAGCGGTTCCATAAAATTAAATGACATCAACCCGCTTAACCTTCGGCCTAACCAGCTTTCCCGATTCAGGAATGAGCACATCGGATTTGTCTTCCAGTTTCATAATCTGCTTCCGGAATTCACATCCCTTGAGAATGTTTGTATCCCGGGTTACATCGGGGAGAGAAATGACAAGGAGGTTGTAAAAGAAGCGACTGCCCTGCTGGATAAGCTCGGCCTGCACGAACGGCTTACTCACAAGCCTTCAGAATTGTCAGGAGGAGAACTTCAGCGGATAGCCGTGGCCCGTGCATTAATTAATAACCCGGAAATAATTCTTGCCGATGAACCTAGCGGTAACCTCGATTCCAAAAACGCAAGGGAACTTCATGAACTTTTTTTTAAACTCAGGGATGATATGGGTCAAACTTTTGTGATTGTCACCCATAACGAAGAACTGGCTACCATGGCGGACCGTGTCCTTGAAATCAAGGACGGAATCATTTTAAGGTAGGAGCATTATTTCGCCATATAAAAAATAATTAACATCGTTATTGTTGACCCATTGGGTATATTTTTTTGCCGAAAAAAGCTTATTGGTAATAATCCTGGAATTATCGGTAATTCCACAATACCCGATTCTTGGCCCACTTGTTCCAGCCTGAAAATTTTTCCTGATTCCTGATGATTAAATAGATAAATAATAATTTCGCGTAAGCATTATTTTTGCCAGGATTCACCCATTTACACGAAATCATGTCGACTTATTTATCAAAAGGGGTAATCTACATGCTGATCTCGGGATTTTTTTTCGCGACGATGAATGTATGTGTGAAGATGATCCCTGATATTCCCTCTTATGAGATTGTGCTCTTCCGTTCCCTGGTTTCCCTGGTCATCAGCCTTGCCTATCTGTATTATTTCCGGATATATTTATGGGGGAAAAATAAAAAATTTCTCATTCTTCGCGGGCTTTTCGGTGCCGGTTCGCTGATCTTTTATTTTGAGTTATTGCAACGGATTCCCCTGGCCAGTGCGACAACGATATTTTTCCTGGCTCCGATTTTTACCAATATCCTCGGAATTTTTATCGTCAGGGAAAAGGTTTATTTCATGCAATGGATATTTTTCCTGATTTCATTCTTTGGGATACTCCTGGTGAAGGGATTTGACCCCCGCATTTCCCCCGTCGACCTTCTGATTGGGATTGTTGCCTCCGTTTTCTCGGGATTTGCCCAGAATTTCGTGAGGAAACTGGGAAAAGACGAAAACCCGATGGTGATAATCCTGTATTTCCCAATGATGACCATACCCTTTACAGGCATATTATCCGCCATCCAATGGTCGGTACCGGTAAAATATGACTGGATATTACTGATATTAATCGGGGTATTGACGCAGATAGCTCAGTTTTTTATGACCAGGGCATACCAGCAGGAGAGAATTTCGAGAGTGGCGAACCTGCAGTATATCAATATTGTATATGCCTTGCTGTTCGGTTTCTTCCTTTTTAAGGAAACATTCAATTTTCTTTCCTATTTAGGGATGTTTCTGGCTGTATTGGGCGTAATGCTGAACCTCTTCTTTAAAAAATCCCTGAAACCGATTCCTCATTCTGCCGGATGATTTTATAATCTGCTAACAAGAATTTAACTTTGCAAGGGAAAAATAAATAATCATTATGTCAGGACATAGTAAATGGTCGACCATAAAAAGAAAAAAGGGAGCGCTGGACGCCAAGAGAGGCAAACTTTTTACCAAGCTGATCAAGGAGATCTCCATTGCCGTGAAAGAAGGCGGATCAGCGGACCCCTTGAATAACCCTCGTTTACGACTGGCTATTCAGAATGCCAAGGGAGCCAATATGCCTAAGGACAATATTGAAAGAACAATAAAAAAAGCAGCCGGGGCTGATGCCAGTAATTACGAAGAGGTATTCTATGAAGGGTATGCCTCTCATGGAGTTGCCGTTTATGTGGAATGCCTTACCGATAACCTGAACCGGACAATATCGTCGGTCAGAGCAACTTTTAATAAATATGGCGGTTCCCTCGGTACCAAAGGTTCCCTCGAATTTATTTTTGACCGGAAAGGCGTATTTACTTTTAATAAACCTGAAAATTTTAAAGAAGACGAATTTGAACTCGCCCTGATCGACGCAGGGGCTGAAGATATTGAGGTGGATGATAATTATATCAACGTTACCTCCTCCATGGAAGATTTCGGTAAAGTGAACAAAAAACTCGAAGAACTGAATATCGAAACAGAGACTGCCGAGCTGCAGCGTATCCCCAAAACCACGGTACCACTTAGCGATGATAATCTCATTCATGTGATGAAGTTTATTGAAGCACTGGAGGATAACGACGATGTTCAGAAAGTTTATCATAATATTGAGATCAAGGAATCGCAGATGGAACTAGTCTGAGCGTCATCCGTTTTCAAGGCCCGGCTGTAATCAGATATTTCACCACGATGCATGATATTTTTTATGCAGCCGGTTTAACTTTGATAAAATCGATGTTTTAATGAACCTTACAAGGGACTTGTATAAGCAACCGCTTAACCTCCTGACCGACCTTTACCAGGTGACGATGGCGTACGGTTATTGGCGGACCGGTAAAGCAGAAACGCCGGGAGTGTTTAACCTTTTCTTCCGTGAAAATCCTTTCGGCGGAGGGTATACTGTGAATTGCGGCCTCGCTTATGTACTTGATTTTCTCGAAGACTTTAAGTTCAACCATGAGGATATAAAATATCTTTCCAGCCTGAAAGGAAACGACCGGAAACCGCTTTTCGAAAAAGAATTCCTGGATTATCTTATAAAACTGAAATTTACCTGCGATGTGGATGCAATCCCTGAAGGAAGAATTGTATTTCCCAACGAACCGGTGATTAAAGTTACCGGTCCTGTTCTACAATGCCAGTTGATCGAAACTCCTTTACTGAACATGGTTAATTTTCAGTCGTTGGTGGCGACCAAATCCGCGCGTATTAATTATGCTGCCAGGGGAGATACCGTTATGGAATTCGGGCTTCGGCGCGCGCAGGGTATTGATGGAGCACTGGCAGCCAGCAGGGCAGCTTTTATCGGGGGATGCCGGTCCACTTCCAACGTTCTGGCGGGAATGATATTCGGGATTCCGGTGGCAGGAACCCATGCACATAGCTGGGTGATGTCCTTCGATGATGAATTAGAAGCCTTCAGGGCCTATGCGGAAGCCATGCCCAATAATTGTATTTTACTGGTTGATACCTATAATACCATCGATGGGATCAAAAATGCCATCATAGTGGGCAAGGAAATGAAAATGAAAGGGAAAAAACTGATGGGCATCCGCATCGATTCCGGCGATCTTGCCTATTTCAGTAAGGTGGCGCGAAGTATGCTGGATGAAGAAGGCCTCAGAGAGGTGAATATCGTAGCCAGCAACGACCTTGATGAAAAATTGGTACAAAGCCTGAAAAACCAGGGAGCAAAAATTTCAGTCTGGGGCATTGGGACGAAACTGGTTACTGCCTATGACCAGCCGGCACTTGGCGCTGTTTACAAATTGTCAGCCATAAAGGAAAAAAGCGGAAAATGGAAATATACAATAAAGCTTTCGGAACAGGCTATCAAGATCAACAATCCGGGGGTTCAACAGGTTCGCAGGTTTTACCGCGGCGGTAAAATGGCGGGGGATATGATTTATGATCTGCAGAATAAGTTTCCCGGCAAACCGGTGATGGTTAACCCGGCCGATGCTACCCAACGGAAAAAATTGGATACCTCAAGGATGGAGTATGAAGATTTGCTGGTACCGGCTTTTAAAAAGGGTAAAAAGTTACTAACGGTTCCACCGATTGCTGAAATAAAGGAATTGGTAAAATCGGATCTTGGCAGACTTGACGATGGCATAAAACGCTTTGAAAACCCCCATACTTATCCTGTTGGACTTGAAAAATCACTATTTGATAAAAAAATGGAGTTAATTTTACGACTAAGGAATGTCCCTGAAAATTAAAGCGCCTGAATTATGGGTTATACCTATACCTATCCGCGTCCTGCGGTAACCACGGACATCGTGGTATTTAAATCCGGGAGTAAATGCATTGAGTTTCTTTCCATAAAAAGAAAAAAGGATCCTTTCAGGAATAGCTGGGCATTGCCGGGAGGGTTTCTTGAGATCGAAGAGACCCCGGAATCAGGAGCCTTAAGGGAATTAAAGGAAGAAACCGGCGTTGATATTAAAATGTTAAAGGAAATAGGAGCTTTCGGCGATATTCACCGCGATCCACGGGGAAGAACCATTACCATTGCTTACTACACCTTCATTAAGAATACAAAAAGTATGGATATCAAAGCATTGTCGGATGCCGCTAACGTGAACTGGTTTTCAATTAACGATATCCCGGAACTTGCCTTTGACCACAGGGGCATCCTCGATGAGGCTATCCTGAAATTAAAAAGTCATGTGATTCTTGCCAAGCTCAGTGTCATTGATTTTTTCAGCCTTGACGAAGATGAATTGAAAAGTATATATCATTGTCTGGGCCTGTCGTGAATGTTCTTATCGTCGTCGATATTCAGAATGATTTCCTCCCGGGGGGCGCACTGGCTGTTCCGGAAGGAGACAGGATCATCCCGGTTGTGAACCGACTGATGAACCGGTTTGACCTGGTCATCGCCACACAGGACTGGCATCCGCCGCATCATGGCAGTTTTGCTTCGAGCCATCCCGGTAAAAATCCCGGTGAAGTTGTTGACCTTAAAGGTTTACCCCAGGTGTTGTGGCCGGACCATTGCGTTCAACATTCCACGGGCGCTTCTTTTTCGACAAGCCTGAATACAAATAAATTTGAAAAAATATTTACCAAGGGAACGGAAATAGATATCGACAGTTACAGCGGATTTTTTGATAATGGTCACCGGAAATCGACGGGACTTGCTGAGTATCTCAAGGAAATGAAAATAAACAGGATCACTGTAGTCGGACTGGCAACGGATTATTGTGTAAAGTTTACCGCGCTGGATGCTGTAACGGAAGGCTTCGAAACGCGTGTCATCAGCGATGCAACACGGGCCGTTAATCTGCGGGCCGGGGATTTTGATAATGCTATCCGTGAAATGAAGGAAGCGGGTGTTAAAATTCTTACTTCCGATAAGATTTTGACCTGAATTTTTTTACAAGGATTGTATTCATTATATTGTGGACGCATCAACGATTCGAATGGATTTTCACTCCCTATACGCAGCATTTGAAATTCACCCCTCCAAAAAAGGTGCCTCTACCCATATTTCTCAAATGACCGATGAGCTGGCAAATTCAAGATCTCCGGAATTGGTTTGCGCCATCCTTGGAGATGAAGTCAATAATGTAAGGGAAGGCATACATTATGAGTTATTTGACCGCCAGGTGGAACATTACCTGGACCGGGGAAGCCAGTTTTCTGCCTGGCTGAAGGAGATTCTCCGAAAACACGGAAATTTTGAAATTGCCCAGTTCAGGGATATCTGGAGTGGTATGCCGGTGCTTGAATCTAAAAAAGCCTGGCTTACTATTTTCGAAGTAAACGGATTTCCTTCCATAGAATTACCGTATCGTTATCCCGACCTCAGCCGGGATACGCTAAAGAAAATAAGAACCCTGGAAATGTACTGTCTGACGGAAACAGATCTTATCATCTGCCCTTCCTATACCATTAAGAATTTTCTCCTTTCCCTGGGCATCATGGAATCCAAAATTGAAGTGATCACGAACGGGGCAACAATACCTGAAAATATCATAAAACCTCCCGACGATTTGCCCGGGCGATATATATTATATTTCGGAGCCTTGCAACTCTGGCAGGGCATTGATACGATGATAAAAGCTTTCCGGTACCTCAGTGATATGGATGATCTTAACCTGGTTATTTGTAGCTCGCAGCGGGAAAAATTTTCCAAACCTTATTTTAAACTGGCGGAAGAATGGGGGATCAGTGACCGGATTCAATGGCGCTATAGGCTGGAAGAAAATGAACTTAATTCCGTAATCCAGGGATCGCTGTTCACCATTGCCCCGTTAAAGGATACCACCAGGAATATAGTACAGGGATGTTCACCGCTTAAGATTTTCGAATCTATGGCCAATGGTAAACCGGTGCTGGCTTCCGATATTCCCCCGGTAAGGGAAATTATTACCGACGGATTTGACGGTCATCTGGTCCGCCCCGACAGGCCCTCCGATCTGTCGCGTATGATTCGTTTCATGGTGGATTACCCCGATATTACTACAAGCCTTGGAATTCATGCCAGGGAAACCATAAAAAATAAATTTCTCTGGAAGGATATAAAACTCAGACTGCAACATTTATATCTCCGTCACAGTGTATACGCAGCCTAATGTAAATTAAAAAGTTATGAGCGTAAAAAAAGCTTTACGATTTTACAAGGGACTTTCGAAGGATCAGCAAAGGTTCATCAATGAAAAAAAGATCAGCATAACGCTGCCGATCCGGGAGTGGGTGGCGTTCCTTAAAAATGCAGCCCTCTATGATGAGATCGGTGATGATGCCAGAAAAAAGAACCGAACAAAAATTATTATCTCCGTGGTAACCATCATTGCCTCCATTTTCATCACCACCTGGATCCCGTTGGTGGGAATATTCATTATTGTCATTGCGGTGCTGGTCATGGCGGAAGCCATCCGCGTCAATTCAAAATTGGTACACCTCGACCTGACGAATCACCTGCGTTTGTTTTTAATGCCTTTATTATACATCCTGGTGGAAAAGTCGGGCGATAAAGCCGATCTTGCCCTTACCCTTGACTTGAGAAACCCGGTAAAAAAAGATCCGACCCGGCGCTACAAGGAGTTGGAAAATGATATAAAATTCTATGACCCGAAATACATCATCGCCAAGATAAAGTTATTGGATGAAACTACCATGGAGTTTATCGTCAGCGATGACATTCGCGCCATGCGTATCGTGAAACACAGCTTCAGCGGTAAAACCAAGATCAAGCACAAGGATAAGGTGGCAAGGTTTTACTTTATCCGCCTGGTATTCCCCAAAAAATATTACCGTGTGAAAAACGACGCTACGACTTCAGTCCGGCTGGAAGAAACTTCCGACAACATTGTATGCAAGCTTAAAGCAAAAGCAAAGTCACAGAAAATCGATGAGATCATAAGCGTGGATGAATTCCTGAAATCCGTGGAGGAGCTTTATAACCTGGTTGAGGTGATCCCGGGCGTGCAACTGCCAGCCAAAGTGAATATGGCACCTGTCGATAATCCGCCGCAACCTGAAACGGCTGACGCCAATATGGTTCAGGATACGACTACCATGGTTCCTTTCATGGTTTGGGGCGGTTCGTATTTCGGAATGAGTGATTATTCCGGGTTCACAAGAACCAGTGGGTACTATTCGGATTCTTCTACCCGGGATACCTTCCTGGATAGCTGATGGCCGCAGAAGATCAAATCCATCTTTTATGGATCACGGAAAATTACCCTCCCAGCCGGGGAGGTATGGCGCAGTCCTGCGATCGCATCACCTATGGACTGAGAAAACAGGGTTATCAAATACACATCCTTCATTTTACCAATCGCAGGGAACCCTATAAAACCGATACCCTACTCAATGGTTCCTATACGGTTATTCCGGTATCGGAAAGTGAGGCCCATACGGCCAACCTTTGCTGGAATATGGTTAACCGCATGCCTTATAATTTCACTAAGCTGGTTTGTTTCGGGGGCTATATGCCGATGATTACAGGACCGGTTTTTTCAAAACTAATGAACCGGCCACTGGTTACCTTTTTGAGAGGGAATGATTTTGATAACGCACTATTCAACCCGCGCCGGAAGCTTATCCTTGACGAGTCAATGCTAGCCTCAGAATCTATCGGCTGTGTAACCCATGACCAGCAACAGAAAATTAAAAAATTGTATCCCGGTGTGAGAACATGGTATACGCCCAACGGTATCGATACCGCGAATTGGACAATTATGCCCAGTGAAGAAAAATTCGCACAGCAGTGGAGAAAAGCGAACCTGGGAGATAGGCTTTGCCTGGGTATGTTCGGACAGTTAAAGGAAAAAAAAGGTCTTGAAGTTTTATTGGCATGTTTCGGCAAACCGGTTATTGCCCGACATTTTTTCCTGTTGCTGGCCGGGGAATATGAAGAAACACTGGAACAGACGTTAAAGGACCTCGGCATCGGCTACGCCATGTTGCCCTTTATGGACAGGAACGAATTGGTCCGGTATTATGCGGCCTCCGATATTATCGTGGTCCCATCCCACTATGAGGGGATGCCCAATGTACTGCTCGAAGCCGGTGCACTGGGGAAACCGGTGATTGCCTCCGAAGTAGGGGGGATGAAAGATGTATTATCGGACCTCAAAAATAAATATCTTTTCTATCCTGGCGATAGCAGCCAGCTTGAAAATCTATTATTGAAATTCCTCGACATGACGGAGGACGAACGATTGCTGTGTGGAAATGAATTGAAAAAACTTATTTATGATAACTTTAATGCTGAAACCGAGTTAGAACCCTATATTGAAGTTTTCAGTTATGAAAAAGGTCACAGAAAATCATTGGTATAAAATAATTTTTATTTTCGTAATCCTCGGTTGTTCGGGGGGGAAAAGTCAAAAAAACCAGGTTGCCAATTCCGCCACCGCGCCTGCCGCCTCAACGATTCGTGCTGAAAAAACCTATTACCTGAACAACAGCGATAATCAAGCCATAGGATCCATAAACCTGGATAGCCCCGTTTACTTCAGGATTGATGATATCTCGCTTCGCCGAATTTCGCGGGATGGTAAAAGCAAATACAGAGATCCGTCAAACCGGAATTTGTATGAGGTGAAATACAGTGATGACGGCTTTAAACTTCGTGATGGAAAAGGGAACCTTCTTTGGAAGCTCAAATACAAACCGGATAAAATAAAACTATCCAATAATGAAGAGATGAATGATGCCTTCGATATTAAACTAAAAGGTGAAACTGTATTGATTGCCAGAAATAACAGCCCTGTAGATTCTCTGGACCTGGGCAGCCCTTCCATCCCTGCCGTCATTAAAACACAAAACCGAACTTTGCTCATCTCCGGACCTTCAAAAAACCCGGCCTTCGCAATTATGACGTTATCTTCTATCCCCGAGGACCAGCAGATGATCCTGATCACCGAAGTATTACTTACCGGCCACTAATTATGGTAATTTATTACGCGATGGGTGGGGGGCTGGGTCACCTGGTCCGGGCGGACGCATTTTTAAGAATGCAGCATATCAATCGTTTTAAAGTGATTACGGCTTCTCCCTATGCGTTCCGTTTTTTCCGCTCGGAAGAATTGATTCTCATTCCCAGGGAATTTGAAATTCATTCCCGCCTGCTTGAAACCTATATGCAGGACCTTTTTGATAATACACGGCCGCAAATGGTGATCATTGACAGTTTTTCAAACGGGATACTCGGTGAACTGAATAACATTAACTGGCGAAAATCGGAAGTCATATATATTACACGGAATGTGAAATGGAAGGTCTATAAACCCAAGGTAGTCACTGAAATCCCCTTTACAAAATCCTATATTCTTGAATACCTGGATGATGAACATGCGGATTTTGTTTCCCGGGTTTCAGGGGAAGTGGAAAATATCAGGCTGGTTTACCCGGAGCATTCAGTAGATTATGATTGCGCGTTGGCCCGCTTATCAAAGTCCGAGAAATGGTTTGTCGTGCATTCCGGCCCGTTGGAAGAAGTGGAACACCTGGTGAATATTGCCAGGTTAACGG
>CAYNCU010000045.1:3049-7599 GCA_964395765.1 uncultured Roseivirgaceae bacterium | reverse complement strand
AATGATCTCTCCTGAACTATATGTGATATCCCAGGTAAAATATGATATGGAAAATACGGTCTGGACCGATTTATGTCCCGTCCACGGCTATTTCATATACGCGTCAAAATTATTTACTGCCTGTGGTTTTAATATCATGGCGCAAACCCAACCCTTCAGGGATAAGCAATTCTTTATTCCCTTTTCCCGGAAATATGACGATCAGTACCGGCGTGCCGAGGAAGCAAAAAAAAACGGGTAACCTTTCCGCAACCCGTTTTAATTTATAGGTAGTAAATTTTTATTTCAAAACACCGTCAACCGTTGCCATATGTTTAATCAGCTCGATAACCTTGGTTGAATAGCCCCATTCATTATCGTACCATGCCACGAGTTTATGGAAAGTCGGACTTAACTGGATCCCTGCGCCGGCATCAAAAATGCTGGTCCTCGGATCGCCGTTAAAGTCTGTGGAAACCACGGAATCTTCCGTATAACCCAGAACACCTTTCATCGTGGTCTCAGAGGCCTCTTTCATGGCTGTTTTTATTTCTTCATAAGTAGCGGGATTTTTCAATCTGACGGTCAGATCCACAACGGAAACGTTCGGGGTGGGTACCCTGAAAGACATTCCGGTGAGTTTACCGTTCAGCTCGGGAATAACCTTACCCACCGCCTTGGCAGCGCCGGTAGAGGAGGGGATGATATTCTGGGAAGCACCACGACCGCCTCTCCAGTCCTTTTTTGACGGTCCGTCGACAGTCTTCTGTGTGGCCGTTGTGGCATGCACCGTAGTCATCAGACCTTCTTCGATACCCCATTTGTCGTTTACCACCTTGGCCAACGGGGCCAGGCAATTGGTGGTACAGGAGGCATTGGAAACAAAATTTACGCTTTTATCATATTTCTTGTGGTTCACGCCCATTACAAACATGGGTGTATCATCTTTGGACGGACCTGTCATGATCACTTTTTTGGCTCCTGCTTTAATATGGCCTTCCGCCTTTTCCTTGGTAAGGAAAATACCAGTGGCTTCCGCCACATAATCTGCCCCGATCTCGCTCCATTTCAGGTCTGCCGGGTTGGATTCTGAGGTTACTCGTATAGCCCTGTCATTCACGATCAGTTTGCCGTCTTTTACGCCGACAGTGCCGTTAAATTTACCATGGGTGGAATCAAACTTCAGCATATAAGCAATATAGTCGACGTCGAGAATATCATTTATGCCTACTACTTCGACATCAGGATCATTTTCTGCAACACGAAAGACAAGTCTTCCGATCCTTCCAAAACCGTTTATTCCGATCTTAACTTTTGACATTTCAATAAAAGTTTAGGTTGATAAAAAATAATGCCCAAAAATAATCCCGAATCAGTCTAAAATCAACAGCCTTCCCGGTTGTTTTTATTATTTTATTGTGAAGTAGTATGAATTTTGTGAACTTTGAATTTTGGAAAGAATAGGTGAGGCTCTATATTTGCAGCACTTTTCAGATCTTCCGATTATTTTGAGGTATTTTGAAACTAATTGAAAACGTTTTACGTAGTCAATGAATCATAACACAGTGCTCAGGTCTGAATTTGGGTAAACGATTAAAGATTGGAAATTGAAGATTGGAATTTGAATAGCTGCTCGGTTCGTCTAGGGGTTAGGACACAAGGTTTTCATCCTTGCAACAGGGGTTCGATTCCCCTACCGAGTACAACTTTCCTCAATCGATCACCTCTTGGACATTAAATTTCAGGTTGAAGAATAATCCGATTCAAAATTTGAATAAATACAATATGACAATGCTTCAGGCGTTTTGTATCAGGATTACCATGATACATCTTATTTACATCTTTGGAATCGGCCAGACCGATAATTCGAATAATTGAAGATCCTCCAGGAATTGCTTACACCGATAATATCAAAATTTATTTGTTGTTTGTTATTGACTTTATCCTTATCTTTCGACATTGTGCGGGGTTATTTTCATCGTTTTATTTCACAATTGATTGCTTTTGAGGCTGGTAAAACGGGAGGTAATAATGGGCATGATGAAAATAAGAGACCTTATTTGAAAATAAAAAGTTGAAAAAGAGTATTAAAACTGGCTTTTTCCTACCGGAATACCTTAAATTCCTGTCTGGCTCACTTTATCTGTCTTCCTTTCCGGAAGGATTTTTATATTCCATTAAATCAATTTCAAAACCTCAATTTTTTAAAAATATAGCAGCCGTTAATTTGTATAATTATCCAACCTAAGACCTTCAACTACCCATCATGATTGCTACCGCACCCGGCGTTGATCAATCCAAATTCACGAAGGTCTTGTTTCAAAGGATCAATCAATTCTTTACAGAAACGAAAATTTCCAAACGGGCCGATAATACCATGGTCACCAAAATCACCGTTGGCATGCTTTGGCTGGTAGTCAGCTATATATCCCTCTATCTGTTTAATCTTGTTTACTGGCAATTCTTTCTTATCTACCTGTTACACGGGCTGGCCCAGGTTTTCATCCTGCTCAATATTTCACATGATGCCAACCACCATGCCATTTCACAGAAACAAACCGTAAATAAATTATTAAGTTACACCTTGGATATCTGCGGCATAAATTCCTACATGTGGCGGATCCTTCATCACCGCGGCCATCATTCTTGTATGAATGTTTATGGCGAGGATGAAGCCATCCTGGCGCACGGCCTTTTCCGCCTGTCGCCCCATGCGCCGTGGAAAAAGATCTACCGTTACCAGCACCTGTATGCTTTCCTGTTTTATGGCGTGGTATCGCTCGATTTCGTATTCTACAAGGATTTCTATTTCTTTTTCTTTTCGGATTACAGGCATACCAAAAATAAAAAACACCCGGCGAAAGAATATGTGATCCTTTTCGCCAGCAAAATTTTTTATCTTGGCTACATGATCGTTCTTCCTTTCCTATTCCTTCCTGTTTCCTTTGGATCCATCCTGGTGGCCTTCCTGGTTACCCATTACATTATGGGTTTTATTACTACCCTTGTATTTCAGACCACGCATGTGATTGAGACCTCCCAGTTTCCAAAGTCTTCCGATGAATATGAACATTACGTGTATCATATCTTTGCCACAACGGCTGATTATTCTACCCGTAATTTCTTTGCCAACATGTTCCTGGGTGGACTTCACCAGCATATCATTCACCATCTTTGCCCGAATATTTGCCATACACATTACCCTGTACTGACAGGCATTGTAAAATCAACTGCAGAGGAATATGGTGTGAACTACAGGGAAAATAGAACTATGTACCAGGCACTTGTTAAACATTTCCATTTATTAAAAAAGCTGGGTAATAATGAAAACGTTTAATAAAACCATTACGGAGATTCCCAGGTCGGGCTTTCATGAATCAGGCAAATGACGAGTAAGATTTAATAAACCGTCCCTCGATTTGAATTTGTTGTTTTAAAATTTAAATATTCTCATGTTACTGAACAACTATAAAACTATTCCTCAGATTCCGCGGTACAGATCTTTCCTTGATTCCGGAAGAATGAAGAATAACCCGGTTAAAATTTTCAGTGAGTATAAAGCCAGACTTGGCCAGACTTATTCTTTTCATTTCGGCGGCATAAAAAAGGCGACCGTCACCAGTTATGCCCCTTTGATCCAGTATATCCTTAAGGATAATTATGAAAATTACCATAAGTCCGAAATTGAGATGAAGAGGATGGTGCATTTCCTGGGGAAAGGATTGCTGACTACCCACGGCAAGTACTGGCTGACCCAACGCCGCCTCATCCAGCAGGGATTTCATAAGAAACAACTGGCGGCCATGATCGAGGGGATGCATGACGTGATGGAAGAAACTTTTTCTGCTGCAGATAATCATCTTTTGTCAAAGGCAATTAATATTCACCATTTGATGAATACCATTACCTTCAAAATGGTCATGCGATCACTGTTCAGTACAAAGCTTAAAAAGGATGAGCTTGAATTTATCAGCAATACTATTTCAGAAGTCCAGGGCTTCCTGGTAAAGCAAATTGTACAGCCTTACCTGAATCCCTGGTTCAGAGTATCGGGCCAACTGGATAAATATGACCGGCTTCGATACCGCTCCGATGACATTATATTTAAATATATAAAGCAAAGACAGAAGGAAGGGGAACGTTATAATGATCTTCTCCAGATCCTGATGGATGCCAAATATGCCGATACCGGTGAAGGCATGACGGAAACACAGATCCTGGCGGAAAGTATACAGTTAATGGTGGCCGGGCATGAAACCACTTCAACGGCATTATCCTGGACCTTGTACCTGTTAAGTCATCATCCGGATGTGCTGGATAAGATCAGGGATGAAATAAAAAGGGAAATAGGGGATGCTCCGATCGGATTCGAGGATATTCCACGCTTTCAATATACCAGCCAGGTCATTGATGAATCACTCCGCCTTTATCCTCCTTTCTGGATGGTCGATCGAGTGGCGATGAAAGATGATGAATTCGAGGGGTATAAGATAGCGAAAGGTACGACTATCATTGCCTTTATCTACGGTGTACACCATTCCCCCGAATACTGGGATGATCCTGAAACGTTT
>CAYNCU010000045.1:0-3039 GCA_964395765.1 uncultured Roseivirgaceae bacterium | reverse complement strand
CCCGGACCGGTTTTCACCGGAGAAAAAGAAAACACAGGCGTCTTTTAGTCATATTCCTTTTGGCGGCGGTCCCAAAGGCTGTATCGGAGGAAATTATGCTACCATGCAGATGTTGGTGATCCTTACGACGCTTTTGCGGAATTATGATTTTAGACTGGAGCCGGATATCCGGATCGATCACCGGCCCATGCTCATTCTTCGGCCTGAAAACGGCATCCGGATGAAATTTGTGAAGAGAGGCCTGATCGAGGAAGAAATGAAAATGCAGAATACATTGTCGTGAAATCCTTTAAAATGTTAAATTACCCTTTAAAATAATATTATTAACCTCAAAAGCCTTATGGATTCAATCTTTGATAAACTGAATTATTGGACCGAAACCAACCCGGACAAATTATTATTTTGTTTTCTCGATGTTAACGGGAACGAACTGGAAAAGTATACCTACCAGGAGTTCCTTAACCGGATTGATGTGATCGCGGGAAACCTTTACCATGATTACGGTTATTCAAAGAATGACAGGGTACTGCTTGCTTATCCTCCGGGGCTTGAGATGATCTGTGCATTTTTTGCCTGCGCAAGGATCGGCCTGATCCCGGTGCCGGTTTATCCGCCCACCTCGTACGGCTTCGAAGGCGCCTTATCCAAAATGACCTATATCGCCAGGGATTGCCAGGCTGTTGCCGTACTGACAGGCAAGGAATATTACTGGTCCATTAAGCTGAACCTGATGAAAAAGAATATTTCCAGGTTTTCCTTTAAACAGGGTATACTGGCTCAGCTAAAATGGATCATTACCGAGGATTACAGGAACATGCACAGGGAAGAATTTCCCAAAGATTATTCGGAAACTTTATTCCTTCAATATACTTCAGGATCCACCAGCAATCCCAAAGGCGTTATCGTTAGCCATAAAAATATCATTCATAACGGTGAAGTGGTTGTGGACCACATGCCGGTTTGCGTATCCTGGCTTCCGCAATATCATGATATGGGCTTGATCGGTTACTATTTATATACGATATTGAAAGGAGGGACTACCTATGGCTTTTCACCGCTTGATTTTATCAGCCGACCTGCCCTCTGGCTGGAATCCATTACCAAGTACAGGGCCACCGCTTCCTCCGCTCCTAATTTTGCCTATGATTTCTGCCTCCGCCCCAAGAAAATATCCGCCGAAACACTTTCAAAACTAGACCTGAGCTCACTCCGTTTTCTTATGACGGCCGCTGAACCTGTTCGTCATAATACCTACCAGCGTTTTATTGATACTTTCAAGCCCTATGGCCTCAATCCTGAAGCGCATTTCGCCGCCTACGGATTAGCTGAGAATACACTCGCCGTCTCCAATTACGGCCGTACCTCCTTGTCGGTTAATAAGAACAGTCTCAAATTGAATAAAATTAAAGTCACCAGCGAGGTTTTTGAAATCAATTCTGCAACTCAGATCATGAGCTGCGGACAGCCTTTGCCTGGTAATATTGTAAAGATTGTTGACCCGGATAATCAAATCGCTTTACAGGAAGATAATGTGGGTGAGATATGGATTACCGGCGCCGGTAAATGCGCAGGTTACTGGAACAATCCCGGTCTTACGGAAAAAGTATTCGAAGCCAGGATTTCAGGGGAGAACCATCATGGTGAAACTTATTTACGGACAGGGGACCTGGGATTTATGCATGACGGGGAATTATATATCTGCGGAAGGAGCAAAGATATGATCATCATTCGCGGATTGAATTATTACCCTCAGGATATTGAAAAGATTGTCGAAGAATCTTCAGATCTTATCCGGAGGGGATGCGTGGTCGCCTTTGATATCCATGAAGAGGATGAAGAAAAACTCGTTGTGCTGGCCGAAGTGAGAAGTACAAAGGAATTTCCCGAACCGGAACAAATTGTTTCCGCCATCGGTAAATACCTGAATATTAAACCTCATGCAATAGAATTCATTGCTCCCAAGAGCACTCCCAAGACAAGTTCAGGTAAGGTGGCAAGACATAAAGCCAAGGAAATGTGGCTGAACAAGGAATTGAACATACTGAACTCTTATAATGAACCCAAGCCGCACGATCTGTCCAATAGTACTATCATCGATAACCCTATCCTCGAGATCCTGAGGGGACAGTATAACCTTGCCGGAACCGAAACACATTCACTGGTCGCAGCCGGGCTTGATTCCGTTGACCTGGTGGTGTTAATGCATGAAATCCAGGAAATGCTGAAAATAAAAGGCGCCGATGCCCTGGCCAGTAAAATCAATATCGGGCTGGTTCAGAAGATCAGCGTAGCTGAAATATTCGAACTTGCAGCGGAATTTGAAAATGCGTCCTCATCAGCGGTATCAAGGCTGAAAAACCTGATCGGCCGGATTCAGAAGGAACATCAGCAGTTTGAAAGAAAATTGATGACCAAAGATGTATTCCTTTCTTTCGAACCAAAAATTCACATGAATGGTCATTCCCATAAGCCGATCCCCGATCATATATTGCTTACCGGAGGGACCGGTTTTTTCGGACCTTTTCTGTTGAAAAGCCTGCTGGACCAAAGTCATGAAATGATCTACGTCCTGATCCGCGCGGCTAACGAAGAAGAAGGGAAAAAGCGCCTACGGGCATCCCTGGATTATATCGGGGATATTCCTATTGAACTGGAAACCCAGTTCGAAAAAAGAGTGATCCCTGTCTGTGGGGACCTGGCAAAAGTCCATCTCGGTCTGACAAAGGAACAATGGGATTTCCTGGCACATAATATTAAAACCATTTACCATAACGGGGCTACCGTCAATTACCTCCTCGATTACCAGAATATGAGGAATATTAATGTCATCGGTACTGATGAGATCCTTAAACTTGCCTTTGACGGCCGCACAAAGGTGTTTAATCATATTTCAACGACCTTTATTTTCGGTTGGGCGGTGAAAGACACCTTATTTGAAACCGATACCAACCAGGATCTCGACCTGCTTGATTTCGGTTACAGCCAGACGAAATGGGTATCGGAACAGATCGTTAAAAATGCCATGAAACATGGATTGAA
>CAYNCU010000044.1:18773-22020 GCA_964395765.1 uncultured Roseivirgaceae bacterium | reverse complement strand
ATCCAAATATTTCAACCGACTTCCTTTACCTGCAAAATGAATTAGGCTATTTTTGGCCATTCAATCCCATACCATAACAGTGGCCGAAAAGGATAAAGAAATATTGCCCGCCATAGAAGTAAAAGATGTCCATAAATCTTTTAAAACGGTTCATGCTGTGCAGGGGATTAACCTTAAAATCATGCCGGGCCAGTTTGTGGGTTTACTCGGACCTAACGGCGCCGGGAAAACGACACTAGTCGAAATGATCGAAGGAATTCAACAACCGGACACTGGCGAGATCCTCCTCATGGGCAAAAAATGGAACGGCCATGAACATGAACTCAGGAAGATCATTGGTTTATCATTGCAGGAAACCTATTTTATTGACAAGCTGACGGTCTGGGAAACGTTCATGCTGTTCGCAAGTTTTTATAACCTGGGGAAGGAACGGGCATCAGAGGTAATGGAGCTGACAGGCCTCGTAGAGAAAAGAAAAAGTTATGTGGTCCACTTATCGGGTGGACAGCGACAACGCCTCGCCCTGGGAATTTCGCTGCTCAATAAACCGAAAATCCTCTTACTTGACGAACCGACCACCGGGCTTGATCCCAATGCAAGAAGGGAGGTATGGCAGATCCTCCGCAAACTGAAGGAATTCAGCGGAACTTCTCTGATCCTTACTACCCATTATATGGAGGAGGCGGAACAGCTATGTGAATACATAATTATCATAGATCATGGTAAAATATTACAGGAAGGCAGCCGGGAAAATCTGTTGAATGAATTCGACGGAGAAAAGCTGGTCGAATTTACCCTGGATTCCGTGATGGATGGGGAATTCTCATTTCATGATCTGCCCTACAAAATCCACTGGGATGGTAAGGAGGGAAAAGGATCGTTGACGATTAACCGGGTGGAAAAAGAACTGCCGGTTTTTCTTGATATCCTGCAAAAGAAAAATATTAAAATCAAGAATCTTGAGTTCAGGCGTAAAACGCTGGACGATCTTTTTATTGCCCTGACAGGGAGGGCCCTCAATGAATAATGCCGTGAAGTATAACGAACTGGTAGCACTCATCATGGCTCATCTTAAGGAGTTGCTGAGGGAGCCTGCCGTTCTCTTCTGGGGAATTATTTTCCCGATTCTCATGTCGTTGGGTTTGGGAGCCGCTTTTACCAAAAAATCGGATATTATCAGGAAGATCGCTTTGGTTGAAAATACTCCCGGAAGCATTTCCGACAGCTCCTCAAGGATTGAATCGTTTATAGATTTGCATGCTGACACGTCCTACCATGTCAGCGGGTCGCAAAGAATCATAATCCCGGATAAGCAACTGGGAAATACCACTTTAATCTTCCAGAAGGAAACCTGGGATAATGCTATTATCCTTTTAAAGCGGGGCATTATTTCCGTAATCATGGATGCAAAAAACGGTCATGTGGATTATCATTTCGATCCGCTGAATCCGGATGCACAGCTTATTTTCCTGAAACTTTCTTCCATCTTCGGGAAAAACCAGATCAAGACCATCGAATCCAGCCAGTCGATTAAGCCACTTACCCTGGTCGGCACGCGGTATATCGACTTCCTGATCCCGGGCTTAATCGCCATGGGAGCCATGTCGGCCTGCCTCTGGGGCGTCTGCTATACCACCATCGAAAAAAGATCCAAAAAATTACTTCGCAGAATGGTGGCAACCCCAATGAAACGCTCCAACTTCCTGATCTCCCTGATTACGGTCCGGGTTTTTATGAATTTTGTTGAATCCTTCCTGCTTACTCTTTTTGCAATCTGGGCTTTCCATGTTTCCATTCAGGGGAATATCTGGGCCCTGCTTGTCCTTTTCCTGGCCGGGAATATCGCTTTTGCAGGTCTCTCTGTTACGCTGTCCTGCCGGACGGATAAAACCGAAATCGGGAATGGTTTCATTAATGCCGTTACCATTCCGATGTTTGTATTGTCCGGCGTTTTCTTCAGTTATTATAATTTCCCCGATTGGGCTATCCCTTACATCCAGAAATTACCGCTAACCTTATTTGCCGACGGAATCCGCAGCGTATTCATTGAAGGTGCGGGCTTCTCTAAAATCGCTGTTCCTTCCCTAATCCTTACCGCTTTCGGCGTGGTGCTGTTTTCAATCGGACTTAAATTTTTCAAGTGGTATTAGCCTTTATGGAATTTGTATTTCATAGAATATAATTTAAAATTGTTTATTGCTGATGACCAATAACATTTTCATTTTTGCCTTGTCGGTGTTTACGGGATTTTTTGCTATCATGAATCCCATCGCCAATACCCCGGTTTTCCTGGGACTGGTGGGAGACCGCGATGAAGCCACCAAAAAAAGAATTGCCAAAGTATCCTGCATTACGGCATTTATTATTGTCCTCTTCTTCCTGATCCTGGGGAAATATATTTTCCAGCTTTTCGGCATCACCATTCCGGCCTTTAAAATCACGGGAGGTATTCTCATTTTTTATGTGGGCTTTGAAATGCTGCAGTCTAAAAAATCCAAAATACATCACCAGGAAGATGTGGAGTTGGATGACGGCGTTGCCATCTCCCCTCTTGCCATACCCATTCTCGCCGGCCCGGGAACAATCGTCACGGCAATGAACAATGTTACCCATGGCGGATTTCTACACATCGGGATAGTGATCCTTATTTTCGGGATCATGGTATACTTAACCTACCTTGCCTTTTCTCTGAGCGACCTGATCGTCAGGAAAATAGGAAAAAATCTGATCACCGTGATTGGGAAAATCATGGGCCTCATCCTTGCTATCATGGGAACTGAAATGACTATTGAAGGGATCAGGATTGCTTTTAATCTATAATTCTTTGAACGTTTTACTTGCTTCGCTAACCGTCCGCGTACAGCCGAAGCTTCAGCGGAGGCGTAAGATTTATCGAAGACATGTTGCTGGTTTCACTGGTTAACTGGTTAATTGGTTAATTAGTTAATTAGTAGAAAATATTCAAAGGATAATATATTTCAAATTTGTTGTCCAGAATCAAAATTTCAGATTTCAGCCCCGCTTACATCGGGGTCTCGTATTCACACGACATTCTGTTATCCGAATCTTATTCTTCCTGATAATATAATTACTATCACCATCAGCATAAGTATAATCCCGATAGCCACTGTCAATCCTGCATGTTCCGCTATCAACCCGATCAGGGGAGGCCCGGCAAGCAATCCGAAGTAACCCATACTGGCCACGGCTGCCAGGTTGGAACCCGCTGATCCGCCGGGCATTCTGG
>CAYNCU010000044.1:0-18673 GCA_964395765.1 uncultured Roseivirgaceae bacterium | reverse complement strand
CCCATACTGGCCACGGCTGCCAGGTTGGAACCCGCTGATCCGCCGGGCATTCTGGAGGCTGAAATATAAACCGATGGAACCAGGCAGGAATAACCCAGGCCTGCAAGGGTAAACCCTCCAACCACGACCGGGGGTTGCTGAAAAAGCAAGGCAATTAATATTCCTGCAAATGAAATAATAGCGCCAGTGATCACCAGCCGTTTAGGTCCCCAGGAATGGATCAGCACATCGCCATAAAACCGGCCTATTGCCATGGATAAAGAAAAACCGGCATAGCCTAATCCCGAATAAAATGCGCTGGCCATCAGGGTATCTTTCAGGTATATGGATGACCAGTCATACACCACCCCCTCTCCCATCATAATACAAAAACCAATAATGGCAAGGCCGGTAAGAACGCCAGTGGGTAACGAAAAGACAATAACCTTTTCATCTTTTTCATCATGGATTGAGAGAAGCTCCGGGGCCAGAAAGATAACGACTACAATGAGTACAATTGCCAGAATCAAAATATGAGTGACGGGATTTACATGTAAACCGATGAAAAGGCTTGTCAGTCCGGCGCCCAGCATTCCGCCGGAGCTCCACATGCCATGGCAACTCGACATGATCCGAATGGGGGAATGCTTTTCGACGGAGGCCGCCGCTGCATTCATTGCGATATCCAGGGATCCGGAAGATAGGCCAACAAATAATAAGGCCAGGAAAAAGGTGAGATAAGAAGGAGCCAGGATTGGTAAGGTTGATATAATACAAAAAAAGAGGGCATAGAATAAGGTAGTCTTTCCCGAATTCAGGTGATGAATGATCCATCCCATAAATGGCATCGAAATAATCGACCCTAAGGGAACGCCCAACAATGCCAGGCCGACCTGCCCGTCGGATAAGACCAGATGTGCCTTAATTTCAGGGAGATGGGTCACCCATGACCCGAACATAAAACTGTTCAATGCAAAAATCAAACCCACCGAGCGGGCCTTTGGATCTGAAAATAATTGTCTCAGGTTCCGGATCATTCTGTTATTTATTGTATTCGGTTATCAACCCGCAATGATAATAATTTAAAGGTTCATAAAAATTTATCGCTTAAACTCTTTCTACATAGCAATTAATTTCTGACTTTTAAAAGTCAGAAAATTTTTATGACCCTTAAAACTTTTAAATACATAGAATTATGAAAATGCCACGTTGGTTAGTTTATTCGATTATTACGGCCGCATTATGGGGAGTTTGGGGAGCCATTTCAGATTATCCAGCCAAATATATTACTCCGCCTTTCCCCACAACCCTCATCTACGTCATTAATGCGCTGACCATAATTCCCGTGGCCTTGATCTCACTCAAAAAAATCCATTGGCGCCCCGTTCATACCTGGAAGGCAATCGGCTATGGCCTGGCTGCAGGATTTACAGGCGCCGGAGGTCAACTATTATTATTTGTTGCCCTCAAGTCCGGCCCCCCCTACCTGATATTTCCGATCATATCCCTATCGCCTGCGATAACCGTGATCATGTCATTTATCCTTTTAAAGGAAAAGACAGGCTCCCTTGGAAAAACAGGCATATTATTAGCGCTTGTTTCAATTTTCCTGATGTCGGTTCAGAAAGCCAATTCCGGGCCCATTACCAACCTCCTTTGGCTATGGTTAGCCATCATCATTTTTGGACTATGGGGAGTCCAGGCTTACGTCATCAAAGCCTCCACAAAAGAAATGGATGAAGACAGTATGTTCTTTTACCTGGCCCTTACCTTACAAATAATTATTCCGTTTGCCATTATGCTTACCGATTTCAGCCAACCGATCAACTGGGGTTTCCGGGGACCTTACCTCAGCATTTTCATCCAGTTACTGAACACCGTGGGAGTACTTTTCTTTGTCTATTCATTCAAGGAAGGTAAAGCAATCATTGTTGCTCCCATTATCAACGGATTATACCCGGTCATTACGATCGTCATTTCATTATTGATCTACCAACAACTCCCGATCCTTGCCAACGGACTTGGAATGATCATGGCAATTACCGCTATCCTGTTGATCTCTTATGATGAAGGCCGTCGATCATCCTCACCGGAGGCAGAAATTAATGAACCGCATCCGAAATAATATATAACTTGCAGCTCAAAGACAGAAGATCGAAGTCTGGAAATCTAATTTTGGAAATAGAAAATAGAACGAAAGCGAGGTTTCGATAGAAGCTATTTATTAATGATTCTAATCTTCAATAAAAACCACGTGCCTTGAATATTTGATGATATATGTTTCAATAAAAAAATTTCATTCTAACACGTTATCATCATTCCCTTTTTATCTCTTCAAAATAAAATTATAACCTTTGTATCCACTGCGTCAGACAAGAATTGCCTTTGCACTCTTTGTGCCTTCGTATGACATAAGAATTGCCTTTGCGTCCTTTGCGTGAGATAAGAATTACCTTGGCGTCTTTTGCGCCTTCGCGAGAGATAAGAATTGTCTTTGCGCTCTTTACGCCTTTGCATGAGATATGAATTGCTTGGCGTCCTTCGCGTCTTTGCGTGAGATAAGAATTGTCTTTGCGCTCTTTGCGCCTTTGCGTGAGATATGAATTGCTTGGCGTCCTTCGCGTCTTTGCGTGAGATAAGATTTGCCTTGGCGAGAGATTTGCATTCCTCTTGTTTCCCCGCCATGACGCTAGCGTGTTTTGCGTGAAATCTTTTAACTCAGACTTTTATAGTCTCCAATCCATGCGCATTGGGCCCTGACTCCGATTTCCTCAGCATGATAGAAAAGAATAACCCCAAGAAACCCAATATTGAAAATATCCACATACCCAGCGCATAACCACCGGGGTTGCTTTCGCCGGCCCCGGTAACATCATTGGCAAATCCGATCGCCCAGTTAAAAGCAAAAAATCCGATCTGCTGGATCAGCGTCATCAAGGCATACCCTGTTCCTAATCGCTTTTGATCTACAATATAAGCCACCGACGGCCACATGACGGCCGGGATCATGGAAAAGGATATTCCCATCATAATCACCGGTATCCAAAGGGTTATATGAGTATAGGCCATAATCAGGTAAACCGGCATGAGAAGAATCGAACCCACCATCATAAATAACGAACGACGGCCTACCTTATCCACAATGATTCCGAAGATCGGTGTTGCTATCATGGCGGATAACGGCAAAATACTGTTAAAAAATCCTGCCGACTCCCGGGCAAGCTCCGGTGAGAGGCCGGCGAAATGGGTGTGCATGAAAAACTTAATCGCGAAAGTCCTGAAAGGAAAGATGGCCGAATAAAATGTGATGCATAGTCCGACGATGAACCAGTAGGATCGGCTGAAACGAAGGCCTTGATTAACATTAAGTTTATCAATTTCTCCCGCCTTGCCCAACACATAATTTTTTTCAGTTCTTTTCTCCAGTAAGTAATATATGATGGCACCTGCCACACAGAGAACTCCCGCTCCAACAGCGATCAGCAAAGGTCCATGGGCGCTGGCACTTTGTTGTGGGCCATGCGGGTAAAATGCCCGGGAAGCCCATGAAGGTGAGTTATCAGCCGCAACGGATGCCAGCCGGGCTATGGTAAGATTAACTCCTAACGCAAAACTCAATTCTTTTCCTTTAAACCACTTGGCGATGGCAGTCGTGATGGCAACAATGAGTGATTCTGCCCCCAGTCCCAACACCGCTCTACCCGCCAGGATGATCCCAAGACTTCCTCCGACCGCCGTTAACATGGCACCTCCAAGGCATAAGGCGGAAAATATAAAGATCGATTTTCTTGTTCCGATCCTGTCAATAATTATTCCTCCGATGAGCAGGGTAAGAACCGCGGCAACACTATAGCTGGAATTCAGCCAGCCGATATTCTCATCGGTAAAACCAAGCTGTTTAACAAAAATATCGGCAAGGGGATTGATGCTGTCATAAATGTAATAATTCCCCATCATGGGAAGGCTGACCAGTACCAGGGCCAGCCAGCGTAAAAGGACCCCTGGATTTTTCCTGTTATCTCCCAATTCCGGTACGGCCAGATCCGATGTCATAATTTAAAAATTTAAATGGATCCTAAATTATTAAAATATCCGGTATTCACTATTTCTTTTTGAGATAAAGTTCCGAATGAATAAATTAGATGAAAATTTTTTAAGCTATGATACCTCTATTTCGAACCTTAAAAATGCCGAAAACTTTTTTAATTCTATTGCTTTTTTTGTCCTGTCACAAGGAAAAGGACAACCCGGGCAATTATCTTATCGGAACATGGGCCATATCCTCACGCACGGTGAGCGCAACAGTATATGGGAAAACCGTTGAACAGTACTTAATTGAAGAAGGTTACGGGCAGGTAACGGCCGGGGAAATTTCAAATTCCTTCTACAACTCCTTAGTTGAATTATACTCGGGGACCACGGAATTTAAACCGGATAGTACTTTTACAGGTACGATATTCGGTATACAGGAAACCGGAACCTGGAGCATGAATTCAGAGCGGGATAAAATGACATTGACCGGCAGCATTTCGGGAAGGATATTGGTAATCGTTCTCGGATTGAATACTCAAAATCTACATGTTACATTTACAAAAACATTCAGTGACGATATCGATAATGACGGCACACCCGAAAATGCATGGATCAACGTGGATGAGAACCTTTCGAAGTAAATTATCTGTTTACAGGTTAATCACCGCTGATTTTATAATTTTAAATATCTATTTTAACATTTTATTAATTTCTTTTAATTGAGATTTTCTTTAGGATTATATCGTTATTTTGCATCACTGAAATTTTTAATCCATGAAAGCGGTCTCTCTGACCTCATTCCTGTTAATTATTTCCATTGCCTATGTCCATTCTCAATCTTCTTTGAGCGGCTTTATTGACAGTGCCCTGTTTAAAAGCCCCGTCATTCAGGCACAAAAAAATAACCTTAAGCTCTCATCACTTGACAGTTCGCTGTTCAGGGCAGGATTAAAGACACAGATCTCTTCCCAGAACGAGGCTTTTTATTATCCCATAATTAACGGGATCGGCTATGATGAAATAATAACCAACGGCCAGCAAATCGGGGTATTGGTCAATTTTGATAAAGAAGTACTTTTTAAGGGGCAGATGACTGCCAACATAAATTCATTTTCTATCAACCGAAATATCGCGGAAAACTCATTGAAAATATCAGAGAAAGATCTTATCCGTACGATCACGGATCTTTACCTTACTTCTTATGGGGACTTACTGCAATGGCAGTACAACCAGGATATTTTACATCTATTTTATGAAGAAGACAGTGTTCTGCAGTCCCTGACGCAATCGAATATTTATAAGAGAAATGATTACCTTCTTTTCATTGCCGAACTGAAGAAACAAAAATTGTCGGTTAATAATGCCAGGCTTCAGTATAAATCCGACCTGATGTCGCTTCGTAATGAAGCCGGCATCGGTGATACAGCAATGGTAGACCTGGAAGCCCCTGAACTGAAAATGAAAAACTTGCCT
Organism: uncultured Roseivirgaceae bacterium; assembly: GCA_964395765.1. GTDB lineage: Bacteria > Bacteroidota > Bacteroidia > Cytophagales > Cyclobacteriaceae > DATDPY01. The sequence continues at coordinate 13,189 of CAYNCU010000044.1, read as the reverse complement.
GCCAAAGAAAACTCCATATTCTTTAACCGGTATGCCCTTGACAGCCTTCAGTTAGTCAATCAGATGGACCTTATATCTGCCTCGTACAAACCGCATTTGCAATTTCACGCAGATGCCGGTTACCTTTCTTCCCTGGTGGTATCGCCGTATAGGAATTTCGGGGCCGGAATCGGCATGAGCCTGATCATTCCGATTTACGACGGACGTGGCCGGCAATTTAAAGTGGATAAAGTCCGTGTGGAAAATGATAATCTCATGACAGAAAAGAATTTCTTTTCCGGGCAATATGATCAACAATCCCGTCAGCTGCTTTCCTTAATGAATGACATCGAAAATCAAAACGGCGAGATCCGGTCGCAATTGAAGTTTTATGACGGATTGATCGATACCGAAAAAAAATTACTGTCCGTCGGGCAACTGGATATATTACAATACTTTGTTGTGATACAAAATTATATTGACCTGAAGAACCAGGAAACAATTAATAAAATCAAAAACTTCATGCTGGTCAATCAATTGAATTATCTTGCGAATTAATCTACTCAGATGAAAAATAAAATTGCAGGTATATTAATCCCGGCTATTTACTTACAACTATTATCAGGATGCAATTCCACCGGTGAGAATGCAGAAAGCAAAACTAATGTGCCGGAGGAAGTAAAGGTGACCAATATTGTTCATGGAAATATAAGTGATGTGACCCAGTTGAATGCTACAAGCCAGTATTTAAAATCCCATATAATCAATGCCCCGGTCAGCGGATATATTATCAAAGCAAATTGTGTCACCGGGAACTTATCCTATATCGGAGATACTTTGTTTGTGATCAAAACAAGGGAAGCGAAGGTCCTGGATCAGTCATCCTCAAAACTGGCAGGAGGTCTTGAACTGAAAGGTAACACGGAAATCCTGGCTGATACCAGGGGGTATATTGCACAGGTATTTCATCAACAGGGAGATTTTGTGGCGGAAGGCGAATCATTGGCGTCCATAAAAGAAACGGGGAGCCTGGTTTTTATTCTTGATCTCCCTTATGAATGGAATAACCGGGTTAAACAATCTATGCCGTTGAAACTGGAATTTACCGATAACAGGTACATGGACGGCATCATAAGTTCCATCAGCCCGATGGTTGATCCGGTCAGTCAGACGCAGAAAGTCTATATTAAGGTCCGGAATGCCGGGAATGTCCCTGAAGGCCTTACGGCCAGGGTTTTGTTACCTCTTGAAACAAAATATGATACCCAGGTACTGCCGAGGACCGCCGTACTGACCAATGAAACGGAAACGGAATTCTGGGTCATGAAAATGATCAATGATTCCACGGCAGTTAAAATAGTGATCCGGCCCGGTTTGCAAACCAGGGACAGTATACAGGTAATCAGTCCTGATTTCAGGGATCAGGATCAAATTCTGGTTTCAGGAAATTATGCGGTACCCGATACAATGTCAGTCAAAGTTATTCAATAGAAGGAATGGAAAACTTCTACAGCGCCTTTAAAAAACCTGTATTTTTTATCCTGATGGTGATTGTATTCGGCGGAATTTTTTTCTATTCCAGGATACAAACTTCTTTGTTCCCTGAAATTACCTTTCCCAAGGTAAAAATCATTGCCGATGGCGATTTATTACCGGAAGAACAAACATTGGTCACGATTACCATGCCCCTTGAAAATGCCATCAAGCAGGTACCCGGCATGCAAATCATCAAGAGTACCACCAGCCGCGGAAGTTGCGAAATATCCGCTTTCCTCAGTTGGAAAACGGACGTGATTACCGCTCAGTTGCAAATTGAATCCAGGATCAACCAGATCCGGAATGACCTGCCTCCCAATACGCAGATCACCGTGGAAAGAATGAATCCTTCCATACTTCCCGTAATGGGCTATTCCCTCGAAAGTAACCACCTCTCCCTGATTGAACTGAAAAAACTTGCCGTTTATACCATAAAACCGTTTCTATCTCAGGTGGAAGGTGTGGCCGCTGTTCAGGTGCTCGGCGGAAAAGATAAGGAATTCAGGATTCTGCTCGATAAACAAAAAATGAGCAGTCTTTCAATAACACCGGAGGAATTAGAGAGTGTCCTGTCTCAAAACGGCTTTATAAGATCCAATGGGTTTTTCAACGATTTTAACCGGCTGTACTTAAGCGTAACCGATGCTTCTTTTCATCAATTAAGAGACATTGAAAATATTGTTGTCCGTAACGACAGTAAACGAATTGTTCTGTTGAAAGACATCGCCCGGGTTAAAATTGAAAAAGCGGTACAGTATATAAAAATAAATGCCAATGGAAAAGAGGGCGTACTGATCAATATTGTAAAACACCCCGAGGCAAACCTGATCACCACTTCCGATGAAGTACTCCAAAAAGTAAAAGAACTACAGAAAGTATTACCGAAAGACGTAAAGATAAAACCTTATTACATCCAGGCGGAGTTTGTCAATCAATCCATACATAGCGTCAAGGATGCCCTCTGGATCGGACTGGCGCTTGCCATCGTCGTGGCCCTCATGTTCCTGCGTTCATTCAAAGCCGGCATCACCCTCCTTATCGTCGTACCGATAACCCTGACGTTTACGATTGTAATGCTTTATGCCTTTCATTATACTTTCAACATCATGACACTCGGGGCCCTGGTGGCCTCCATCGGACTCATCATCGATGACGCGGTGGTCATCGTAGAACAAATCCATCGTACCCATGAAGAGAACCCCGGCATATTGCCAAGGGAACTTGTCAGTAAAGCCATCCATTACCTGTTGCCGGCCATGATCGGTTCATCCCTAAGCACTATTGTGATCTTTCTTCCTTTTACTTTGATGACCGGCGTGGCCGGTGCTTATTTCCAGATCATGACGGAAACCATGATCATTACCCTTACGGTATCCTTCCTTGTTACCTGGCTGGGCCTGCCTGTTATTTATATTTTGCTTTCCGGTCAAAGAGCCGCCTGGAGAACCGACAGGAACAGGGAAGGTCACGCCCTGAAAAGACAGACCTGGGTTGAATTTTTCACACACCGTCCTTATATAAGTGTTATTTTCGTCCTGCTGCTGATCGGGACAATTTTTTATATCTACCCTCGCCTGGAAACAGGATTTCTTCCTGACATGGACGAAGGCAGTATTGTTCTGGATTACAATACACCTCCGGGATCCTCACTGGCAGCTTCAGACAGACGAGTGCTCCTGGTGGAGAAATTTGTCGAACAAACGCCGGAAGTCGTTGCCTATTCAAGGCGAACAGGCGCAGAAATGGGCTTTTTTATTACGGAACCCAACAGCGGCGATTATCTTATCAAACTCACGGATAAGCGGAAGCGAACAACTGACGAAGTAATCGAGGATATCCGGCAGCGTGTAGAAGCCCGGGTTCCCGGCGTCAGGGTTGATTTCGGCCAGGTGATCGGAGATATGCTGGGTGACCTTACCACTTCCGTACAACCCATCGAGATCAAGATTTTCGGTACCGATGCCCAGGTATTGCAAAATTATTCCAGAAAAATAGCTTCTCTCATTGAGGATATACCGGGACTTGAAGACGTATTTCACGGCATCGTCATCGCCGGGCCTTCCGTGAATGTGAAAACGAATTACGTAAAAGCAGCCCAGTACGGTCTGACTCCCGCCGACATCCAGAATCAAATGGAACTGGAAACCGAAGGCATTGTTACAGGCTATGTTATCGAAGGGGAATATCTTCCTAATTTCAGGATCGCTTACCACGACAGTACCGACCTGGACGTGAACCGGATCAGAAATACTAAAATATTTCTTCATGACGGCTCCCTCATTCCATTGAGCAGGGTGGCCTCCATAGAAATAAATCATGGAAGCGCTGAGATACACCGGGAAAACCTTCAAAATCTCGGAATCGTTTCTGCCCGCCTTAATCAGGTTGATCTTGGCACGGCAATCAGGAACATCCGGGAGTCAATAAATAAAAATATAACACTCCCGGAAGGATATTATATTGAGTATGCCGGAGAATACCAGGAACAACAGCAATCATTCAAAGAACTATTAACGATCCTGGCAGTTGCCATTTTGCTGGTATTTTCAGTAACCCTAATTCTCTTCAGGGAATTTAAAGCTTCCCTGCTGCTGATTATGATTTCCGTATTAGGCGTAGCAGGAGGTTATGTAGCCTTGTTTGTGACCAATACGCCTTTAAATGTAGGTAGTTATACCGGGTTGATCATGATCGTGGGAATAATCGGTGAGAATGCAATATTTACATATCAACAATATAAAAAATCATTTCTCGAAAGTCACGACGCATTCTCAGCCATTACTTTTGCGATAAGCACCCGCTTGCGTCCAAAACTGATGACCGCCCTTTGTGCCATCACTGCAATGTTACCCCTTGCATTAGGTATCGGCGCCGGCGCCCAGCTTCATCAACCACTGGCTATTTCTGTGATCGGGGGCTTTATTTTTGCCTTGCCCCTGCTGTTGGTTGTTTTGCCCAGTTTCCTGCGGATAATAGCCGGCAGGAACGAATAAATATTAATGCAAATTTTATTTATTTCAGTTAACCTTTAAGACGGGAATCCGTATACAAAAAAGATATTTTTTTCAACATTACTCCTATCCTATTTTTTATCCGTCCGTGTAAAAGAATAAAAAACCATGGAAACTTTTAATGAATATTTTGTTTCCTCAGTTTATGGCAGATATATTTGCGGCCATGAATGACGAAATCAATAAGATTCTGGACACGGTTACCCAGATGTATTTTAAATACGGGATAAAAAGCGTAACCATGGACGATGTTTCCAGGGAATTAGGCATATCCAAAAAAACACTTTACCAGTACTTCACCGACCGGAATGATCTGGTCAGTAAAGCGGTAGATCGGGAAATCGGCAAGATCAATGCAAAATATGAAAATGTGGTGGAGCGGAACCTGAATGCCATTGAAGAGATCCTTGAATTTAACAGGTTGGGTACCGAAATGATGAAAAATCAAAGTGCCTCGGCTGAATATGACCTTAAGAAGTATTATCCCGATTTACTTGAAAAAGTTAAAAAAGTCAGGAGAGAAAAAATGTACATAATGGTACTGGACAACCTGAAAAAGGGAAAGGCCCAGGGAATATTCAGAAAGGATATGAATGAAGAAATTATCGCCAAACTCCACGTATCACGGATCATGGCCATGGGCGACAATATATGTTTTACCCACGATGAATTATTATCGACTGAAGTATTTCGTGAGATCTACATTTATCACATTCATGGAATTGCCAATGCCAGGGGATTGGACATCCTCGATAAAAGGCTGAAAAAGATGGAAATTAATGTTTAAAACTGAATCTGTTTGATTGATAATGGCAATGAACAAAATCGTACAGATGTTTCATACAGATAATCTGAAAATTAAAAGAAAGGTCAGTACCCTATTTATTGTTCATTCGCCGGTTAATTCGGATCGTTTACCGGTCAGGAATAATCAGTCAAATTCACAGAACGTATATTTAAATGATTTTTTATGTATGGGGTCAAAATAATTAATAGAAACAAAAGAATAAAAAATAAATACCTGCTTATGATCAATTACAAAAATCTTTTAACGTTAATCCTGCTCATGGTATCGATCGGCCTGGTCAGGGCTCAGCAAATTAAACCTGCTACAACCGATACAATGCGATTTACTCTTGATCAGGCCATTGATTACGCCCAGCAAAACAGCCTGAATGTAAAAAATGCGGTACTCGATCTTGAATCAGCGAAAAAACAGGTTTGGGAATATACTTCTATCGGGCTGCCCCAGATCAATGCCGAAGGGGACTATCAGAATATATTCAAGGTACCCCAGATTTCCTTCGGACCCCAACTGGATTATTCCCAGCTTCCGGATGAAACGGCAATTACCAAACAGGATATCTTAAATGCACTTTCGCCCGCCGCTTCGCTACCCCTGGGGGTTAAGGAAAATATTTCTTACAATATTTCCGTGAGCCAGCTCCTTTTCAGCGGACAATATTTCGTGGGATTACAAGCATCTAAAATCCTGAAACAATTATCCGAACAGGCGTTGACCAAATCGAAATTCGATACCCGGGCTTCTGTTTCACAATCGTATTACCTGGTACTGGTCTCAGAAGAAGGCTTACGAATTCTTAAATCAAGTCTTGGTGTGGTTGATAAGACACTTAATGATATGGAAGCCATGAACCAGCAGGGTCTCATTGAATCAACCGATGTAGACCAGATCAAGGTAAATAAAACCAATATAGAAAACCAGATCCGGTCAACGAGTGCTTCGGCACAATTGGCGTACCGCTTATTGAAATTTCAAATGGGAATCAACCTGGATCAGCCCATTGCCCTATCCGACAGCCTGGGATATTTAATTCAAAGTAAGAGTTTTGAAGTGAGCCCCGATGATAAATTCAATATCAACAATAATATTGATTACAAAATCATGCGTTCTCAGGAAGATCTTTCCATGATGAATCTAAAAAACGAAAAAGCTCAATTATTGCCGAGGGTTACTGCTTTTTACAGGCACCTGGAACTGGTAAATACGCCGGAATTTAATTTCAACTTTCCGGATATGCTACAGGTAAGCCTGAGCGTCCCGATCTTTTCAAGTGGGATGAGGGCAGCGAGAATTGCAGAAGCTAAGATCGCCCTGGAAAAAACAAGTAACCAAAGAGAAATGGTGCAGCAAAACCTGACCATAGCCTACCAACAGGCCATGATCAATTACACCCGGGCATTAAATGATTACCACAGCCTGAAAGAAAACGTCAACCTTTCCGATAAAATCTATAAAAAAACATTGATCAAATATAAAGAAGGCGTATCCTCCAGTCTGGAACTCACGCAAGCCCAGAACCAGTACCTGACTTCTGAGTCAAGTTACTATACGGCCATTCTTAATTTATTCAATGCACAGACGGCATTGGACAGGCTTTTGGAAACAGAATAAAATAAAAAAGAAACTTTAATACTTTATCAGATATGAAAATCAATTGGATCTTATTATCCCTTCTGGTCGCTGTATTTGCCTGCAGCAGTAATAAGCAGAATGATCTGGATAAACTCAAGAAAGAACAAACTGCTCTAGCCCAGAAAATTAAAAAACTCGAATCGGAAGACACCACTGCCGATCCTCCGTCAGAGAATAAAAGTGTTCTGGTGGTGGCCAGTGAAATAAAGCCCCAGGCTTTTAATCATTATATTGAAGTACAGGCTAAACTCGACGGGGATGATAATGTAGGCATAAGTCCCCAGGCCCCCGGTAAGCTTGAAAAAATACTGGTAACAGTCGGACAAACTGTAAAGAAAGGGCAATTACTGGCCAGTCTGGATGATGCCGTTCTTCAACAACAATTAAAACAAATGGAAACCAATCTTGGATTTCTGACAGATGTATATAATAAACAAAAAAGACTCTGGGATCAGAACGTGGGCTCCGAAGTTCAATACCTCAGTGCCAAGAATAACAAAGAATCGATGGAGCATCAGATCGCTACTTTGAAGAACCAGATTGCGACAATGCATGTTACCTCCCCCATTGACGGGACCATTGAAGACATTTCCGTGAAGGAGGGACAGGTGGTAAGCCCCGGTTTACCGATTATCAGGGTTGTCAATTTCTCAAAACTCAAAGTGGTGGCCGACTTATCGGAAGCCTATTCCAATAAGGTGAATGTAGGTGACAATGTTCGGATCTTTTTCCCGGACCTGAATAAGGAAGTAGACGCCAAGGTAAGTTTCGCCAGCCGATATATTAACCCGGTCAACCGTTCATTCTCGGTTGAGGCAGACCTTACCTCCCCGATCCCTAACCTGAAAGTTAACATGGTGGCGGTTATGCGGATCAATGACTATTCTAATCCGGAAGCTATCGTACTGCCGGTTAACCTGATCCAGAGCGACCGTGACCAGCAGGTTGTCTATGTCGTCGAGAACAATCCGGGAAACAAAGCCCAGCGGGTAGTCGTAACACCCGGAATTTCCTATGACGGAATGATCGAAATTAAAAACGGGCTAACACCTGGTGAAAAAGTGATAACCGTCGGGTATCAGGGTCTTGAAGATGGGCAATCTATCCGCTTTAAATAATCCGGATCAAGAAAGAAATTATTATGGAAAAACAGAAACTAAAAGAATTTAAACCTACCAGTTGGGCTATCGATAACCGCACAAGCATGTATGTGCTTGCCTTTTTCGTTGTTATTTTCGGTATCCTGAGCTACGTACGGATTCCCAAGGAACAATTCCCGGAGATTGTAATACCGAACATATATGTTTCTACCGTATACCCGGGAACATCTCCTGCTGATATGGAAAACCTGATTACCAAGCCGCTGGAAAAGAATATTAAATCGATTAACGGGGTAAAAAAAATATCCAGCAATTCAATTCAGGATTTTTCTTTAATTGCGGTTGAATTCAAGACCGATGTCGATGTGACTGATGCCAAGCAGAAAGTGGAAGATGCGGTAAACAGGACAAAATCCGATCTTCCTAATGACCTGCCGGCCGATCCTTCCGTGAACGAGGTCGAATTATCCGAAATCCCGATCATGTATATCAATATTTCAGGCCGGTATAGCCTGGAACAACTCAAGGAATATGCGGATAACCTGAAAGATGAGATTGAAAGCCAGCCTGAAATCACCAGGGTGGATATCGTTGGCGCTCTCGATCGCCAGATACTCGTGGATGTGGATATGTACAAGATGCAGGCTGCCAGCGCGACTTTCAGCGATATCCAGCGGGCCATTGCCAGCGATAACCGTACGATTGCCGGCGGCAGTGTTGAAATGCACGGGATGAACAGATCCATCAGGGTGGTGGGAGAATTCACCTCTGTGGATGAGTTAAGGAACCTGATATTTACCACTTCCAGCGGAGCCATTGTGAAACTGGGAGATATAGCCACAGTAAAAGACGGATTCGCGGACCAGGAAAGCTTTGCCAGGTTGAATAAGCTGAATGTTATTACACTTAATGTGATCAAGAAAAGCGGACAGAACCTGCTGGTCGCATCGGATAAAATCAAGGAGACCGTTCAACGAATGAAGAAGGACGACTTTCCTGATGATCTGAATGTTGTGATTACGGGTGATATGTCAAAATTTACCCGTTCCACTCTCTCCGACCTTAACAATACCATCATTATCGGTTTTATCCTGGTTACGATCGTGCTGATGTTTTTCATGGGCCTGACCAATGCTTTTTTCGTGGGACTTTCAATCCCACTCGCCATGGCACTATCCTATGTAGTTCTGCCCGGCATCAATTATACCATGAACATGCTGGTGATGTTTGCTTTCATATTTGCCCTTGGAATTATAGTGGATGATGCGATCGTGGTTATTGAGAATACCCACAGGATATTTAAGAAGACCGGGATGAATATTGTGCAATCGGCGAAATTTGCGGCGGGAGAAGTATTCCTGCCCATATTATCGGGAACGCTGACCACACTGGCCCCGTTTTTCCCGCTGGCCTTCTGGCCCGGGATCGTTGGAGAATTCATGCATTATATTCCCATTACGCTGATCATCGCGTTATTCGCTTCTCTTATTGTCGCTTACATCCTAAATCCGGTTTTTGCAGTCTCCTTTATGAAAAAGGAAGAAGATGAAATGGCTTCGGTTCACCGGAAAAATCCATTTAAATATGGCCTCATCATCCTGGCTGTATCGGTTCCGTTTTATCTGCTTTCCTTCACCGGAAAGATAAGTTTCTTCATGCCGAATTTTATTGTGTTTATTGCCCTTCTTTATACAGGTTATAATTTATTCGGTTATAAGACTCTTTATTTCTTTCAAAAGGTTTTGCTGCCGGCCACGCTTAACTTTTATGAAAAATCGGTTCGATGGGTGCTGGTAGGTAAACGGCCCTATTACCTGGTGGTTTTACTGATCATTATGTTCCCGATGATGTTCGTTATTACGGCGATTAGAAAACCCAAAGTGGCGTTATTCCCCGACAGTGAGCCTAACTCCATTGAAGTTTATATTAAGATGCCTATCGGCACCGATGTGCATGTTACCGACTCCATTTCAAAAATTGTCTATGGGCGCGTTATGAACGTACTCGGAACGGATAACCCTTTGGTTGAATCGGTTATTACCAATGTGGCTAAGGGGGCCTCTGAAAACCGGTTCGATATGGGTACTGTTACTTCCAATAAGGCTAAAGTCACCGTTAATTTTGTTGAATACAATCAACGACACGGCCGTGAGACCAATCCCTATCTGGAAAAATTCCGGGAAGTTGTTCAGGATATTCCGGGCGCCAATATTTCGGTTGACAAACCGGCGATGGGTCCTCCGACAGGAAAACCGATCAATATTGAAATTGCGGGGGATGACTTGCAGCAACTGGTCACTACAACCCATGATTTCAAGAATTTTGTGGATTCTCTCGGTATCCCGGGTATAGAGGAGCTGAAAACCGATTTTGAAACAAGCAAGCCGGAAATGGTGATTGATATAGACCGTGAAAGGGCCAATCATGAAGGCATTTCCGCCGGCCAGGTAGGGGGCGAAATCCGAACCGCTATACTCGGTACGGAAGTTTCAAAATTTCGTGACGGCGAAGATCAGTATCCTATTGAATTGCGATATAATGAGTACGAAAGAAAACATATCGATCGGTTAATGAATACAAGGATCACCTTCAGGGATATGAATTCCGGAATGCTTCGTTCGATTCCTCTGTCAGCCGTAGCCGCTGTCAAATATAATAATGCCTATGGCGGTATCGACAGGATAAATGTGGAACGGACGATAACCCTGTATTCAAATGTGCTAACAGGGTACACGGCGCCTGAAATCAATGCCCAGCTCCAAAAGGCAATACAGGCCTATTCCGTACCCAAAGGCGTGACCATAAAACTAACCGGTGAAACGGAAGACCAGCAGGAATCCCAGCAATTTCTGGGTAATGCCATGCTGATCTCGCTGGCGTTGATATTCTTTATCCTGATCACACAATTCAATTCGATCGGGAAATCAGTCATTATCGTTTCCGAAGTATTGTTCAGTATAATCGGAGTGCTGATTGGTTACAATTTATTTAATATGTCCATTTCGATTATCATGACCGGCATGGGTATCGTGGCCCTGGCGGGTATTGTAGTCAGGAACGGTATCCTCCTTGTTGAGTTTACCGACGTGCTTCAGGAACATGGCATGGAAATGAAAGAAGCCATCGTTCAGGCAGGGAAAACAAGGATCACTCCTATCCTGCTTACTGCCACGGCAGCCATTCTCGGCCTCGTTCCGCTGGCCATCGGGCTGAATATAGATTTCGTATCCCTGTTCACACATCTTAACCCGCACATCCATCTGGGTGGTGATAGCGCAGCATTTTTCGGAACCTTGTCATGGACCATCGTTTTCGGTCTCACATTTGCTACCTTCCTTACCCTGATAGCGGTACCGGCCATGTACTGGATCCTGTACCGGAAAAAAGGAGGCGTAAAAAAGGTTGCCGCGGAACCCGTACCGGATATTAACCTGAAGGATATTTATTGATAATATAACAGCCAATAAAAAGCCCGGTTCCCCGGGCTTTTTTATTATCCCTTTCGGACAGGCAAAAATCTCGTTAAAAATTACTTTCTAACATTAGGAATGTCATTCCCGGCCTTGAGCCGGGATCTCCCGTTAAAAGAGTGATAGTTTCTCCCCATCAGGGTCTCCTGAAAGGGACCCTGATGATCGGGTAAATAAAACCGCAAATACCAGGGCACCCTGGCTGAGATCATGATTGTGTTTAACTCTTCCGGCCTATCATCGTCATCATTCCTTTATCCTCCCTATGATATAATAATTCAAACCCTTCCTTCAACATCATTCCCTTAATGATATCTTCCGTGATCCTGAGTTTAAAATAGGAGCCTGCTTTCAATTCCCAATGATCATTTTCAAGTTCATATAATAAATCAGTTACCCTTATCTTTTCATCGAAGTATTCCAGGAAACAGGTAAAAATTCTTTTGTCATCACTCTTAACAGGAATAAACCTTTTCGTGTCGGTGGGTATACTGGAGTAGTCACGAAAGGTGAATATTAACTTACCTTTCGGCTCAAGTGATTTAAAGGAATCTTTAATCAAACGGTTGACTTCAGCGACCGTTTCCAGGTGAGCCAATGTGTCTCCGCAGCAAATAATCAATTCCGGTGAATCACTAACGTATTTAAGAAATTGCCTGATATCTCCATTGATAATTTTTATTTTATTGCCTATAATTTTTTTACTCAATTCAGCTAACAATTGTGCATTAAAGTCAATGGCTGTAACCTTGAATCCTAATTCTGCCAGTGCTAAAGTCTGTATGCCATGGCCGGCGCCCAAATCGATGGCAAAGCCTGTGCCGGCCGGTTGAATATTATTCTCAAGACATAGGTTTTTAAAATTATTTTTATATTCATCAAAGTCCCCCGCCATCCACGAATAGAAATTCCCTAAAAGATTATCGTAATGTTCTTTTACCGTCATAATACTATAAAATGCGCCTGAAATATTAGCTATATATTATGATCTATAGGAAGTATCATCAACTTCGGGATCCGTACATGATCCGGCTGACTCATAATGTAATTAACCGCATCCACTATATTATTAACGAGCAAAGGCTCGTGAATACCCATGCTTTCCTTCGGGTGCACCGGCCAGTCCTTATGCAATTCGGTCATGACCAGCCCCGGTTCTATACAGGTAACTTTAATTTTGGTTCCTGTCAACTCCATTCGTAATGCTTCGGATAAGGCTTCGATTGCATATTTGGTTGCCGCATAGGCCCCGGCCGTTGCTCTTACCTTGGTGCCAAGCACGCTGGAAATATTGATAATATGCCCGAAGTCCTGTTCTTTAAACCGTTTCAGAAATTTATAGGTCAGCCGGAAAGTTGATTCTACATTGAGGCGGATCATAGATGACAGCTTATCAAGGTCTAAATCCTCGATAGTTCCCACTTCGATGACCCCGGCGCAATTAAATAGGTAACCGCATCCTCCGCATTTTTCAAATAAATATTTTTCCAGGTCATCCTGGAGTAGAATATTGTTCAAATCTCCTGCCAGGATATTTTCGGAAGGTAAGTCCAGTTCAGATAAACGATCTTTCCTTCTTGCCGTTGCGACGACAAAATAGCCTTTAGAATGCAATTCTTTGGCAATCGCAAATCCGATCCCGCTGCTGGCACCGGT
>CAYNCU010000043.1:0-22062 GCA_964395765.1 uncultured Roseivirgaceae bacterium | reverse complement strand
AGAAATTCAATTTCAGGCCATCTGGAGCTATTAAAATTATCTGTTTTATATTCCCGGGAATTCTATCCAATAAAACCAGTGCCATCCTGGTACCTATACTATAAGAGAGAAGTGTGAATTCCTGAATACCATTTTTCTCCAGAAAAGAGCTGAAAATTTCTGCCCACAGATCTGTTTTCAGAGGGGTATCCCCATATGGCCAGGTGCTTCCGTGATAAAAAAGATCAAAGCTGTATATCGTATAAACTTCCGCAGCTATCGGTTCCCAACTTCTGAATACCGAACTATCCTGACCAAAGCCATGAAAAGCAATAACCGGTTTACTTCCATTTCCAATCCTCTCATAGGATAAAGTTATATCCCGGAAATTGAATTTTAATTTATCGTTCATAAGCAGTTTGCTAATATATTGAATTGGTTTGGACTTCCGATTTATGGCTTTTGATTTTTCAAAAGTAAGCACGGTTATAAGATTAAGCGTTCCTATTTTATTTAGCGGTCAGACGGTTTGAAGTTGCCAATACAATAATAGAATAGTACTGAAATAGATTGATTATTCTCTTTGAGAAGATTTGATCCTAACCGACAGACCGCTAGTAGAAATTAAAAAACAATATACATTTACAATTCGTTAATGATTAAATCTGAACCATAACTGATGAATAAGCTGATTGTAATTCCATTATTTGCCGTGATTCTTCTATCGATAGACCTTTATGCTTACCAGGCTTTTCGCATAGCCTTTATTAATTCAGGATAATCAACCCGGCGTCTGGTTTTCACGATTTACTGGTCACTCACCGCCCTAATCCTGGCAGGCTATTTTTCCTACCATTTTCTTAACCCTGATTTTATTCCCAGGATTTACAGGCTATTTATGCTGGTGGGTGTCTTTATGTTCTATTTTGCGAAACTATTTATCATAGTCTTCCTGGTTGCTGATGATGTTATCCGGTTGGGCAGGTGGGCTTACGAGGGTGTAGTCTCCCTTTTCAGGCATCCGGCCGGCAATCCATCCGCAGTAGTAACTCAAACTATTTCCCGATCCGAATTCCTCGCTAAATCAGCTTTGATAGCCGGGGCCCTTCCCGTAATTTCAATGAGTTATGGCATCCTTTCCGGTGCTCATGATTACAGGGTAAGAAAAAAAATAATTCCGCTGTCCAATTTGCCCAAATCGTTCGATGGAATTAAAATCGGCCAGATCTCGGATATACATTCCGGGAGCCTGTTTAATAAAACAGCAGTCATGGGAGGCGTTGAATTATTAATGAAAGAAAAACCGGATATTATTTTATTTACCGGCGACCTGGTCAACAATGTTTCATCGGAAATGAAAGACTGGATGGGGATTTTTGATAAGTTGAAAGCCCCGTTGGGCGTGTTTTCCACCCTGGGCAATCATGATTACGGGGATTATACCTACTGGCCGACACGGGAAGCTAAAATCAATAACCTGAAACAACTGATGGCCATTCATGAACAACTGGGATATGACTTATTAATGAATGAAAACCGGAAGATCAGGGTTGATGGTGAAGAAATTGCCCTTATAGGAATAGAAAACTGGGGGAAAGGCAGATTTTCGAAATATGGAAGACTCGATGAAGCTTACCGGGGAACAGAAGAGTTGCCGGTGAAATTATTGTTGTCCCATGATCCGAGTCACTGGGACGCGCAGGTAAGGCCGGATTACCCGGATATTGATATTACCTTTGCAGGCCATACCCATGGTTTTCAGTTTGGCGTGGAGGTTGGCAACCTGAAGTGGAGTCCTTCGCAATATTTTTATAAGCAATGGGCCGGTTTGTACCGGGAAGGAAATCAATATCTATATGTAAACCGTGGCTTCGGCTGTCTCGCCTATCCCGGAAGGATCGGTATTCCGCCGGAATTAACAATCATTACCCTGAAAGCCGCCTGATATTAATTTTATGAATCCCTCCATTTCTATTTCCATTGCAGAAGAATTGAAAAATTTATTCCCCTCCCTGCAACTTGGAATTTTCACAGCCCGCGTGCAAATATCGGAATCAGGGTCTTCCATTCTCGGTAAAATGAAAGAGATCACGGATCAGATAATATCCACCTATTCGATCGAAAGCATCAGCTCCATTGCCGCGATCGCCGAAACAAAAAATGCTTACCGTTGGATGGGAAAGGATCCATCCCGTTACCGACCTTCCGCTGAGGCTCTTTGCCGCAGGATTGTGAACGGCAAGCCGCTATTCAGGGTCAACAATATCGTGGATGTTCTAAATTCCATCTCCATAGCTTCAGGTTATTCCATCGGAGGGTATGATTCCGATAAAATTGATGGTGATATAATGCTGGCTAAAGGGAAATCCGGCGAACCCTATAATGCCATCGGCAGAGGGGATCTGAACATCGAAAACCTGCCGGTATTGTATGACCGGCAGGGACCTTTCGGATGCCCGACCAGCGACTCAACCCGGACTATGGTTACGCCCGGCACAAAAAATTTCTTAATGGTGATTTTTGATTTTTCAGGAACAGCGAAAATGGAGCAGGTTCTTGATAAGACTTCCGAATATTATTCACGGTTGGCACAGGCAGAAAACATTAATTCAGGAGTAATCCGTTCTTTTGAATAAGTTTAATTGTACCGGTCGCGGGTCAAGCAGGTTGCAGGTTCTGACCCAGCCAGCATAAAATGGCCTTTCCCGGCGAAGAAGTTATACCGATCTTTAATGGGCGGAAGCTTTAAGCCCGATTAACCGCTTTAGTGTTCGGTGATTGATCGGTTTCTTCATTATTATAAAATCGGTAAAAATTCTTTTTCACCCTGTTTGAAAACCAGGGCGCTCGTTCACCGGTGCAGCAGATACTAACGTGTTATGTTTTTTAAATAACCCGATACAAAAGCAGATCCTGCCCTGGCGCGAAATATCTTTTTTGATTCGAAGATTGGAAGTTGAAAATTGAAAATTAAATTTTTATATGGCTTCCAATCGTTTTACTTCAGTGCATACGTAGAAGGGATTACCCGGTTATCACCGTTTTTATTAACACTAATAGAATATTTATTCCTGATCGAGTAAGCGCCGATATCTCCTTTTTTATTGATTGCAAGGAAGCCGACCTGCGTATCCGGATCTCCTACCGGGTATTTTTTTATGATCCGGTTAATTACTGACTCACAAGCCTGTTGTGGACTCTGTCCCTGTCTCATCAGTTCAACAACGAGGAAAGATCCCAGTGATTTCATAACCAGTTCACCTAAGCCCGTTGAACAAGCGGCGCCGATTTCGTTATCCACATATAATCCTGCGCCGATAATGGGAGAATCCCCTACCCGTCCATGATATTTATAGGCAAGCCCGCTTGTTGTACAGGCCCCTGAAAGGTTATTATCCTTATCCAGGGCAAGAATTCCGATAGTATCATGCATGGCATTGCTGACTTTCGGTTTGTAATGATTTTCCTTCAGCCATTCTTCCCACGCTTTTTTTGAATCTTCCGTCAGCAGGTTTTCTTTTTTAAAACCCTGTTCCAATGCAAATTGCAAGGCTCCATCCCCGCTCAACATAACATGAGGCGTTTTTTCCATCACTTTCCTCGCCACGGATACTGCGTGAATGATGTCCTGTATGAAACACACGCTGCCTGCATTCCCTTTTTCATCCATAATACATGCATCCAGGGTTACAAATCCATCACGATCAGGTTTTCCTCCATATCCGACAGAAGTATCATTGGGATCGGCTTCCGGAACTTTTGCCCCGGCTTCAACCGCATCCAACGGTTTTCCCCCGGCTTGTAATACTTTCATGGCCTCCTCCGTCGCTTTGAGGTTGGGCCATGTGGCGGCCACCAGCGGAAGGCTTGCCATCGTGTTTCCAATCCATGAATTCTGTTCATCTTTTGGTTTCTCAAAAGCAGAAGAATTTCGGATACCGATTCCTGTGGCCAGTGCCGAAAGTAAAGATCCACGAATAAAATCCCGGCGTTTTATCATAATTGAAACGGATTTAAATAATATTCAAAATCAGTATTGCTTAATATTGTCGTCGATTTGCCCTGACCAGTCCAGGACGCCTCCCTTAAGATTGTAAAGATTATTAAAGCCGAATTGCTGCTCCAGTGCTTTCACAACATTGGCACTCCGGTTTCCGCTCCTGCAATAACTGATTACCTTCTTATTGCGGTCGATCTTATCAACATTATTTACAATGGTATTCATCGGGATCAGTTCGCCTCCTATATTGGTAAACTGATGTTCATGGGGCTCACGGACATCGATGAGCTGAAAATCTTCCTTATCATCCATCATTTTCTTCAGCTCCCGGACAGTAACTTCTTTCATTTTCTATAGTTTTGTGGTTTTCCGGATTGTACAGAATACTAAAATAAAGACTTTAGTTCAAAAGGATTTCCTTTATGAAAGTAATTTTAAAACGGGTCAATCAAGCCACTCACCTGGAAGCGGAGAATGAGCATGGGGCCAGGATCAGCATCGACGGGGCCCCTGAGATCGGAGGTAAAAACTTAGGGTTCAGGCCCATGCAGCTTTTACTTGCCGGCATCGGCAGTTGTTCCGCTATGGATATTATCAGCATCCTACAAAAACAAAAACAAGTTATTGAAGGACTTGAAGTGGAAGTTGACGGGGAACGTGAAAAAGATAAGGTACCCTCCCTGTTCAATAAAATTCATGTCCATTTTAAAGTACGTGGCCACCTGGAGGAATCGAAAGTAAAACGTGCCATTGATCTCTCCATGGGGACGTATTGTTCAGTTGCCAAGACACTTGAGAAAACAACACTAATAAGTTATTCCTTTGAAGTAATACGATAATAGCATGAAAAAATCTCATCATTTCGAAACCATTGCCGTCAGGGAGCAGGCTGAAAAATCCCATCAACGGGAACATTCCGTTCCGGTATATATGACCTCGAGTTTTATATTCGATGATGCGGAACAGGCCCGGGCGGTTTTTGCCAATGAAATTCCCGGCAATATCTATTCACGTTTTTCGAACCCGAACAATGAAGAATTTATAAGCAAATTAAGCCAGCTTGAAGGGGTGGAAGACGGGATTTCCACTGCCTCGGGAATGGCGGCTGTCTTTTCTGCAATGGCGGCGTACGTTAATCAAGGTGATCATATTGTAGCCTCCAGGGCCTTATTCGGATCTTCTCATCAGATCCTTACCCAGATTTTCCCGAGGTGGGGTATAAATTTTACCTATGTGGATGGAAATAACCCGGAGGACTGGGAAAAAGCAATCCAGAAAAACACTAAAATTTTATTCCTCGAAACGCCTTCGAATCCCGGTCTTGAAATCATTGACATAAAGATGGCGGCCAGTGTAGCGGAAAAGCATAAACTGTTATTGATCGTCGACAATTGCTTCGCGACACCCTACCTTCAAAATCCAGCGGCCCTGGGCGCCCACCTGATAGTCCATTCGGCAACCAAGTTCATTGACGGTCAGGGAAGGGTACTCGGAGGAGCAGTCCTTGGTTCCAAAGAGCATATTGAAAAAGTAAGATTCTTTGCCAGGCATACCGGGCCTTCACTCTCCCCCTTTCATGGCTGGATACTTTCAAAAAGCCTCGAAACACTTGCTGTAAGAATGGAAAAACATTGTACGAATGCATTCGAATTGGCCCGATACCTGGAAAAAAATTCAAAGGTGAACTGGGTCCGGTATCCTTTTCTGCCCTCCCACCCGCAAAATGAAATTGCAAGGAGGCAAATGAAACTTGGAGGCGCCATGGTATCTTTTGATGTCAAAGGCGGTTTTGATAACGGCAAAAAAGTGCTTGATCATGTAAAAATGCTTTCACTGTCCGCGAACCTGGGCGATACACGAACCATTATTACTCATCCGGCATCAACGACCCATTCGAAACTCACACCGGACGAAAGAAAAGGGGTGGGCATTACGGATGGGCTCATAAGGGTTTCTGTCGGCCTGGAGCATATCGATGATATAATTGACGATTTAGAACAGGCATTTGCTTCGATAGGTTGAACGAAAATCTTTTGATTTATGATTACTGAGGGCTAAAAATTAATCTTCATGACCCGGTTTACTCCTCCGAAGCGTAACGAAGGGGAGGACTCCTGTTGTTTAATAAGATCAAGTCAAATGTTGATATTCATCCTATTGATCCGGTTTCCGGGCTGATATCGGAGGCGTGCTGTTATTGGTTGTATTTTCAAGGATCATTAGCCGCACTCCACTTTTTACCATAGTTTGCATTTGTTTTTGCGGCACGGGTGATACGGAAAATAGAAAAGATCCCATGATCAAATCCATGTCACCATCATGATCATAATCGGCACGATCCATGACCAGCCATCTTCCTTCCTGGTTCTCAGGGAAAGTGCTCAATTGAAATCGGGTATATTGAGTTGAAATATTTTTAAGATACATGAAACCCAGGATGGGCTTTCGGTTAAAGTCTGGGAAATAGCTTATGGCTGCAATATCCAGGTCGCCATCATGATCATAATCGTACGCCATAGCCTTAATGCAGCCGTACATCGGGAAAAAATAAGATTGTGTAAAATTATTTTTTCCGTCATTTAAATAAATATAGATGCCGTGGTAAGGTTTGAGTGTGTTGGTCTGGTCTGCATTATCCCCGCTGCAATATAGGATATCCTGATATCCATCGCCGTTGAAGTCGACCAGTTCAAAATACAAGGATCCGTTTACGGAGTAAAATTTAAGCGGTGTGGTCTCATCGAAATCCCCGCCGCCCTTGTTATAAAAAATCATGATCCTTTCATTGCCCTGGCCGAACAATGCCATAATATCCGGCAATCCGTCATGGTTAAAATCATATGTTTGTGTCTTTATTGCGCCAGGTCCGTCGTATAAAAGGTGTTTTTTATATCTATTGTCACCCAAATTTTCAAACCACGTCAGTTTCCCGGTCTGGTTACCGTATTCGCATACGATCAGGTCTTTTTTGCCATCCCCGTTTAAGTCGGCCACTTCAGTGTGGACAGGGCGTTGAAGGCCTCCTATCAATAAAAGCGTATCCGCTTTATTATTATACTCATAAATTCTCCCTTTGGACTGCTCATTTGGGTAGAGAATACCGACACAGGTAACCAATGACAAATTTTTATCCAGGTAATTAACATCAGTCACCGGGCTGGGAAATTTAAATGAATTTAACTGATCACCTTTTTTATCGATCATCTTTAAACTGTCGTTGTAATCCCCCGCATAGATCATTTGATTAAAGGGATTAAAACCAACGTAATTGATCAGGCTTGCATTCCTAATGGATCCCTTCACCGTATGCACTTTAAAATCCTCAAGATGATCGTCAATTTTCTGCGGATAAATTATGGGTTGAAGGCTATCCGGCGCGGCCTTTTGATAATAATCGACAATTTTATTCCAGGCTGTTTCCGGAATGATTGGTTTGTCGGGGTAGATATTCGCTTCCCTCATGATCAAGGCATCCGACATTGAAAATCCAAGGTAAGGATTAAAGGAGGTTTTAATTCCCAGCCTTCTTCCCATATTGGGCAATACCCCGGAAGCCCATAATTTTTTTGGCAGCAGGAAGGCATCGGGGTATTTATGACACATTGAACAATAAAGATGGGATAATTGTTTTCCGTCCAGGTTGGCTATGGAATCTTTGGAGATATTAATAGTAAGATCATTTCTTTTGTCAGATTTTCTGGACGAACAGGAGCATTCGATTACAATAATAAATAGTACACGAATACCGATCCTTAAATGCGAACTACTCACTTTTTCCTAATTTAATATAGCAATATCTTACCTATTTCGGTTACATAATAACCAATTGCCATTTTATGAAAATACTTGGTAAAGGCCTAAAAACGAAATTTTATTCATGATCTTTCCCATTTTTCTCCCGTATAAAGTTTATCGGGGAAAAGCCTTGATTTATTAAAAAATTATATATCCTTTGTTTATAAGATAAAAGATCCGGAGACAGGCTTGTTTTTAATGCAAAAACCTGATAATCAGGAATATAAATAAACCTTGGTGAAAACTTTTTTAGCCATAACCCTTTTTGTATTGTGCCTTGATTTTTCAGGAAGCCGGGCCCAGGCGCCATTATATGTATATGGTAATCCGGTATGGACGAATAAAATCGACTCAGCGCTCAAGTTAATTTATAATCTTGAGTTTGATAAAGCCGAAGTAAGGATCCGGGAAATAGAATCTCATTACGGCCAGCACCCGGCGGTTCTTCTGCTGAAGGCTGAAATGGTTTTCTGGAAGAACCGGCCCTTGCAAAAAAATACCGATCCGTACAATGAATACATGGGCCTGCTTAATAAAGTGGTTGAACAATCCCAAACTTTATTTCCCGATAAGGACGATGATATGGAAAAGAATTTTTACCTGATGAGCGGTTATTGTCTCCTGACCGAACAATATG
The DNA here is from genome assembly GCA_964395765.1 of uncultured Roseivirgaceae bacterium. GTDB lineage: Bacteria > Bacteroidota > Bacteroidia > Cytophagales > Cyclobacteriaceae > DATDPY01. The sequence continues at coordinate 13,651 of CAYNCU010000043.1, read as the reverse complement.
CGGAAGATAACGATTTATGGAGCGTATTAACGAATGCTAAATATGCTTATAAATATCTTAAAAATGGCATGGGAAATGAGACAAAGATCCCCGATTATTATTTTACCACGGGTTTGTATAATTATTACAGGGTCGAATATCCTGAATTGCATCCCTTTTATAAGCCTTTCTTATGGTTATTTATGGACGGCGATAAGAAACTGGGAATCGAAGATCTGAAAAAGGCATCACAATCGGCGCTTTTTCTCAAAGAACAAGCGAATATCTATTTGTTTCATATTTATCTCCGGTATGAAAATAATCCGGCCAAAGCCCTGCCATATGCAAAATTTCTTGATGAAGCGTATCCCAATAACCTTCGGTTCAAATGCCTGTATGCCGAAGCATTATATTATAGCCGGGATTTTACTCCACTGGATTCACTGGCCAGACTGCTTGCCGGACAATCCAAGAAATTTTATTCCATTCCCGGATACCTGTTCAAAGGGTTGGTTGCCGAACACAATAATAATTTACCGGAGGCTAAAAAGTATTTTAATTTCAGCTTGTCTCAGGCCAGCGGAAACGAAGGAGAAGATGATCACTATCTTGCTATGAATTATGCCGGTTTGGCCAGGGTGGCAATTCGTGAAAATAATATTGACGACGCAAAAAAATATTACACCTTGGCAGCGAAAACCGAGCCTTACATTCCGGTCAAGGAAGAAGCCAATGCCTTTCTCTCCAAGTACGATCAGTGATTTTTTTCCCAATCATCGGAAGAGGATACCCCTATCGTTCCATCCGGCCGTAACATTAAATAATCGATTAAATAGGGGTTTCTGCATCCCCGGAAACTGGTGGATCCTGTACTCAGGTAAATTACTGGGTATGAATAACCATAGTCCCTTTTAAATTTTACAATTTGATTCTTCTTGTCGAGTAAGAATCCCCATTTAAACCGGATCATCCCTGAATGGCAATCCGGCAAAGCATAACCGTAATAATCATAAAGATATTCTCCCGTGCCATCATGATTCAGCATCAAGTATCCCCCATTAGCCCCCGAATATTTCCCGTAAAATCGTTCATCGCATTGATGGGTCACTCTCACTTCATTACCGTCAATTAAAAAAGTCTGGACAACAGGATCATTTTCCTGACCCAGGAATAAAAAAATAATCAACAATAACTGACCGGGCAGAATATTCAACAGTTCGTTTAGCTTTATTAAAACCCGGTATAATGTTAGGAAAGAGAATAATAAGGAACAACAGGTATTAATAAAAATTATCAGAAATTCCACTCACCCTGCAGCAGAACATCAGTCTTCCTGTTTCCTGAAATCGTTTCGGTCCCGGTTCCGACAGAAGAAACATGATCGTAAATTACCCTGCCCGTCTTCAGCCATAGGTGAAACCTTCTCCCGATCTTTTCATTAAGCAGTATATAGAATTTCAATCCCTTACCGTTATATTCGGGAACTTCGAAATCATACAATGCTCCCTGCTCAAACATATATTGACGGTTTGAATAATCTTCGGTTAAAAATAAGGAAACTCTTGAATGTATGGAAAGCGAATTGAATTTCCATCCCAAGTCCTGAAATACGGCCATCCCCCATGTGTTATTTCCATTTATCCGGTAACGGCTGAACTGGAAACGCGATTTCAATTGGATCCCCTGGTCGGGGTTAAGGTCAATCTGAAACCAAAATTGTCTTTTTAGTCCTGGTTCAGGACTATCGATTCCCGCCGGATAAAAATGAACGGATGCATCCATGATTTTTTGCCGGAACTGACCATAACACTCAACATTTCGGAATGGGTCCCAGGTCAATTTCATGAAAAGCTCATTGCCGGAACCGGGACTCCGTATATTATATTTCAGCCAGGGAAATCGGAATGAATCAAAATAAATTCCGATCTCAGTTCTTTTCAACGGAACAATTTTCAAGCCCCAGTAAATTCCGGATTCATTCCCGATATTCGAAGCTTCCCGTAACGGGTTGCCATAGAAAGAATGAAAGCCGGGACTGTAATAACGGATGCTGAGGGCCACTTCCACATTTTCAGATAGGTTTCCTATTATTCCGTTCACAAGCCCCCATTTCTGATTATCGGATAAGGCTTCTTCGCCGAAAATGCTGAATTTTCTGTGATAATACCGGTAATCAAAACCGGCTGTTAAAAGATCTTTCCCGGTAAAATCAAACTGGTTATAAAAGGTCGGATCTTCCCGGTACAAGTATTGATAGCGGGTATAAACGGCGGAAACACCGAGCGATAAATTTTTCCGTTCATTGCTGTAATTCACATGACTGCCGGTAGCTGTTGCACGTAAATTCTTTCGTTTTGTCATTTCGTTCAGTGAACGATGTAACCCTGTAGTCAAAATACTTCTTACATAGATTTCATTATTTTCGTTCCCAGTGTCGATACGTGCATCCGCTTTTTGATCTGAAAAAAAACCGGTGAAAACAAAAGGCCCGTTTTTTAATTCGAGCGCGGCGCCATGAAAGTTCCCGGATTCACCGGGGCCGCAGTAGGGCCGGATGGCGGAGGCTTTGTTGTCGATGGAGGCGATCGGTTCCGCGCTTTTTCCAAGGTAAAATCCATTTCCAAGCACAAGTCCCTGGCCATATTGTAATTTATAATCCCCTATGGTGAAATTCCTTATACATCCCGTATTTAAAACCGTGAAGTGGAAACTATAATGATCAAACCCGAAATAGTTCCTTCGGGGAGACCATACCAGGGCCTCACCGGGATCCTTTTCCATACAGAGTCCGGCTGAAAATTCATTCGGGATAGAAAGTTTAACCTGGTTCATTATGCGGAGTGGATTGCCCAGGTATCGTCCCGATTCCGTTTTACCGGAATTGTACCCTCCCGGTTTTTCAACATACCTGAAAAACTTCGTTAAAAAAGATTTCCGGCTGGCCGAAATCCATTTTCTTATTCCCACTTTTTTATATCCGTCTTCCGGACGGATCACAATAAAGGGAAGCAGCAGACGGATGGTATGAGCGTCCATTCCAGGAACATAATTCAATTCCTCAGAGGACAGAAAAAACCCGTGTTGGGATCTGAAATAGAGTAGCGTATCGATCTGGCTCCGGGTCAGGAAAAATAATTCCTCAAAGTCATCGCGTCCAGCATGGTTCAGGTCGACCGGATTTTCGTGCAGATGCAATAAGGTATTATATATGCCCTCCCGATCGGCATTATCGTTTTGCAGTGAGAGAACCGTTTCCAGAATATCATCCCAATTATCCTGGCTGCTTTTAATATCCTGGGCCCAAACCCGATTTCCCATCCACCATAAAATCAATAATAAAAAAAATTTATTTCTCATTTTTTTTGCGGTTTAGTAAAATCCCCAATGAAACCTGGTGATTGAATCCAAGATAATTCTGAATTGATACCGCATAATCGATTATGAACAGGCGGGGCCGGAAACCGATGCCGAAATAATTTTTTACAGGGTTCGTGCTAATACCGGTTCTCAGGTACAGGACTTTATGAATAGCGCATTCCATTCCTGAATGAAAGGTCATACCTGTCAGGGAATTTTTTCCCACCTCAATTGATAAGATCAGAAAATCCTGGGGAAGATAAGAAAGTGTCAGTTGCATGACCACCGGGTAGGACTCTCCGGTCAGGCGGGAAATCTTGGCCCGGTTAATATTCTGAATGCCGGCCCCGACTTTAAGGTGAGGAAACATTTCCGCCACTCCCCCGGCATCAAGGCTGAAAACCCCGCTGGTTCCCGCCTGTTCAACGGATAATTGCAAATAGTTGAGTTGAAGCCCTAAACTGACAAAACGTATTTTATTTCCTAAACCAAGACCGATTTTTGTGAGGCTGTAATGATCATCGCCAAGTTTGAAAAAATTTACAGTTGAACAGAGATTCCTATGTGCCAAATTGATGACCGCGGCTTTTTTCCCCAGACCTTTTAACGAATAAAGGCTTTGACAGGCAAATCCGACGGAAGTCCTGGGGGAAGATCCAGCAAGCGCTCCGATATTGTCCATTCCCGACCATGGCCCGGAAAGGGTCCCGGTGGCATAGCCCATCCCCATGGCTCTTCCGCCCATCCGGTAATCACCGGATTGACCGAATATAAATACCGGGTACAGTAAAATCAGGATTGCGCCGGTTGAAAAACGCATATCATCAATAGCTGGTTAACGATCTAAATTAAAAAATGAATTGATAAATTCAAAATCCCATTATGGTTCCCGTTTGTTTTCGGCTATTTCATCCGACAACAATTGCTTTTCATATAGTTCGCGGTAGGTGCCATTCAGTGCCATCAGACTTTCGTGGCCTCCCTGCTCTACCATTTTACCGTCATCAAGCACAATAATTTTATCGGCCAGTTTTGCCGAAGACACACGATGAGAAATGATAATGTTGGACCGGCCGGAGAGCACACTCCTGAGGTTATTGAGAATCGTGTTTTCGGTTTTGGTATCAACAGCCGAAAGGCAGTCATCCAATATTATAATGCAGGGATCCTTGATCAGGGCTCGTGCAATCGATAGCCTCTGTTTTTGTCCCCCGCTGAGGGTAATGCCGCGTTCTCCGACCATGGTTGAGAATTTATCCGGCAACTCTTCGATATTATCATAGAGATCCGCATCTTTGGCCGCCTTCAGGATCAACTCTTCGACCACCGCATGGTTACCGAAAGCAATGTTCCTCCTGATGGTATCGGAAAACAGGAATACATCCTGGGGGACATAACCGATCTGGCTTCTCAGATTTCCGACATTATAATTTCGGATATCCTCCCCGTCAATTTTAATGATACCGTCGGTGACATCATACATACGGCAGATTAAACTGGCGATGGTTGATTTTCCTGACCCTGTGGTTCCTATGATCGCCAGCGTCTCACCCGGCTTTACCTTAAAGGAAATGTTATTCAGGGCTGTGATATTCGTATCGGGATAACGGAACGTAACCTTTTGAAATTCAATTTCTCCTTTAATTTTCCTGATATGATTTTCCGGGCTTACAATTTCCGTTTTCTTATCAAGCAATTCGTTAATTCTTTTCTGGGAAGCGGCGGCACGCTGAATAATACTGGTGATCCATCCCAGGGAGGTGACCGGCCAGGTGAGCATATTGATATAAATAATGAACTCGGCAATATTTCCGAAGCTCAATCCGCCTTTTATGACTTGCGAGCCTCCCGCATAGATGGTTAAGATGGTACTCAGCCCGATGAGGGCCAGGATCAACGGGAAGAAAAGTGAATTCACCCGCGTGAGCCGTAACGATTTATTCTTATAGGAATTGCTGAGCCCGGCGAAATTATTGGCATTGTCCTCTTCCCTGGCAAATGATTTGATTACCCTAATGCCCGAAAAGGATTCCTGAACATAAGTCGATAAAGCGGAAAGATTTTCCTGGATCTCTTCGGAACGTTTTTGAATCAGGGTATTCACGAAATAAATACTTAAAGAAAGAAACGGAAGAGGGAGCAACGAATAGAGGGTAAGCTTTACATTGATGGAAAACATTACCGGGATTACCATGAAGCAAAGGGTGAGCATGTTCAGACCGTACATAATAGCCGGTCCTACATACATTCTTACACGGCCTACGTCTTCGGATATCCGCGCCATCAGGTCCCCTGTGTTCCGCTGCTTGTAAAAGGATAGTGACAGGGATTGAAAATGCCGGTAAATATCATTCTTAAGATCATACTCCACATGACGTGACATCACAATGAGCGTCTGTCTGACCAGAAAAAGGAAAAATCCTCTTAAAAGTGCCGCCAGCAGGATCACCAATCCGTAAATCACGATGCTTTGACGGATTACTTTTTCATAATCTCCCTGTACTGAAGATTTATTGAAGACCCTGAAAACCCTGACATTGTCGATCACCAGGTCAACCGCCTGCCTGACGAACTGTGCCGGCAGGATCTGGAATACATTGGAAATGATCACAAAAAGCAGTCCGAGTAACAGCAGATGCTTATACCGGAAAAAATATTTATTTAGTCGGGATAATTCTTTCACAGCAGATTAAGCAACTCGGTTACGGACGGTTCATAAATAAAGATAAGATTGAATAATGACCAAAAAACGACTACTTTTGTACACCCCAAAGACAAGCATTTGTCCGGGGTTTCAAAATTATCAAACTTTTAAGTTAAACTTCAATGATTGATATAAAAGATGAACAGAAGCTGAAAGAGGCGTCCATCTTTGAAGGAATTTCTTCCCTGGGCCACGAACAGCTTGTTTTTTGTCATGATGAATATACTGGATTAAAAGCGATTATCGGGATCCATAATACCGTCCTGGGCCCGGCCCTTGGTGGAACACGGATGTGGAATTATTCCAGTGAAACTGAAGCCATTAAAGATGCCCTTCGGTTGTCCCGCGGCATGACTTTTAAAGCCTCCATTTCCGGTTTGAACCTGGGAGGGGGAAAAGCCGTGATCATCGGGGAGGCTTCCACCATGAAAACCGAAGCCCTGTTAAGAAGGTTCGGAAGATTTATCAACAGCCTGAACGGGAAATATGTTACGGCTGAAGACGTCAATATGAGTCCGGAAGACATGGAATACATTTCCATGGAAACAAAATATGTGACCGGGCTTTCCGAACGCCTGGGAGGATCGGGTGACCCCTCTCCTTTCACTGCTTATGGCGTATTTATGGGGATGAAGGCCTGTGCCAAGGAAGCTTACGGCAAGGAAAGTCTGGCCGGGAAAACCGTGGCCGTACAGGGTGTGGGACACGTAGGCTATTACCTGGTAAAACACCTGGCGGAAGAAGGCGCAAAGGTTATTGTTTCCGACATTTATGAGGACAAAATAAAACACCTGACCAGGGATTTCAAAGTGGAAGTAGTGGATGAAAAATCCATTTATGATGTCAATTGTCAGATTTACGCCCCCTGTGCATTAGGGGCTACCGTTAATGATAACACCATCAACCGGTTGAAATGCGATATCATTGCAGGCGGTGCCAATAATCAGCTGGAAGAGGAAGAGAAACATGGAAATGAGTTGATGAACAAGGGCGTTTTATATGCTCCTGATTTTCTGATCAACTCCGGGGGGCTGATCAATGTAGGCATCGATTACCTGGGAAACTACAGCCGGGAAAGGGTATTTAAAAAGGTTGAAAAAATCTACCAGACGGTACTGGATATCATTAAAAAAACTAAAGATGAAAAAATACCCGCACAGGAAGCGGCCATAAAGATTGCGCAAAAAAGGATTGACGATATAGGCAAAGTAAAAGCTCATTTATAAAATTGCTGTAAAACGTAACAGTAATTATCTGAATGCTGAATAGAAGGATTTTACGGGTAAAAGCCATGCAGGGCCTTTATGCTTATTATAACAGCATGGATGCCAATTACAATTTATGTATCGATCAGATCAAAGAAAATTACGAAACCCGGCTTTTGAACGATCATTCCATTGATAGAAAAGAAAATGAAAAACAAAAACGTGCCGTTTTGAAGTTCTTCCAGGAAGCCGTTATCAAAGGGGAATATAAAAAATTGAGTGATGCGTCCGGCGAAGCGGAAAACCTGGGTCAGGATTTTTTTAACCGGTACAGGGAAATTACCAAAAAGGATTATACTTATTTCAGGAAAAACATTGTGACCGGGGCGGAAAAAATATTTGATCATTATTTATTATTGCTCCAGTTACCGGCGGAAGTAGCCGACCAGGAAGGTATTGAAGAAAATTTGAAAAAGGAGATGAAGCGGGGGGATAAGGCCCAGAAGAAAAACTCCACTTCGAAAGGATTGTCGGATAATAAAGTGATCCATAAAATCAAGAACGATTCCGGATTAATGGAGTTATCGAAGAAAAATAAAATAAGCTGGAAAAAACATAGTGATATCATTTCAACGTTTTACAATAATCTATTAAAAAAAAACAAGGAGTATTTAAAGTATAAGGAAACTGGTTCCCCCGGCTTTGCAGAAGACCGGAATTTCTGCCTTTACCTTTTTAAGGATGTATTTTTCAAAAATGAGTCGTTTAACGACTTTATGGAATCGGTTGATATCAGCTGGTTCGAAGATTCCGATGTACTGAAAAGCATGGTGCTTAAAACGCTGAAGGGAATACAGGAGAATGACGAACCCATCGAATTTTCAACCCTGTCAAAAAACTGGCCGGAAGACAAGGAGTTTTTTTGCAAGGTATTCGATACGACCATTAAACATGACAAGGAATACGATGATATCATTGCACTAAAATCAAAAAATTGGGATATTTCGCGTATCGCCGTTACCGATCGGATTATCCTGAAAATGGCTATCGGGGAAATGATCAATTTCCCGGGTATTCCTGTGAAAGTAACTATAAATGAGTATATTGAGCTTTCTAAAAACTTCAGTACCCCCAAGAGTAAAAAATTCGTAAATGGCATCCTGGATGTCGTTTCATCGGAATTGCTGGGGAAAGGAATTATTAAAAAAAGCGGAAGAGGACTTATTGATAATCATTAAAATTTCAACAACATGGACAAGACACCTAAAATAATTTTAGCATTTTTACTCGGTGCAGTATCCGGGGCTTTGGTTGGAATTTTGTATGCTCCCGATAAGGGGATCAACACCCGGGAAAAATTATCGTTTCTCCTGGAAAAATACAGAAAACAGCTTGAGGACCTGCTTGAACAATTGGTCCATGTCAAGGACATTCCTTCTTCACAGGCAAAATCAGAAGGTGAGCGCGTGATCAAGGATGCCAAGGACAAAGCTGAAAAATTGCTTCACGATGTTGACGACCTGATCGGTCAGATTAAAAATAAAAAAAATTAATTAAGTCATATGCGGTATATTCTTATTCTTTTAATGTCAGTTCTGATCATTTCCTGCAACCCCGATAAAAAACTGGAAAGAAGAGTGGTTGCCCTTGAACGCCGGGTTACAAACCTGGAAGAACAAGTTTATGCTCCGAAAAAAAGTTCGGAAGACTCACTGACCAACGACGCCTCTGGTTCGCAAAAAGAGGCTAAAATTCAATTCGAAAAAACGGATTACAATTTCGGAAGTGTTAAGGAGGGGGAAATCGTGGATTACAATTTCAAGTTTACCAATACGGGCGATGCTCCCCTGATTATCAGTCGTGCCAGCGCCTCATGCGGATGTACCGTGACAAGCCCACCCGAGGATCCGGTACAACCGGGGCAATCTTCGGCAATCCACGTGCGGTTCAACTCGACTAATAAACAAAGTCAGCAAATAAAAACCATAACGGTTGAATCGAATACCAATCCTTCCATTACAAAACTGCAGATCCACGGATTTGTAATTCCCAAAAATCAATCGAGTGCCACCAATTAAAATTTTTAATCACTAATATTATTCGAAATCAAGATTATTTATGAACGCATTTATTCTATTACAGCAATCCGGCGGGCCGTCGATGTACGGTAACCTGATTTTAATTCTCGGAATTATTGTTATCTTTTATTTTTTCATGATCCGTCCGCAACAACGAAGACAGAAGGACCAAAAGAAATTTATAGCCGAAGTAAAACGCGGGGACTATATTGTTACCATTGGCGGAATTCACGGCAGGATTGCTGCGATTGAAGGGGATACCCTGGTGATTGAAGTAGAAAAAGGAGGCAAACTCAGAATTGATAAAACAGCCATATCCCTGGAATCAACGAAAAAAGCGAAGGATAAGCCTGCCTCTTAAGCATGACTCAATTGAATTGAAAATTCTGTCACATTTCTTCCACTGGATATTTACAGTTTTAACTCCTCCGAAAAAGGATTTAAAGGTAGTTCTTCTCTGTTTTATCGGTGCGACGGTTATCTGGCTTTTCAATGCATTGAACAAAAACTATACGACTGATGTCAGCTGCCCGATCGCCTATGAATTTGACAGGACCAATCTTGTAGTGGTAAAATCTCCTCCGCCTAAAATAAACATTAATGTAAGCGCCGGAGGATGGAATTTATTACGCCGAACCCTGCTCTTTACCAGGTACCCGGTAAAACTTGAACTCCAAAATCCGGCGAGTACCCATTTCATCCTGGGATCCTCACTCATTACTTCTCTTTCCGACCAGTTGACCGAGTTAACGGTTAATTCCGTGGAAACCGATACGCTGTTTTATGATATCCAAACCAGGAAGGATAAAACGCTTACCGGGAAAATAAACCGCAAAAGTTTCACGCTGAAGGATTTCTACCGGGTTGTAGGTCCGATCACCATCAACCCGGGCGAATTCAAGATCAGTGGACCGGAAAAAATGATCGATACTCTTCCTAATGATTTTGAGATTTCCATTGATGAGGACGGTATTGATAAACCATTCAGCGATTTTATCAAACTGGACTACCTGAATTCGAAACTGGTAAGCTTTACGCCTCAGGAAGTTCATGTGAGTTTTAATGTCGAAAGGTTTATTCTTAAAAGAATTAAGCTTCCTGTCGTTCCCGTCAACTTTCCGAAGGATTCTTCGGCCTACCTGGCTGATCCCTGGATCAATGCGAATTTTGCGGTAAGGAAAAGCATGGAAGATTCCGTGGATACCGCCCGGTTTATTATCACTGCCGATTATAAAAAAGCCGTGCGGCGGGATTCCATCGTTCCTATTAACATCCAGGAAGTTTCACCGCTTGCTGAAGATTTTAAGCCCGATACTACATTCCTGAAAGTTGTTTATGTCAAAAGAAGGCGAAGTCGTTAAGATCGGCGTAACCGGGGGTATCGGGGCCGGGAAAAGCACGATCTGTGAAATATTCTCGAACCTGGACATTCCCGTTTATAATGCCGATCAAAGGGCCCGTTTCCTGATGGAAAATGATCCGGAACTTATTTCAAAAATAAAAAATGAATTTTCCGGTGAGGCTTATTTAGAGAATGGGCTTAACAGGTCTTTCCTTTCAAAAAAAGTTTTTAACGATGAGACGCAATTAAAGAAACTCGACGACCTGGTTCACCCTGCCGTATTCAGGGATTTTGATTTGTGGGTAAAAGATCATCAGTCGAAGGAGTTGGTTGTGAAGGAAGCGGCTTTGCTGTTTGAATCCGGAAGTTATAAAGATCTCGATAAGGTGATCCTCGTTTACTGCCCGCTGGAGATACGGATCAACAGGATACTGTTGCGCGATGAATACCGCAATCGCTCCGACGTCGAAAAGATCATTGAAAAACAAATGAGCGATACAGAGAAAAAAAAGCTCGCCGATTTTGTTATTGTTAATGATGACCAGCGCACGGTGATCCCGCAGGTGATGGAAATTCTTGAAAAGTTGAAGATTGAGGATTGAGGATCGAGGGCTCAATATTCAATTTTCAATGATCAATTTTCAAGTAAAAATTGATCCGTTAAAATTATTTAATAATCTGTATACTCCTTGATGTTTTATAAGCTTCCCATTTTAATATTCCGTTATACCATACTTTGGTACATATGATCGATCCCTCTGACCTGTTATACGTCGCAGTAATCGTATCCATATCGTTATACTTCCATTGAATATAGGTAACCGGTAGGGCTGATGATTCGTCAGCATTTAAGCCAATTTGAATTACATACTTCGATGAATCATTCAATTTTAAAATTCTGAAATTTCTAGGCATATCAAGTCTTCCGTCAAAAACTTCCTGGGTCTCACCATTAATAAGATAATATAATTTAATACTATCCGCATTATAGGAACCCTGGTAAGCAGGGTCGAGGAGGTCATGCCCAGCGCTATCGGTTACATTCATAAATAGATTAACATCAACGGTACCTCCGGTGATTAATGGAGGATTCTTACTGCAGGCCGTCATTATAATAAAGAGTAAAACAAGAATCTTTTGCATTTTTAATTAATATTTTATGGTCTTATATAATAGCACATTTCAATAGTATTGAGTTTTCCTGTTACCGTGGGATCAAAATTATCAAAACTATACCAACCATCTTCATAACCACTCCACCCCCAATTACAATGAAAAGTTAAAGATCCCGCACATATACAATTACCATGCTGATCGACAGAGCAGTCGGTTAAATCCCGATAGCCGTCAACTACCCAGGTATGTCCGCCATATGTTGAATTTGAACCAGATAAAATTATTGGATGATTGGACCCAATTTCAGATTTTGCTATATCTTGAGTAGAACTATTCCAACTTGTAGAAAAACTTGCGGAAGAATAATCAAAATACTCTTCTAAACAAGCCGGTATATCACTGGGATATGCATAACTACCGTATTGAGTAGAATATAGATTTATATGACCATATATATCACCTAATAAAACAGCAAGTGCCGGTGACTGACCGGAGCCATTTACTACGTCTGCCATATTTGCATAATCAAAATAATTGGGATACTCATAATATCGAATAACCTGTCCCATGGCGGTTGGAACGCAGCCCGTCCAGGCCATATTACATGGAGCACCATTTAAAGTTTCTGTATAATCGTTATATCAACAATCACCGCCCCATGTGGTTTGTAAAAGCGCTTCCTTATGATAATATGACCCTTCGCATCCTCCTCCCGGGGGTTCATTGAATGGAACAATATTATTCCCGTTTAGTAAATCATTCCATTGCTTATCTATTTCCTGTGACGGAGTTATATTCTTATCTCTCGCATATTCAACGGCTTGTCTATAAACAGAGAGCACATCATTCACTCCTATAGGATAATCCTCGTAATTCAACTGAAAATCGTTTTTATCGGAATAGGCTAATATAGGCGTGACCCGTCTGTCGCCGGAAAGGATGAGAAAACCTCCGTTTTTGTATTTAATGATATAAAATGCTTCGATATTGTTTTTATCAGATATAGCCCGCACTGTGTCTATTTGCTTTAAATTCTGATCTGGTACAGCCGATCGCGACGTATAATCTGAAAACACCGATTTCGAATAAATGTTACGGCTGAAAAGTATATTTTCAGCAATGGATCTAGCTGTCTCCTTATTAACCAGGTTGTAAGAATTTTCCTTTGGCATTGCCTGATATTCCCCCTCTTTCTGGCAGGAAAATATCAGTAAAATCAATAAAAATAACCGAAATCCTGTGAATACATTTTTCATAGCTTTATATTTTATAGATAAAAAATAGATATACAAAAAATTGAAATATGAAAAATTATTTCAGACTTTTAAAAATATATAGTTTATAGATACAAATAAATCTATTATAATAAAAATTATTTAACATTATTTAACTTTACATTTCATAAACAGTTTTTCACAAAATATAATGAGTTTATAATATAAATTGACTTTGATAAATAGCGGTCAGACGGTTTGCAGATCGTAATTCTTTTGTTAAGCAATGAACTCGTGATTAATGACTCAAGAATATTTTCAGGGAGATCACTTCAAAACGTCAGACCGCTAAATCGAATTAAGAATAATGATTAACCAGGGTCCGGGCAGGGTTGGGTTAAAGTTAAAAATCTTAGCGGTCAGACGGTCAGAGATTTCAAATCATCCAAACGGGGTTACGGAACCAAATGATTTCATTTCTTAAATAGATTTCGTTACTATCCGTCAGACCACAATTTAGGGCGAAGTGGTCGGACGGTTAGGAGCATTAATTTGTTAAGCAATGAACTCATGATTAATGACTCAAGAATATTTTCAGGGGGATCACTTCAAAACGTCAGACCGCTAAATCGAATTAAGAATAATGATTAACCAGG
>CAYNCU010000042.1:0-22531 GCA_964395765.1 uncultured Roseivirgaceae bacterium | reverse complement strand
TATTTGATATTGCAAATCGATTACCGCCGGCCGAATTACATAATCCTTATTTTATTATTAAGAAATTATTAACGGATATTTTCAAATATGAATTATTGAAAGGTTAAGTCTTTCCGATTTTATTAATAGTTAATGACCGCTTAACAGCCTCGTAATACTGTATATCTACATTTGCCGCAAGAGTTAAATTAAGTTAATTATTGTTAAAATCTAAAACCGAAAACATGAAAAAGAGTTTGTCGCCCTTATTATTGTTTTTTGTTTTTCTGATTAGCATGATCGGAATATTTTCTGCATGCAGTAAGAAAGACAATAATCCCGCATTTGCTGCACCAACAATTGTTGTAACACCGGCTAGTACTCAGGAAAGCCCGGGTAACACAGTTACTTTTTCAATAGCAGTTACTGCTGATGCCGACCTTGCCGATGGAACTAATGTTAAAACCTATTCCACCGACACAAAAACGGATGCCTTTTCTTATGACTATGCCATTCCTGATGATCAGGCGGTAGGGGATTTGGCTCTGAGTTTTACAGTTACCGATAAACAGTCAACACCTCAGACATCATCATCGTCCGCAACTATTTCCGTAACTGCGAAACCGATTCAGACTATAACGGTTGATGCCAATATAACCACCAATACCCATTGGACCGCTGATAATCACTATTTGTTAAAAGGAAATGTATTTGTAGTATCCGGTGCGGAATTAACTATTGATGCCGGCACCATTATTTTTGGCGATAAAGCTACCAAGGGTGCTCTTTGTATAAGCCGTGGTGCAAAAATCCATGCCATAGGAACACCTGACAGCGTTATTGTCTTTACGTCAACTGCCCCGATGGGATTTAGAAATTACGGAGACTGGGGCGGCGTAATCCTTCTGGGGAAAGCTCCCAATAACCAGAGCGCAAGTCAGCCGATTGAAGGTATTACTCCGGGATCAGGCGGTGGCGACAATGGTTTGTTCGGTGGTACCGCCGAAGATGATAATTCCGGAGAATTCGAATATTGCCGGATTGAATTTGCCGGGATTGCTCTCTCTACTGATAATGAAATAAACGGCCTTACTTTCGGTAGTGTCGGGAACAAAACCAAAGTAGATCATGTACAGGTTTCATACTCTGGTGATGACTCATACGAATGGTTTGGCGGAAGCATTTTCGTTCATCATATGGTGGCTTTCAGGGGATGGGATGATGAATATGATACGGATTTCGGTTTCCATGGCGGTGGTCAGTTCCTGGTAAGCTTCAGAGATCCAAACCAGGCGGATAAATCTCAGTCCAACGGTTTTGAATCCGACAATGATGCGCAAGGCGATGATAACACCCCTTTGACTTCTGCTTTATTTGCAAACGTTTCTTTCTTCGGACCCTGGACCTTTGCCGCATTGAGTAATGGAGCCTTGAGCGCAAGTGCTGTGAATAACAATTATGCTCATGGGGCGCATTTACGCAGAAACACAGCACTGCAGGTTTATAATTGCGCTTTTATTGGCCAAAGTAAATTAGATGGAGTGTACTTCCAGAATACAAATGCCGGCTGTGTATTTAAAGGAAATTATATCGGAAGAATACTTGGACCTGTAGTGACGGTCGCTCCCAAGACTACTGATCCTTATGATACTGCAGGATTTTTTGTAAACAACTGGATTGAAAGCCCGATCAGCAAAGTTGACTTGTCCGACAAATGGGCCGGCCTCAGCGGCGTTGCTGATTTAACTCAACCGCCATCATTATTGGCTGCGAACTCACCTTTATTAACAGCTGGTGTTACGCTTCCGGACGATTCCAGGTTGATTGACAAAACCGTTACCTATGTCGGCGCCTTTAATGCTACCGACAACTGGATGACGGGCTGGACTAACTTTGATCCGAATAGTACAGATTATGGGTTTTAGTTCTATGAATTGAACCAATAAAAAGCCCGGATGCTTTTCGGGCTTTTTATTTATAATCGCGGTATATATTCTTTTTAATTGAAGAAATAATGACTCATCCAAAATTCCCTTTTATAATTCTGGTTATTTTACTGGGCTGTTCTAACAAAGAGATTTATGATCCCGTTAATTATTTATCGAAAGATCAGCAAAAAAACATTATAGAAAAAACCATCCGTTATTCGGCTAAGATCCCGCCACACTCTACGCAAGCAACAAAATTTGATTCTAAATTTGACTGGTATTATGCAAATGCCGCTAATCAGTGCCGATTATTATACTATTACCCCACCGATAGTGTCAATTACTTCTTTATCACGCTATCCGCAATCAGCATTACGCCGATGAAAGAAGGAATCGGGGGTATCATAAAAATTGATGAACAGGGAAAACTGCAGGAATATGATGAGATTTTTCGTACCTGGAAAATGCCTGAAGATACTTTGATAAAAAGAGGCTGGTTCCTGTTTAACCGCATGATTAAAGGAGGAGATATGACAATGTATTATTCCAAATTTCAAAATGACCGGTTTATAGAATTCCCTGATGAACGAACAAAATTTGATAATGATAAAAAAATGTGGATCGATACCCAGCTTGATTCCCTGAACGAAAGTTTAAACCCGCTTTGATCGTAATTAGTTGCTTAACATTGGCATAATAATTATGTAATAATTTCATAAATATCTCTTTGATTGTAACTATTCTTTAACCTGTTAGACTTGCAGCATGATTCTGAAACTGGTTGCATTTATAGCTGTTTTTGCTTTTAGCAATCCGCCTTCATCCACTCCTGAGAATTCGGTTTGTGACTTCCGGGGTACTGTTGTTGAAGATGCGACAGGTGAGCCTATAACCGGCGCAACGGTAACCATTGTTGAATTAGATAAGCAGATTTTTACGGATTTTAACGGGGATTTCGATTTTAAAAACGTAAAACCCGGTTCGTATCATGTCAAAATTTCATTTGTATCCTACCAATCGGCCAGCATCGATAATTATAACCTTAACCGCAACAGTGAACCTCTTCTGGTTTCATTGAAGTAAATACTGAATTTACCTTTTCTTAAACCCCGTTTACGCTTTAATAAGTGCGTTTTCCATTGCATTTTTCTTAACATTTTCTTAACATTGATCTAATATTTGTGCCGGATTAGATAGAAAGAGGATTTTTGGTTAATATTTAGATAATATTAAAATGAAAAGGATATTCTTAATAGCAATGATATTCATCCTGCCATTAATAATTAATGCGCAGGATTTTACCGAAGTAAACGGCATCGCATTCAATAAAGACGGATCTTCATTGAATGGAAAATATATATCAACCTTCAGCAACGGACTCGTAAAGGAAGAAATAACGTTTAAGGATGGGCTTAAGGATGGTGAATTTGTTGCCTATAATACTCAGGGAAAAATTGTTGAGACCGGATTATACTCAAATGGTTCGAAAGATGGCCGTTGGTTGAAATGGGATGGGAATGGAAACAAAATTAATGAGATCCATTTTAAGGACGGTGTTAAAGATGGTAAATGGCAAGTTTGGGATTCCAACGGCGTTCTCCGTTGTCTCATGTTTTATGATAACGGAAGGAAGACAGGCAACTGGCAGATTTTTGACGAAAATGGCAAAATGACAAAAGAAGAAAATTACGCCGAGGCCTTCTGATGCTTTAGAGTAAGATACTTTCACTATTAAAAAAAAATAAAGCTAATTTTAGCTTTATTTTTTTTTATACCTAACTTTCAATGAATGGCAGACCATGTACTGATAACCGGCGGAAGCGGGATGATTGGCCGACACTTGATCCCCTTGCTGGAGGATCAGGGATATGAGGTTGGAATTCTTTCAAGAAAAAGCAATGTTCACGGACCTGTAAAATCCTGGGCCTGGGATATAAATAAAAACTCCATTGACCCTGAATCCATTTCCTTTGCCGATCATATTATTCACCTGGCAGGCGTCAATACAGGTGAAAAAAAGTGGTCAGCAGCGAGAAAAAAAGAAATTATGGATAGCCGGGTAAAAACGGCAGAATTATTATATAATCAGATTTCCGCCACCGGTAAAAAACTTAAAACATTTATATCCGCTTCAGGATCAACTTTTTATGGATGGAATACCGGATCTATTCTGGTGAATGAGGATAGAAATAAACCTGGGGATGATTTCCTTGCTGTGGTTACTAAAGAATGGGAATCTTCTGCTAACAAAATTAAATCCTTGGGTATCAGAACCGTAATTTTTCGTAATGGACCTGTATTAAGCCTGGATGGGGTGTTCCTTAAAAAAATAATCCCGGTTGTAAAATCGGGACTGGCGGCCGGGATCGGGAATGGCGATCAATACATCAGTTGGATACACATTAATGATCTCTGCCGCTTGTTTATTTTTGCCCTAAAGGAGGATTCTCTTGAAGGAACCTTTAATGCGGTAAGCCCTGCGCCGGTAACTAATAAGGAATTAATGAAGGCGATAGCCAATGCCATGCATAAACCGTTTTTCCTGCCGAATGTTCCGGCATTTATTATGCGGCTGATGTACGGAGAAATGTCCTCAATGATCCTGGGCAGTAACCGCGTATCCAGCGAAAAGATCGAAGCGAGGGGATTTACCTTTGAACATAAAAATATTAATGAGGCATTAAATGATTTATTGAAAAAATGAACGCAAAAAACGGGAATAATAAATCCAGTAATAGTAAATCTCCGGATAATAAAAACGGGAAAGTGGAGTTGATTAAAATGAAGGATAAAAAAGAGGGGATCCGATATCCATTAATTGAAAAGCGGAAAAAGAAACATGTCCGTGAATTAAGAGAGGAAGCAAAAAAAATTCGGGATGCCTTTGATGAGAAGGATTGGGCAAGTGTAAAAGGTTCCGATTCCTGGGCAATATTTAAAATGATGGCGGAATTCGTGGAAGGATTTGAAAAGCTGGCGAAGATTGGCCCTTGCATAACCATATTCGGATCTGCCAGGACAATAGAGGATAATAAATACTATAAGCTTGCCGAGGAAATTGCCCGGTTGCTGGTAGAGAGTGGTTACGGGGTAATAACGGGCGGCGGACCCGGAATTATGGAAGCCGGGAACCGGGGAGCCAGTGAGGCAGGTGGGAAATCCGTGGGCCTGAATATCAAACTTCCATTTGAACAGGAAAACAATATTTATATCGATCCGGATAAACTGATTTCCTTTGATTATTTTTTTGTCAGGAAAGTTATGTTTGTAAGATATTCTCAGGGATTTATCGGAATGCCCGGCGGTTTCGGAACCCTGGATGAAATATTTGAAGCGCTTACGCTTATTCAAACAAGAAAAATAGGTCAGTTCCCGATCGTCCTGGTGGGCAAGGATTACTGGAAAGGTCTGATTGAGTGGTTTGAAAAAACCGTATACGAAACAGAAGGCAATATTAGTGAAGGCGATTTTGACCTTTTTTACCTGGTTGATACCCCGGAAGAAGCGGTTGGAATAATTAACGAATTCTATACAAAGTATATGTTATCCCCCAATTTCTGATGGTTAAAAAAAATACGGGTCTTATCGCTGCTTTTGTAATTATTTTTATTTCCGGATATTTTATTTCAGCCTATTTTGATACCGGTGGCCAAGCCGGAAATCCCGTTGACAGTGTCCATGCCATCGTTGCCCAACCGTATCCTATGCCTGATAACCTGAGCTTCGCCGGGGAAAAGATGCCGTTAAATGATATTGACCTGAAGGAACGGTATGACAAAGAAATACTGTCCAATGCTTATTTTCATTCCAATACGCTTTTGTTAATGAAAAAAAGCGGAAGATGGTTCCCGATTATGACGCCAATACTTAATGAAAATAATATTCCACTCGATTTCCTTTACTTGCCGCTCGTCGAAAGCGGTCTTTCAAATGTGGTATCTCCCCGGGGAGCCGTTGGCTTCTGGCAATTGACGGAAGGCTCGGCCAGAGAACTTGGCCTGACCGTGAACAGCGAGATTGATGAAAGATACAACCCCGTTCGTTCCACTGAAGCAGCCTGTACTTTCCTCTTAAAAGCGAAGGAGAAATTCGGAAGCTGGACTAACGCTGCGGCTGCTTATAATATGGGAATGCATGCTTTGGATAAATCAATGGAAATGCAGAAAATGGATTCTTATTACGATCTTTTATTGAACGATGAAACGTCCCGATATATTTTTCGCATTCTTGCAATCAAGGAAATTTTTACCAACCCTGAACGATATGGATTTTACGTGAAAAATGACCAGTACTATAAGCCGGAAAAACTGAAAGAAATTACAATCGATAAAACAATTCCGGATCTGGCCGAGTATGCTCTTTCATTGGGCCTCAATTATAAGTTGTTAAAACGATATAACCCATGGTTGCGAACCAATCATCTGACCATAAAGGACCCTTCCGGATCCATTATAATAAACATTCCGGTCAATCATCCTGTTTACTCACGTGAAGTTCCTCCGGCGGAAGATAGCTTAATGATTGGGGATGACAGGTATCCGCCGGAAGAATAGGAGCAACCGATTCATATACTTTTATTTTAATGGGAAAAAGAAAACAAGAAACGGTGACGTTGCCTGAGAACGGAAGCATGGAAGAATCCATTGAGGTATTCGGAGCCCGGGAACATAATCTAAAGAACATTGATGTTACTATTCCGCGTAACCGGTTGATCGTGATAACAGGAATAAGCGGAAGCGGAAAATCATCGCTTGCCTTTGATACTATTTATGCGGAAGGACAGCGTCGTTATATGGAAAGTTTTTCCGCCTATGCGAGATCGTTTATCGGGGAGCTTGAAAGACCTGATGTAGACAAAATTAACGGCCTGAGCCCGGTAATTTCCATAGAACAAAAAACGACTTCGCGGAACCCGCGTTCAACGGTAGGCACTGCTACCGAAATTTATGATTTTATGCGGCTGTTATTTGCCCGGGCCGGGGAGGCCTATTCCTATCTTTCCGGTGAAAAAATGATTCGCCAGTCTCAGGAACAAATTCTGAATCAAATTATTCATAAGTTTTCAGGAAGTAAAATTACAGTGCTGGCCCCCGTGGTGAAAGGTCGTAAAGGCCATTATCGGGAACTGTTCGTTCAGATCCGTAAATCAGGATTCTTAAAAGCCAGGGTTGACGGGGAAATAATGGAATTGGTACCTAAAACCCAGGTTGACCGCTATAAAATTCATGACATTGAAATAGTGATAGACAGAATAATTCCTTCTGAAAAAGAAAGAAAAAGAGTCTCCGATTCACTGAATACGGCCATGTTCCACGGGAAGGGCGTTATTATGATCCTGGATGATAAAAATAAAATCCACTTCTTTTCAAAATATTTAATGGATCCTAAAACCGGCTTATCTTATGATGAACCGGCTCCGAATTTATTTTCCTTCAACTCGCCGTACGGGGCATGCCCGGTTTGTAACGGTCTTGGAGAAATTGATGAAGTTACACGAGAATCGGTTATTCCTGATCCGGGCTTAAGTATCAGCAGGGGAGGGATCGCTCCTTTGGGAGAATACAGGGACATATGGATCTTTAAAAAGATCGAAGCAATTTTGAAAAAATACAAGGCCACTTTATCAACTCCTATCCGCAACCTTCCTGAAGAAGCAATACGGGTTTTACTCTATGGAGATGATATTCCGGTTGCCGTAAGCTCCATTAAATATCCGGGTACTGAATGGAATACGAAGTTTGAAGGGATTGTCAAGTTCCTGGAAAAACAAAAAGAATGGGGCTCGGATAAAATGCAGCAATGGGTTGACGATTTCACAGTGACCAAAAAGTGTGAAGAATGCAATGGAACAAGATTGAAAAAACAATCCTTGTATTTCAGGATCGGAGAAAAAAACATTGCTGAACTGGCGGTTATGAACCTGCGTGAATTACACGATTGGTTTGAGAACATCGGTGATAGGTTGGGTCAGCAACAAAAGACTATTGCCACTGAAATTCTTAAAGAAATCCGGAAAAGGATCAGGTTCCTTCTCGACGTAGGCCTGGATTACCTGGATCTGAACAGGCCGCTTCGTACCCTTTCGGGAGGAGAAGCACAACGGATCCGCCTGGCTACTCAGATAGGCACTCAGTTGGTAGGGGTTCTGTATATCCTTGACGAACCGAGCATCGGTCTCCACCAGCGCGATAATCATAAACTGATCAAAGCGCTTAAGGATTTAAGAGATGTGGGTAATACGGTGATTGTAGTAGAACATGACAAGGATATGATGCTGGCTGCCGACCATCTGGTCGACATTGGGCCGGGCCCTGGTATTCACGGTGGGAAAATTGTTGCCCAGGGACCTCCTGAGGAATTTGTAAAAAACGGTTCCCTGACAGCATCCTACCTGAATGGATCAATAAAAATCCAGGTTCCTGAAAAAAGAAGAAAACCCAATGGGAAATTCATAACCCTCAGCGGGCTAACAGGAAATAATCTTAAAAATATTAATGTTGAATTTCCACTGGGCACCATGATTTGTATTACCGGCGTATCCGGCAGTGGTAAATCTACCTTGATTCATGATACCCTGTACCCCATCCTGTCCCGGCAACTTTATCATTCGAAAAAGTTGCCGTTACCTTTCATAAAAATTGAAGGAATTGAGAATATCGATAAGGTCATTGAGATCGACCAGTCTCCGATCGGCCGAACTCCAAGGTCCAACCCTGCCACCTATACCGGGGTCTTCTCCGATATCCGTTCTTTATTTGCCGATCTCCCTGAATCTAAAATAAGAGGATATAAACCCGGTCGCTTTTACTTTAATGTCAAGGGTGGAAGATGCGAGACTTGTCAGGGCGGCGGTATGCGGCTGATTGAAATGGATTTCCTCCCCGATGTGTACGTACATTGTGAAACCTGCAAAGGAAAACGGTATAACCGTGAAACGCTGGAGGTGCGTTTTAAAGGCAAATCAATTTCGGATATACTTGAAATGACCGTTGAAAATGCCGTGGAATTTTTTGAACACCAGCCGAGAATTTTGCGTGTATTAAAAACATTGAATGACGTAGGCTTGGGTTATATAACGATAGGTCAACACGCCACAACGTTGTCAGGCGGCGAGGCGCAAAGGGTAAAACTGGCTTCCGAATTATATAAAAAGGATACCGGTAAAACACTTTACATTCTGGATGAACCTACTACCGGTTTGCATTTTCAGGATATTCAGCATTTGATAAATGTGCTTCAGAAACTGGTTGACAAAGGGAATACCGTGATTATCATTGAACATAATATGGATATTATAAAAACCTGTGATTATATTATCGATCTGGGTCTTGAAGGTGGAGATCTGGGAGGCGAAATTATAGCCCGGGGTTCACCGGAGGAAATTGTTAAAAATAAGAAGTCCTATACCGCTGCTTTTCTGAAAAATGAGATTTAAAACAGTATGGCCCTGCGACGGGCCATACTGAACCAAAACATTGAAACTAAAACCTATCAACCATGAACCATTCTAATAGAGATAATGAATAATTTTTAAAATTTGTTCCCCGGTTTATCGTTTTTAATGGTTTTATGAATTTTAATTCCAGCTTGATTTACAGCTTTTTAATGATAAAAATGAGACGGATATAACCGTTTGAGCAGGAAATCGGCATTTTTATTTAAAAAAAGAATAGAGCCCTTTAAGGAGAAAGGAAGCCTTTAAAGTAATATGCCTGAACGGAATTCAGGATTTTGCTAACTTTATTACTAGTTGCATTATGTTAATTTAAGGATGTTCGGCAATCAAAGTAAAAATAAAATTTACTGGGCCCTTCAGATTGGGGGATGGTCGTTTTATGCGATCATCCATATCCTGCTGCTCTTCCTTCCCATGGATTTGAAGTACCTGCGAATCGAAGTGATCAGCATCCTTTTAACCGCCGGTTATTTTTTATTGTCAACCCATATTTATCGGTTGATGGTAATTCGATTGGGATGGCTGAATTACCGCCTTGTAGCCCTGGTGCCAAGAGTATTGCTTAGCACCTTACTGCTCGGTATTAGTAATAATGCCTTCGATATCGCCATGCGGTATTTTCTGGGCACACTAACCCCGCAGATTTTCGAACCTTACGCCATTATTGCTTTCGTTCTGGCGACGATGGTTTGGTACCTTTTATGGGCTGCCGTTTATTTTTTATATCATTATTTTGAAAGGACCAATTTCAACCTGAAATATAAAGCGGCTATTTTCGAGATTGAGTTGAACCAGTTGAAAACACAACTCAATCCTCATTTTATTTTCAATGCTTTAAACAGCATCCGGGCGTTGATTGATGAAGATCCCGTAAAGTCAAAAACAGCGGTTACCCAGTTATCCAACATACTTCGTAATTCGCTTGTGATCAACCGGAAAAAACTGGTTGAACTGAAAGACGAACTGAGCACCGTCCGCGATTATCTCGCGCTCGAATCGATAAGGTTCGAAGAAAGACTGAAAGTCAATTTTAATATAAGCCCGGGTGTGGAATCCTGCCAGGTTCCCCCGCTAATGATCCAGACGCTGGTAGAAAACGGAATTAAACATGGAATTTCAAAATTGACTTTGGGCGGGAAAATCTCAGTGGATGCTTACATGGATGAAAAATCGCAGCTGCAGATTGAGATCAGGAATAGCGGGCAGGTGGTCAGCGGGTCCGGAATCGGTTCTGCGGGTTATGGCATAGAAAACACCACTCGTCGACTGAATCTTTTGTTTGGCGGTAAAGCATTATTTAAAATGGAAAATGAAAGTGACAGAACGGTCCTGACAAAAATTACCATTCCACAATCCGTAGTTTATGAAAGCGTTGATCATTGATGATGAAAGACTGGCCCGCAGGGAGTTGATATCGTTGCTGGCGGCTCACCACGAAATAGAAGTAATCGGGGAAGCTGTTAATGCCGATGATGCGTATGATCAGATTCAAAAGCTTAACCCTGACGTATTATTCCTGGACATTCAGATGCCGGGTAAGAATGGTTTTGAATTGCTTGAAAAGCTGGATAGTGTGCCACAGGTAATCTTTGTTACCGCTTTTGACGAATATGCCATCAAGGCATTTGAAGTAAATGCACTGGATTATTTAATGAAACCTGTACAACCGGAAAGACTCGCCGAAACCATCGGGAAATTAGTGGTCAGGGAACAGCAGGAAGAAATTAAAACTTCTTATATCCGATCGAAGAAGCTGACTACGGAAGACCAGGTATTTGTAAAGGATGGCGAAAAATGCTGGTTTGTTAAACTATCGGATGTCAGGTATTTTGAATCGGACGGTAATTATATAAAAGTATATTTTGAAAAATTTAAACCCATGATCCATAAATCCCTTAATGCGCTGGAGGAACGGCTGGATGAAAAATCCTTTTTCAGAGCAAGCCGTAAACATATAGTTAACCTGCAGTGGATTGAACGTATTGATACCTGGTTTAACGGTGGCTTAATGGTTCAGTTAAAGGGGGGAGATAAAATTGAAGTCAGCCGGCGTCAATCATCACGCTTCAAGGATATCATGAGCCTTTGAATCAAAAATCGAATATCGCATATCATTACTTCCTCACCAGCTCAATCAGGTCCCTCTCCACGCCCCAGTCCTTGGCGAGTTTAAGCATAGCGGTCGCTTCCATTTCGGTTATGTATCCTTTCTGGTTGTTGGCTTTCCAGACAAGGTCAAGGTAATGCAGTCGTCTTTCCTTATCATATTTACCGATCGTTTCATTCAGATATTCCCTTGCCCTTTCAAAGGCTGTGATATAATCCTGGGAAATAAACTGGTTTGCCCATTTCAGTTCTTCATAGGCATCAAGACGCTTGGCCGTATCATCAAGGATTTTTTGTTCATCCTCATCCAATCCATGATAGTGAAAAATAATGGACTTTAATAAAAGAAAGGCTTGTTTTTCCTCGCTTGTCATTATGGCCTTTTATTTTAAAATTATTTCCAGTGTATTGTATTTACAAATTACCGGCTTTCATCCCTTATTACAAAAAAACATGTCATGGAAAAAACATTTCTGATGCAATCTTATCCGCTATTAATTTGCCTTTTTTTGTAAGTTGGATCAAATTTCCGGATTTTACAATATATTTATTCCTTTCCAGATCTTCGATGTAAGACAAGGTTTTGGAATTGAATTTTACTCCAAATTTACTACTTATATAGTTTATGTCACAACCCCACCGGGTTCGTATTGATGTCATTATATATTCATTAATCCTGTCACGGTCCGAGAGGTAATCGATTGTTTCAGGTATAATGTTCTCGGAAAGGCTTTTGATATACATTGAATTATTGGAAATATTGTAATACCGGTTTATCTGATCATAAGAATGTGCTCCCGGTCCGATCCCTAGATATTTTTCATTTTGCCAGTAACTGGTATTGTGTCTGGATTCATATCCCGGCTTTGCGAAGTTGGAGATTTCATAATGTTCAAATCCTTTCCCGTTCAAATCGTCGATGATATATTCATATTGAGAAGCCGCATCCTCTTCGGCAGCTATTTCAATTTTCCCCTTATGGTGCCAGTTCCCGAAAACGGTTCCCGGTTCAATCGTCAGGCAATACGTTGAAATGTGCTTAATTTCAAAACTCTTAATTTGATCCAAATCGTTTTTCAGAATTGTAAAATATCCGGGCATGATTCCGAAAATTAAATCGATATTAATATTGCTGAATCCTGATTTCAACGCATCTGAGACCGATCGGGTGGCAGTCGTGCTGTCGTGAATCCGGTGAAGGTATTTCAACGTCGGATTATGAAAGGATTGTACACCGATACTCAGCCTGTTTATCCCTATTGTTTTTAACTCTCTTAATTTTGTTGCCGTAAGATCGTCAGGATTTCCTTCCAGTGTAATTTCAGGATTTGGATCCACATTGAAATATTTGCCTGCTTCGTTTAATATTCCGGCAATTTCAGCCGTTTCCAGGAGAGAAGGAGTGCCTCCACCGAAATACAGGGTATTAACGGCTTCATTGGCAAGAAATTGTTTCCGCATATTCATTTCCTGTTTGATAGCCTCCAACATGTTCTTTTTCATCTTTAAAAGAGTACTGAAATGAAAATTACAGTAATAACAGGCCTGTTTGCAAAATGGAATATGGAAGTAAATCCCAGCCATTTGGTAAATTTATGTATTCCGTAAATAGCAACGATTGATCAAAGTTATTCTGATATATGGATTTATAATACTTTCGGCATTTCCGCTGTTGTCACAAAACAGGAAACCCTGCAGCGTTATATTACAATCTGAAACAGACCAATCATTCCGTAGTGACGCACGGATAAGGATACCTCGTGAAACCGATAGTATTTCAGTGAAACAAATAATTAACAAACTTTATACCAAAGGATACCTGGATGTGACCTATAAGTTCCACGTGGCGGACAGTTCCTGCAGGGTTTTGATTGACCCGGGGAAACGGTATAAATGGATCAGTCTGTCAAAGGGAAATATGCCCGAATCGGTCCTGCATCAGGCCAATGTAAAGACGGGGATTTTCAATGACCGTATTTTTAAATTTCAGGCCCTTTTACGTATGTACAGGTCCGTACTGAACTGGTCGGAAAATAATGGTTATCCCTTTGCAACCGTTGGCCTGAAAAGATTAAAAATCGAGGAGGAAGGAATACAGGCGGAGCTGGATTATTTGCCGGGGCATCATATTAATTTCGATACATTATCGGTTATGGGGACCAGGAATATAAGTGAAAAATTTCTTTCCGCCTACCTTGATATCCTTCCCGGGAATCCATACGACCGGTCGAAAGTAGTGCACATCCTGCCATCGCTTGCCCAGCTTCCCGGAATCCGGTTAACATCGCTTCCCGAAGAATATTTTACCGCCGGTAAATGTTTTATCAGGTTAAAATTGACGCCCAAAGCCGCCAATGGATTTGATGGCTACCTGGGATTTCTGCCTAACGAAAACACGCCCGGCAAGGTTTTAATCACCGGACAGATTAAGCTGGCACTAAATAATTTGTTCAGGAGTGGTAAGAGTCTCGTTCTAAGCTGGCAAAGGCCGAACCTGCAAACCCAGGAATTGAATTTAAATTATGATCATCCTTGTCTTTTTAACTCCCCGGTAAGCGGAAATTTCCGGTTTAACATTTATAAACAGGACACTTCCTACCTGAACACCGGATTTTATTTTGGCCTGAACATACGCCAGAATGAATTGGGTAAGGTCGGGGTTGAAGCGGGTTATCTCACAACGCGCATTCTGGGCAGTAATTTTACACCGCAGGATACATTATTTAAACTGGCGGATATTAACACCTCCTATTATGGAATAAATTATTCTTATACCCGGATCAATAATGTCGATTTTCCCTTGAACGGATGGATTGCCGGCCTGAATGTGGATCTCGGAATAAAGAAAATATTAAATGTACCCGATACTTTTGTGGTTTCAGGAAATCCGGGCAATAAGCGGCTACAGTTCAAAACCGAATTCTCTTTGAGCAAATATTCTCGACTGAATTTCAGGTCAACTATACTCAGCAAAATTTCCGGGGGGTATTTGAATGACGGAGATTTATATATTCCTGATCTGTTCCGTCTCGGGGGTCTGACTTCATTACGGGGATTTAATGAGAAATATTTTTATTCTTCGCAATATATTATAAGTAATTTTGAATATCGGTTACGCATTGAAATGAATTCTTATTTACTTGTTTTTTATGATATGGGTTGGATTGAAAATGATCTTAGCAGGTCTTTAAGGGAGGATTGGCCGATGGGTATCGGGGGAGGACTGAATATCGGGACCCCGTTGGGAAACCTGGCGATAATATATGCCCTCGGTAAAGATAGCAGCCAGGCATTTAATTTAAGTTATTCCAAAATTCATATCGGTTATGTGGGGCGTTTCTAAGCTTTTTAATCAAAAGGAGGATTTGAACAGGTCTTTTACACCTATATATAATACATTTTTTATTTTCTTAATTCTATTGGGATGCTTTATCCCCGGCATTCAATCAGCTTTGGCCGGTAGTGGAAAAGGAAATTTAAGAGACATTAATTACCGTTTATACCGGTTTGATAACCAAAAGCACATTTATGTACCCTTTTTACCAGGCCTTAATAAAAACGAAAGCAATATTGTGTTACCAATTAAACGCTACGAATTTCCGGGAAGCTATGTGAGTTTCACTCTACCTGAAGACTCCCACCTCTTTGTGAATGGTGAATATTTTTATTCCAGTATGCATGAAGAAACCAAAAATCTTAATCTGGATAGCTTATTTCGTTTCAATGAGGATGATTCATTGATCCTCGGAATTTACCTTCCGCATAAAAATTCAGGCAAATTAAATGTCGCGATTCTGACTAAAGGAAACGGAGACCTGCTTTCTTCGGAAAGCAAGAATGATAATCTACGTGCCAATCATTCAGGCTTCCGGGACTTTTTGATTATCGGAATATTACTGATCGCCGCTTATATTGCCTTCCTTATCAATTATGACAGGAAGCTATTCGGACAATACACCAATGTAATTAAAATATTTACCGGCCCCGAAGCCGACGATCTTTTAGACCGGAATAAACCGGTTGCCGGTACGGATTTGTTGTTTGTGATCCTTGAATCTCTGCTGCTCGGTTTTTTTGTTTATCTGATTTTGATGGGCTCGCAACAAGTCTTTTCCGAACAGCATCTTTTCTTTAAAGGGATTATCAACTGGGTAATCATTTCCGCCTCCGTCCTTTTCTGGATTTTGATAAAATTCAACCTGGTGAGAAACCTGTCGAGGATTCTTATGATAAAAGATATCGGGAAAGTTCATTTTATAGAATCAAGCAGGATTACCCTGTTTTTATTGATAGGATATAGTATACTTTCGGTGTTGTTGTTGTTCGGGTTTAAGATAAATTTCAGTTCGTATATTACTTTCCTGACAAATTCATTGATATTCATTGCCTTCTCCCGCTTTGCCCTGATCCTGATAAAAATTTTGAATTATGCGCCTTATAAAAAAATGTATATTATTTCATATCTTTGCGCTTCAGAACTTATACCAGTTGTGTTAGGGTTAAAATTAATTTTAGATTCCTCGCTCGCGACATGGGTTATCTAATCAAAAGAGAAGATATATGGTTAACGAAAAGACAAGGTTATCTGAAATCAGGAGTATATTAATTTCACAACCTGATCCGGAGAATGGTAATTCTCCGTATGATAAATTGATAGAGAAGTATAATATTAGCGTCGATTTCTGTCCTTTTATACAAGTTGAAGCTGTTCCTGTGAAGGAATTCAGACGCCAGCGTGTGGAAATTCTGAATCATTCCGCCGTAATTTTTACCAGCAGGAATGCTGTTGACCACTTTTTTAAATTATGTATTGAACTTAAAATCGAAGTCCCTACGGATATGAAATATTTTTGCATCTCTGAACAGACTTCCAATTACCTGCAAAAATATATTGTCATCAGGAAGAGAAAAATATTTACAGGTTCCAAGACGGCCAGAGACTTGATTGAAATTCTAAAAAAGCATAAAAACGAAAAATTCCTTTTCCCATGTTCTAATATCCGGAAGAACGACATTCCTGATTTTCTTAAGCAAAATGATTTTCAGTTTAGTGAAGCGGTAATTTATAAAACTGTAGCCTGTGATCTTTCAAATCTGGCAATAAAGAATTATGATATCATCGCCTTTTTCAGCCCCTCAGGCATTAAATCACTTTACGATAATTTTCCGGATTTCAAACAAAATAAAACTCGTATTGCTGCCTTCGGTCCAACAACCGCCAAAGCCGCACAAGATGCGGGCTTAATTATCGATATTGAAGCGCCGCAGCCGGAAGCTCCCTCCATGACCGGCGCCCTGGAATTATACATTAAAAGTGTAAATAAACCCAGGTAAATACCCTTCAAATGCCTATTAATCCTTAATTTAATATTTGAGATACTCATATTGATACGTATTATTGTACTCTATTTCCGGAATTTCGAATGCATACTATTTTTCGATATGGCGTTTTGGCAATGCTGATGATCTTCCTGCAACGAATTTCCTTCGCGCAACAGGATCCCCAGTTCACACAGTATATGTTCAATACATTGTATTATAACCCGGCCTATGCGGGAATCCCCGGGGCCGTTAGTTTTACGGCTATCCAGCGAAGTCAGTGGTTTGGTTACCAATCCACCTTTGACGGAGGAGGCGCTCCGAATACGCAGGTCATCAGTGCCAATCTTCCTCTCTTAAAACTGAATAGCGGGGTAGGATTCCATATCGTAAACGATCACCTGGGTGTTGTAGATAACCTTGAGGCACAAGCGTCATTTGCCTACCAGTTAAGCATTAAAAATTCGAAATTAAGTCTGGGTATCAGGGCAGGATTTTATTCCCAAACCATGGATTTTGAAAAGTACAGGTACGTTGACCAGAATGACCCCCTGCTTGCAGATAAAGGCCAGGAATCCCAAATACGCCCGGATATGGCGGCAGGAGTTTATTACAGGGCTGAAAAATATTATGCTGGAATAAGCGTAGATCACCTGATCCAGTCTGAATTTGATTTCGGGCAGGATTCTCTGCGCAACGCCTTAAAAAGCCATATGTACCTTACGGCAGGTTATTCCTATGATCTTAATTATGACGTTGTCCTCAAACCGTCATTCCTTGTAAAGACTGACCTGAATACTTATTCCTTTGATATTTCACTGCTGGCAACTTTACGAGAAAAACTATGGGGTGGCCTTTCCTACCGCCAATCCGATGCTATGATCGCGATGATTGGCTATAGTTTCCTGAAAGATGACAATTTTAAGATTGGTTATGCCTTTGACTATATAATTAGTGCCCAACAAGCCAAACAACCGACTTCTCATGAATTTCTGCTTAGTTATACCCTTCCGGTCCTTGGAAATAGCGAACATAAGATTATCAGAACGCCACGATTCAGACATTAATCTTGAAAAAATTTTGTTTTTATTACAAATAATACAATTTTTATAGGGGATTTGCCTTTTTTTTCAAAATAGATATTAAATTTATCCGTTACAAGAAAAAATGTTTCTTATAAATAGACGTATTCTGAAGGTTAAACGTTTAGTAGTTGAATCTGAGAAAATTAAATTGGATTGACTTAATTGCAGGTGTTATGAATAATTTACGATTTCTTTATCGGATCATTCTCCCTTTGATCCTGAGCGGTCTATTATTAGGAGGTTGCGGACTATTTGGCGGAAGGACAACCGATGACCGTGGTGAATTGATTGGTGTACAGGGACGAAATTGGACAGGAATGCCGGTTCCCTACGGAATGGTTCCGGTTCCGGCTGGCACATTTCATATGGGCCAGGCAGATGAAGATGTGGCTCACACGGATATTAACTTCAACAAACAGATTACCATTTCGGCGTTCTTTATGGATGATTCCGAAATCACCAACAATGAATACCGCCAGTTTATAAACAATATATTTCAGGATTCATTAAGTGTACTGGGTGAAGATTTTGTAATGAAGGAATTATATCCTGATACCACAGTATGGATCAAGGATTTTGCTCACCATCTGGGTGATCCTCTTATGATTTATTATTACTCTCATCCTGCTTTTGATGATTATCCTGTGGTTGGCGTCGATTGGGAAGCGGCAAAATATTTTTGTCGTTGGCGGACTGCCTACCTCAATGATTACCGGGCAGGCAGGGGTGAATGGCAGTTACCCAATTTCAGACTTCCGACCGAGGCAGAATGGGAATATGCAGCCCGTGGCGGTAGAGATATGGCTAAATACCCTTGGGGCGGCCCGTACATGAGAAATGCTAAAGGATGTCTCCTGGCCAACTTTAAACCGGGAAGAGGTAATTATTTCGATGACGGTTACGCCTATACTTGCCCTATATATGCTTTCTTTTCAAATGATTATGGTTTATTCGGAATGGCGGGTAATGTTTCTGAATGGTGTGAAGATGCGTATAACCCTGCATCAGTTCCTTTAGTTTGGGATTTGAACCCAACTTATTTCGATGCCAACGAACCCAGGAAAATTGTGAGAGGCGGTTCATGGAAAGATATTGCTTACTTCTGCGAAACCGGGACGAGATCTTTCGAATATAAAGATACGACCCGCTCCTATATTGGTTTTCGCTGTGCTATGACGTATCTTGGTCGTTCATCGGGAACTGAGTTTTAATGGGCTTAATATTTGTATTTAATTTTTTTTTCCTAACTTGAGAATTCAATAACCAAAAAACCATTAAAAATATGAGTCAGAATAAAGGTACCTTCATGGATCTTATGTACAGGACGATAATGCCCAAAGTCTATGGTATTGGGGCATCCGTTGTAATCTTGGGAGCCTTGTTCAAGATCCAACATTATCCTGGAGCGAGCGCTATGTTGATTGTCGGTCTTTCGACTGAGGCGATGATCTTCTTTTTGAGTGCTTTCGAACCTCCCCATCATGAAGTGGATTGGACAAAAGTTTATCCCGAATTAGCAGAAGACTATGATGTCGGACCTTCCCAAAGCAGGAAGATGATCAGCCGGGGTGGTGGAGGCGGATCCGGTGACCAGGTTTCTCAAAAACTGGACAAAATGCTTGAAGATGCAAAAATCGGTCCTGAATTGATCGAAAGTCTTGGAAGCGGAATGCGAAAATTGTCGGATAATGTTGCCAAAATGGCTACGATGGGTGACGTGGGTGCGACAACATCGGATTATGCGAATAATTTGAGAAAATCTTCCGATTTAATGGGGAACGTAAATAAATCTTACGAAGCCACTTTAAAAGCCATGCAGAATATGGCGGAAGTATCGAAAACGGCTACTGAAGATCTGGCTAACTCAGCAAAAGACTCCAAGGAATATCATTCCCAGGTTCAGAATGTGACCAAAAACCTTGAAGCCCTGAATGCTGTTTATGAACTTGAATTACAGGATGCCAACAGCCACGTGAAGGCAATGAATAAATTTTACACCAGTCTTACTGCCTCGCTGGAAGGAGTCACAAAGGCTAATGATGATGTTGATAATTTCAAGAAACAAATGGCCGGTTTAACATCAAATATTGCCGCTTTGAACAAGATTTATGGCAATATGTTGACCGCCATGAAATCGTAGTTGCTGTTAATCCTATATAGTGTAAACCCAAAAAACTGATATAATTATGTCCGGTGGAGCAAAAGAAAGCCCTCGTCAAAAAATGATTGGGATGATGTATCTTTTTTACACTTCCCTATTAGCCTTACAGGTGGCTAACTCGGTGCTTGACAGGTTCGTTTTTATTAACCGAAGTCTTGAAAGCCAGGTGAAGGAAAATACCACAAAGGATATGGGAATTTTAACGGCTATCGGGCAGCAGGTTACTAAAAGAGGTGATCGGGAAAATGACAAGCTCATTCTGCAGAAAGCTACGGATGTAAGAACCAGAACCAGCCAGTTAATTTCTTATATGGATTCGCTGAAAAGTACGATGGTTCAGATAACCGGCGGTTATAATGATAAAGGAGAAATTGTGGGTGCGAAGGATATGGAAAAGGTGGCTAACCTAATGGTTAATCAGAATAAGGGTGCAGAACTTAAAAAGAAACTTAATGATTATGCCGCCTTCCTGACGCAACAGATAGGAAAGGATGATTTCCCTCCTTTGGCCATGGATGGGAAAGATTCTCCTTATTATTCCAAAGATCCGGACCAGCGGGTCAAAGACTTTGCAGAATTATTCTTTGAAACCACGCCTACGGTTGCAGGTATTGCAACGGTTAGCCAGATGGAAACCGAAGTTATGGGTGATGAATCAAGGGCCTTGAATGATCTTGCAGCCCAGGTGGGTGCAGAGGAAGTACGGTTTGATACGGTTATTGTGATGGCTTTACCTGAATCCAATTCCGTGGCTGCAGGAGCAAAATACAAAGCTCAACTATTCCTCGCCGCCGGTTCAAAATCCGCTAACCCCAAAATGCTCGTTAATGGGGATAGTATACCCGTTCAAAACGGATTCGGCCAGGTAGAATTTAACGTATCCGGCGGGAATTATGATAAATCTGGCAAAGAACAAAAATCCTACCAGGCCCAGATAATTTATAATGGTCAGACCTATACGCAGGATATAAATTATTTTGCAGTCAGACCTGTTATGCAAATTACTTCAGCCTCAGTGAATGCTTTATATCTTAATTGCGGTAATGAGCTGAATGTGTTGGTACCCGCGTTGGGAACCAACTATAATCCGACTTTCTCCTTGACTGGGAATGGTGATGCAATTAAGGATCCCACTGTTATAGGTCGTGTTACGATCGTACCAAGAGGACCTAAAGTCACTCTTCACGTTAGCAGTAACGGGAACCATGTTGGTGACCAGGAATTCAATGTGAAACCGATACCTAAGCCGGATATAGTTTTGTTAGCCGACGGTAAGGAAGTGGATCCAAAATCCGGTTTGCCTAATTGCCCCAGGTCATTGACCATGAAAGCAGTCCCGGACGAAGGTTTCGAAAAATTCCTGCCTAAAGATGCCCGATACCGTGTTACAAAATGGACAGTTTACCTGGCGCATGGTTCAAGCCCCAAAGCTCCCCCAGTGGACGTAACTTCCGAAAATGTAAATATTACCAATCTTGCTGCACAGGCGAAGGATGGAGATAAAATACTTTGCGTAGTTCATCTCGTACAGAGAATGAATTTTCAAAATAAGATAGAAGATGTGAATATGGGTAAAGAAGTGGTTAGAGAATTTCCAATAGGGAAATAATTAATAAGGAGGTGATATGAAAAGATTCAATTTATTTATTGTGTTATTGTTCATAATGGCGGCCGGGGAGTTGTATGCACAGGAAAAAGAGGTTACCATAAATCCCAATTCAGTTTATCCCGTCAGTGAAGATCATAAACTATACAAGATGACGGTTTGGAGGGATATTGATTTCAGAGAAAAACAAAATAGACCTTTCTTTTCCTATAACAATGAAATTACTAAAGTTATCATTGATGCTGTAAAAGACGGAAGATTGGTACCTTATAAGAGTGATTCATTAGTTCACCGGATGACCAAGGAAGATTTTATAGCTGCTATTAGTTATAAAACCGGTGCTGATCAGGGCAGTTTTGGCAACACAAGCAGTGATTGGGGCTCATCTTCTACTTCGAGTTGGGGTTCTTCTACAACGGGTACAGGCACTGCGGCAAACCAGCCGGCAGCTCCTGCAACTCCTGCAACTGCGGAATTATTTCCTAATCAGTTCTATTTAATGGAAATGAAGGAGGAGGTTTATTTTGATGATATCCGTTCAAGGATGTACCATGATATTCAGTCTCTTACCATGATAAAACCTGCTGATTTAGGCCCGGATTATAATCCGACACAGTTGAATTTAGATGTAGCCTCCTTTAAATACAAGGATCTTGAAAAACTGTTCAGGAGCATGCCTGACCAGGCGATTTGGTATAATGCTCAAAATACGGCTCAAAACAGGAATTTGGCCGATGCATTCCTTCTGAGATTGTTTTCATCGAGGATAGTTAAAGTATCCAATCCGGATAATAACAGGATCGATCAGATATATGATAATCCCAAGTTGGCTTTGTATATGTCTGAAATGGAAGATTACAAATTAATGGAATACGAACACGATCTATGGTC
>CAYNCU010000041.1:0-22618 GCA_964395765.1 uncultured Roseivirgaceae bacterium | reverse complement strand
ATCATGTCAAACGCCACGGGAAGTCCCAATCATCTCGTTATTACGGCGAATGTAATGACTGAGAAAAAATAATCCCGTCATCCTGCTTTCCTGATAAAATTCCAGGCCAATAATAACCAGGCAAGGATAAAGCATATCCCGCCAAGAGGAGTTATCATTCCAAACTGCGGAATACCAGTCAGGCATATGGCGTAAAGTGATCCACAGAACAGTATAAGACCACTGATAATCAATACCGCGGCAACAAATAAAAGGCGTCGCGGGAAGAAATGATACAACAAACTTACGGCTATAAGCAAGAGGGAGTGGATGAATTGATAAAATACAGCGGTTTTGTAGGTTTCAAGATATCCTTCTGCTTTTAAAAAATTATTCAAAAGATGAGCACCAAAAGCGCCTGTAATAACGGCCAGGCCTCCAAATAAAAAGCCCAGCATGGCCAGGAATCGTGCTTTTTTATTCATGGTAATTTCTTTCTCCGAAAATAGCTGTACCGATCCTGATCATATTACTCCCCTCTTCAAGAGCAATAGAATAATCACCGCTCATTCCCATGCTCAGATAATCCATCGATATCTTTTCACTTTGGAATTGTTCACGGCACAGGTCCCATATATTTTTTAATTTCCTGAATTCACTTCTGATCTTCTTTTCATCAGGGGTGAATGTGGCCATTCCCATCAAACCCTTGATTTCTATATTCTCCAGTTGCTGAACTGTACCGGAATTCAAAAGGTTGAACAATTCTTTTTCATCGAAGCCGAATTTGGTTTCTTCCTCGGCAATGTATACCTGCAACAGACAGGATATTATCCTGCCGGCCTTTCCACCTTGCTTATTTATTTCCCTTAATAAATGAAGGCTGTCGGCTGAATGAATCAGGTGAATAAAAGGTGCAATATATTTAACCTTATTGCCCTGAAGATGTCCTACCATATGCCATTGGATATCTTTGGGAAGCAGTTCGGATTTTTGGGTGAGTTCCTGGACTTTATTTTCTCCGAAATCCCGTTGTCCTGCGTGATAGGCTTCAAGAATTTCATCCGTTGTTTTTGTTTTACTTATCGCAACAAGCTTAATTTTACCACCTTGTAATAAATTATTAAAATGAATTACATTCTCGGCAATTGTCATGAAAGATTTCTTGTGATTTAGTTAACTTTAAATTTATTTGAGATTTTTTAAATTTTCCCGAAAAGAACCATTAATTCTAAATTAGCCAAAAATATTGAGATATGCCGATACTAGGTAACCTTATCAAAAGGGGTATCAGTTTACGTGAAAGTCTTGAACAGGAATTTACATCACCTTTTGAATTACAAAAACAGGAATTGAAAAGGCTTTTAATCTCTGCCCGGAATACCCGATTCGGGAACACGTACGAATTTAAATCCATATTAAAATCTTTTCGGAAGAATGATTTTTTCGATTTTTACAATGAGTTCAAAAATAATGTTCCGACTTTCGATTACGACAGGATATACGAAAACTGGTGGAAACTTTCTTATCAGTCTATCCCTGATGTAACCTGGCCCGGTAAAATAAAATTTTTTGCTTTAAGTTCAGGCACTTCAGGAGCTTCTTCGAAATATATTCCGATCACAAAAGAACAAATTCGTGCAATACGTAAAACCAGCCTGAGACAAATATTGACTTTGTCGAAATACCACGTGCCTGACGCATTGTTTACTTCCGGCATGCTTATGCTGGGTGGAAGCACACAATTAAAATATAACGGAAGGTTTTTTGAAGGTGATTTAAGCGGTATTACTGCCAATCATATTCCCTTCTGGTTTCAGCGGTATTATAAACCCGGCCAGCGGATAGCAAAACATATAGATTGGGATAAAAAACTGAATGATATTACCAAAAAAGCTTCAAAATGGAATATCGGCTTTATAGCGGGAGTACCGGCCTGGGTGCAAATCCTGCTTGAAAAAATAATAGATTATTACCAGGTTAAGAATATTCATGAGATTTGGCCGAATTTTAAAATTTTCGTC
Source organism: uncultured Roseivirgaceae bacterium (assembly GCA_964395765.1). Classification (GTDB taxonomy): domain Bacteria; phylum Bacteroidota; class Bacteroidia; order Cytophagales; family Cyclobacteriaceae; genus DATDPY01. Next base: position 20,615 of record CAYNCU010000041.1, on the reverse strand, counting down.
CACGGCGGCGTTTCATTTGAACCCTATAAGCCTGCTTTCGAACGGTTACTCGGTCAATCGGTTATTTATATCGAAACTTACCTTGCTTCCGAAGGATTTATCGCATTTCAAAGCCGGCCGGATCCGGATGGAATGAAACTGGTACTGAATAACGGCATGTTCTACGAATTTGTGCCCTTTACAGAAAAAAATTTTAATGAGGACGGCGAAATCGTGAATAATCCGGAATCTTTTATGATTCATGAGGTGGAAGAAGGAAAAGAATATGCAATTTTGCTTTCGACCTGCGCCGGGGCGTGGAGATACCTTATCGGGGATACAATAAAGTTCGTGAATAAGGAGCTTACTGAGATTATTATTACGGGGCGAACCAAACATTTTCTGAGTTTGTGTGGTGAGCATACTTCCATTGACAACATGAATTGTGCAATTCGCAGGCTGGAAGACGAATTGAAACTTGGAATCAAAGAATTTACCGTTGCCGGGATTCCTTATAAGAACCTTTTTGCCCATCACTGGTATATTGGCACAGAGAAAAAAATTGACAAGAATATTGTTAAACAGAAATTGGATGCATATCTTAAAGAACTTAATGACGATTATCGAACGGAACGGGGACAAGCGTTAAAAGAAGTAATCGTAGACCTGGTCCCCAACTCGTATTTTTATCGGTTCCTTCACCATAAGGGCAAGATGGGGGGTCAGAATAAATTCCCGCGGGTTATTAAGAATGAAAAACTCCGAGAATGGAAGGAATTTCTATTAAATCATTCGGATAATGGCTGAAATTGCTAAAGGAATACTTACCGGACTTATCACTGCTTTTGTCATTGGCCCTGTTTTTTTTGCGCTGATTCAAACGAGCATTGAGAAGGGTGTTAGGTCAGGAATCCTGATGGCCCTGGGTATTTCCATGAGCGATACATTGTATATCGCTCTAACCTATTTTGGAATTTCCCAATTATCGGAAAATGCCAAATTCAGGATTTTCCTTGCGATGACCGGTGGTCTTGTTATGCTTATCTTCGGCATTCGAATGTTTACCCGCAGGGTGAATCATATGAAACCGGGGATACACCTCCACGACCCGACGAGTGTTTTCTGGAAAATATCAAAAGGGTTTGTTCTTAACGGTGTAAACCCGTTCGTACTATTATACTGGATAGGGGTTGTGAGCCTGGTCAACGTACACTGGGAATACAATGGTATTAATGCATTGATCTTTTTCATTACCTTGTTGATTACAATTTTAAGCAGCGATATAGGTAAAGCCTACCTGGCACACAGGATCCGGACTTCAATTACCCCCCGGCTAATGACCATTATCAATAAAGTAGTGGGAATTGCCTTTATTTTGCTGGGGACCCGATTATTGATTTTCGCTTTGCATCTCGGCGAAGAGATCACTTCTTCAGGCCAATCCCTACTTCACATTTTTTACTAAGGCTTTACCGTCGGATTCTGCTTGATCTTCTTATCGGCCATAATGGCCTGAACATTCCGCAGTGATCCTGACTTTTCCATGGTCGGTTCTTCTTCGAGATATTCAATGATCTTTTTCTTTACTTCCGCGGCAGTAAGATTGTGTGATATCAGTCCGTTTCTGGCAGTTGAAATCTGACCGGTTTCTTCTGATACTACAACGATAAGCGTATCGGTTACTTCGCTCATACCAATAGCCGCACGATGTCGCATTCCGAATTGAGCCGGTAAATCACTTTTTTCGGTGACCGGTAAAACGACCCTGGCCGCAGTAATTCTGTTTTTATGAATAATAACCGCGCCATCATGCAATGGGCCATATTTATTAAAGATAGATATAAGGAGCCGTTTGGAAACCAGTGCATCAAGATTGTCCCCGGATTCGGCATAAAATTTCAATCCCGAGTCACGGGAAAAAACCAGTATAGCCCCGATATTGGATGCACCTAGTGATATTATGGCATCCATCACCGGATTAACTTCAAGATCCTCTTCCCCTTCCCTGCGGAAAATACTGCTTATAAATCCCTCCCGGTTAAAAAATGCGTTCCTGCCTAATATCTGAAGAAACTTCCTGATTTCCTGCTGAAATAATATGATAACGGCGATTACGCCAACGCCCATGAATTGACCGAGAATGGCTGTAAGCAATTCCATGTCAAGAGCCCTTACAATAAGGTAAATAAGGTATAGTGAGAAAAATCCAAGGAATATCCTTACCGCCACACTTCCACGGATCAGTTTATATACCTGGTAAAGCAAAAAACTAATTGCTCCGATATCCAGTATGTCAACCAGGCGTAAAGCGAGAAATCCTATTTGTACTCCGAAGATCACGGTAAATATAACTTCATTAATTCCAATATTTCCTTGGCAGCCTTCACATCATGGACTCTTAAAATGGATGCCTTGTTCAGCAAAGCGATCGTATTTAAGACTGTGGTTCCATTCAAGGCGTCTTCCGGATCAATTTTAAGGCTGCGGTAAATCAGTGATTTTCTTGAAATTCCTATCATCAAAGGAAAACCAAAAATTTGAAAATAGGGCAGGTTTTTCAAAATTTCAAAATTCTGCGCTATAGATTTCGCGAATCCGATACCCGGATCCAGGATGAGATCGCTGATGCCCCTTTGTCGTAACAAGCTGATCCGACCGGAAAAATATTCACCCAATTCCTTAACCAGGTCGTGATAGTGTGCCTTGTCTTTCATGCTACGGGGATCGCCCCTCATATGCATGACAATATAAGGCACCTTCAATTCTGCAACCGTATTAATCATTTCTTCATCCAACATCCCGCCCGATATATCATTGACCCAGGAAGCGCCTTCTTCAACCGCAGCGGTGGCGACTTTGGAACGGAATGTATCCACGGAAATAAGCGTATCAGGAAAACGCTTATGGATTTCCCGGATGACAGGAACGGTTCTTTCCACTTCATCTTCCGGAGAAACATCCGCCGCCCCGGGTCGTGATGAATACCCTCCAATATCCAGAACATCGGCACCTGAGTGAATCATTTTTTCGGCTTCGGCTAAAACCTGATCTATAACAGTAAACCGGCTTCCCTTATAAAATGAATCCGGTGTAATATTCAGGATACCCATGATGAAAGGGAAGTCAGGGAATAGGAGTTTTCCCCGAAGGCCCAGTGTTTTTTTTATATAAAAAAATGTATCTTTCACGCCGGATTAAAGACATTCCTGAGAATCACAAACTCCATGAGATTTGGAATTAAAAACGATTAACGAATATAAGCAAGCCATTAACCGTTGCAAAGAGGTTTTTAAAAAGAAAACGGTTGATTACGGCACCGCCTGGCGGATTCTCAGGCTTCCTTCCATTACGGATCAGATTTTTATAAAAGCCCAGCGCATACGATCCATACAGGAAAAAGGCATTCAGAAAATCGAAGATGATTTTATTACCGAATTTATCGGAATAATCAATTATTGTATCATCGCACAAATTCAACTCCGGCTTGAGAAAGAGCCGGTCCTGGAACTCCCGGTTGAACAGGTAATGAAATTTTATGATGATTCCGTCAACGATACACTCCTTCTGCTTGAGAATAAAAATCACGATTACAATGAAGCATGGCGTGAAATGAGAATCAATTCAATTACCGATATAATTTTAATGAAACTTTTCCGTATCAAACAAATTGAGGATCATGAAGGGAAAACCATAATGTCCGAAGGTGTTAAATCCAATTACCAGGACATTATGAATTATGCAGTTTTTTGTCTCATCAAATTGAATATCATAAACTCATGAAATGGTATGATTATCTCACCCGGTTTATTGTCGGCATTCTTTTTATTTTTTCAGGTCTTACCAAACTGGATGATCCTGTAGGGACAGCCATCAAACTAAAGGAATATTTTGAGGTTTTCGCCGCCAACTTTTCGGGGGGTTTCGCAATTTTTATCCCGCATGATCTTTTTATTTCCATTACACTCATCGTTCTTGAAACCATGCTCGGCATCGCCCTCTTGTTAAATTACAGGATACGGATTACAGCCTGGATATTACTTTTTCTTTCCCTCTTTTTTACCTTCCTGACTTTCTATTCAGCCTATTTTAACAAGGTAACCGATTGTGGTTGTTTCGGGGATGCCATTCCGCTCACCTCATGGGAATCCTTTTATAAGGATGTTATTTTACTGGTTATGGTCCTGATTTTATTTTTCAGGCGTAAACATTTCAGCGGACCTTTCACCCGCGCAGGATGGCAGGATTCAGTAATCGCAGCCTTTATAGCCATCGGTGTATTCTTTGCGGTTTATACGGTACACCACTTACCTTTGATTGATTTCCGGCCTTATAAAATAGGCAATAATATTCCGACGCTTATGAAACCTTCCGCGCCATTCCGTTACCGCTATATCATGGAAAAAAACGGACGGGAATTTAAATTCGACAAATATCCTTCGGACACAACTTATATATTCAAAAAAATGGTCTTGCTTAATCCGGAAGCGCAACCGAAGATTACAGACTATCATGTCTGGAATGACAGCGCCGACTTTACACAGGAAACGTTTAAAGGAAATAAGCTTTTCGTGATCATGTATGACGTCAATAAGGCGAACAAAAAACATTTTGACGAGATCAACCGACTGGTTCAAAATCTGGACGGCAATATCAAAGTATGGATCCTTACAGCATCGGATAAAAGCGAAGTAGAAAATATCCTTGGTCAATACCATATTAATGTACCGTATTATTTTACGGATATGACAGTCCTGGAAGCCATTATACGGTCAAACCCCGGTTTATGGCTGTTGCAGGATGGCACGGTGAAAGGCAAGTGGCCTTATTCAAGAATTCCGGATGCAGAAGAAATCGAGTCGCGCCTGAAATAATATTTAGATTCTTTTTTAAAATGAAAATTTATATAACAGGAATGCCCGGGAGTGGAAAATCAACTTTTGGAAAACGAGTTGCGGAAAAAGTAAATATGGCTTTTTTTGATCTCGATAAAGAAATTATAAAAAGGGAAAACTGTTCCATCAATGAATTATTTGAATTAAAAGGAGAAGATTATTTTCGTAAAATCGAGTCTGAAACACTTGAGGAAATCAGCCGGTCAAATGATTCATTCATACTGGCCACCGGTGGTGGAACCCCCTGTTTCAAGAATAATATGGACTTTATGAATAAAAACGGGATTACATTTTATATTAAAGCATCCGTATATGATCTTCTGGAAAGACTTTCCGAAAAAGGAATAAATAAAAGACCTTTACTTAAACATAACTCAAGGGAAGAGCTTGAGCAAAAATTAAATCAGCAATTGGAAAAAAGAAAGGCCTATTATGAAAAATGCAGGTTTCATGTTTCGTATAATGAACGTATGGAAACCGATCTGATTAAAATTATTCAGCCTCTTATTTCCTTAAAATAAAAATCCCATGGTGAATACAAAAGCCAGTTTGCTATTATCAAAATTGGCAACAGGCTCCGGGTTAATCGAATAAGGAGAGGTTAAACTTTTATAAAAAGAATAAATTCCGGTCAGATCGGAATAAAATGCTTTCCCACGATAGCCTAGACCTGCGGAGTATGCGCTTTTTGAACGATTGATATTATCCACATTATTATAAGCATCTCCTGTGAAGTTATAACCTAACCTGAACCTGTAATCCTTTACACGGTATTCACTGCCTAACCGGTAGTTTAAAGCAGATTTATACATTTGATCGATCAGATCATTGTCGCTCTGGAAATCGATATTTCCACCGCTAAGTCTTCCCGAGGAATAATTGACCCATTCTATATCACCGGTAACGAAACCATTCTTGTTAAAGAAATAAGCCAGGCCGGCATTTAAATGAGAGGCTGTCCTAAGATTATAATCCGATAAAATAGGATCAGTATAATCGCTTTGTTCAGCTGTGAAATTTTTATCATTAGGGTAGTAGGCAAAAGCCGTACTCCGCCATGTGCTAGACATGTCCGAACTATATTGATCATTGATCCGATATAAAGTCGGAGTAGTATAAGCAATTCCCAAAGTCAGATTATCCAGGGGTCTGACGATAGCGCCAAAGGTACCGTTGACCCCGGTACCGGTGATATGAAGGGATTCGTCCAGCAGGAAATTATCAAGAATACTTTGCGGGTATCTCACTTCTTCATAACGACGCGTTGTCTTATAATCAATGGAAACGATGCCCAGGCTGGCTCCTATGTAAAAACGGTCGCTGAAATTCGCGCCATATGAAAACGACCATTGATCCTGCGATCCGGAAGAAGTTATTTTTTCCGATTGAATTACCGGTGTTGTATCGCTGGGTGCCTCAACATAGCTTGCATTATTCCAATTAGGAGATGCATAATCATTAATAAGGTAGGTATTATAAGCTAGTGATGTATAATCATTATTGCCTATTCCATTATTGTTGATGACTGTATTAATAATATAATCGATGAAGTCATTGGTTGTGTTCGTTCCGGAATAATAGGCTTTGTCATGAAAATCATTAATCCGGTTATAACTGAAACCGAAACTTCCGCCCAGGAAACCACTCCCTTCATTGCCTGGTCGGTTTTTATTAAGCACCAGTCCAAGGTTTCCTATATTAAAATTACCTATCGTGGAAGTATTGGATTTACCGAGATAATCCGAATGTGTAGTAATAAAATTCAGGGACGGCGAGAAGCTGAATTCAGAATGGTTATAAAATCCTAAGCCTGCAGGGTTACCGGAAATGGAGCTTATGTCCCCGCCTAAAGCAGTCTGTGCTCCTCCTATTCCAAGAATTCTTGCACTACCATTCCATTGGGTTTGGCTGAATAATAAACTTCCTGCATAGTACCCGTTTATGGGCTCGAACTGTGCTTTGCAGGTACTGATTGTAAAGACTACTCCTGTTAAGCTTATCATGATAAGCCTTACTATTGATTTCATAAATTCAAAATTTAATGAGAACCTAGTAGAATTTTTCCGTTAATGACCCCTTCCACCTCTTGAAAAACCCGAGCTGCCGCCGGAACTACCGGAAGAACGTGATGAACTTCCCGAACTAAAACCGGAAGATGAACTTCTTGAACTACTTCCTCCAGAATAACTGCTCCTGGGAGATGAAGAATAGGATCTGCTGTTATTCCAACTGTTGGATGAAGGCCTGCTGTAGGAGTTCCTGTTATAATTGTAACTGTTGTTGGGTGTCGAATTTCTGCTTGGTGTGCGATAAGTCGGCCTTGAATAATTATAATAGGTATTGGGGGATACCCTGGTTCTTGTGTTTTGCATGCTCTCCGATGACCGTGCTCGACTGTTATTCGACATTACCCTTTCACCGCTGCCATACGAGCTGTTTCCTGAATATCCGGAACCGGAACGTCCTCTTGTATAATATTCATTCTGTACACTTGAGTAATCCCTCTGAGAAGATACCCGGTTTCTCAAACCAGTATTATCAGCAAGCGTCCTAGGTGATGAACCGGAGGCAACAACCTGCTGTCTTCCCCGGGTTGCCACCGTGGAACCTGAAATATAATTCGATCCCCTGAAAGAGCGCCTACCGTAGGATACATTGCGTGCTGTATATTCATGAATTGAGGCATAATGATGCCCGTAATAGGGCCAATAGAAATATGGATTGTACCATGGACTGCATGAATATCCGTACCAGGAGTGGTAACCATAGTATGGATAATCCCATGCATATGGATTATATCCGTAACTCCAGGGATTATAATAATATGGATTGTATCCCCAGGTATTGCCGAAATATAACCCCATGGACAGACCTGGCATAAATCCGTAATTGTACCCCAATCCAAAACTCCAGCTTGGAGAAAAGCCCCAATACGGATCCATAAACAAACTATTATAACTATTGAATCCGTAATAAGGAGAATAGCCGCCAAAAGCAGAATACGGGCTATTGTAGTAATAATTGTTTATGACCGAACCGTTTTTATCAGATGCATTATTCCTGTTATAATCTTCTACATAATAGGAATCATTATTAGTTGTATCGGAGGTAATGTCCTTTGAATCACGATATCTGGCTATATAATCAGGGTTTACATTTTTAGAAGAATAGTTATCTTCTACCGGGCCGTATTGTTCAACATTTTGCGTTACATTTTCCTGGGGTTGCTTGTTGCTGGCCACTACCTCAGTGTTTTGTTTTTCTTCTGCTTTCCGGTCAGAATGGCTGAAATACATATCATCGTATTCCTGTGAGAAAGCAGGGGATATCAATACAGTAAAAATTGATACCGTTAAAAGTTTTATTGATCCTGACGCTTTCATATTTTTGCCCTTTCTGTTTAAATCTTAATATATTAACGGTAATTGGAAGTTCTTGATTAAAATTTAATGTTTTATTTTCAGGATTCCAATTTACCTATTCTTATCAGAATAATACAAAATTCGTACCAATAACTTCCCGGAAAGAAGATAATTAAAATGGAAAAAGGCATACCTAAAAGATCTGAAGATTATTCCTCATGGTATAATGAGCTGGTAAAGAGGGCTGATCTTGCCGAAAATTCACCTGTCAGGGGCTGTATGATCATAAAACCCTATGGTTTTGCCATTTGGGAAAAAATGCAATCAACGCTTGACAATATGTTCAAAGCAAGCGGCCATTCAAATGCCTATTTCCCCATCTTCATTCCGAAATCCTATTTGAGTCGCGAGGCTGCCCATGTTGAAGGTTTCGCGAAGGAATGTGCCGTAGTAACTCATTACCGGCTTAAAAACGATCCAGAGGGAGGAGGCGTTATTGTTGATCCGGAAGCAAAACTTGAAGAAGAACTGATTGTCCGCCCCACTTCTGAGACGATCATCTGGAGTACTTATAAAAACTGGATACAATCCTATCGTGATTTGCCACTTTTACTGAATCAATGGGCCAATGTCGTCCGTTGGGAAATGAGAACCCGGTTATTTCTCAGAACAGCTGAATTTCTATGGCAGGAAGGGCACACGGCGCATGCCACCCGGGAAGAAGCAATGGCTGAAACCCACAAAATTCTCCAAATTTATGCCGATTTTGCTGAAAATTATATGGCCGTTCCGGTTCTAAAAGGCTATAAATCAGACAGCGAACGTTTTGCTGGTGCGGTTAACACTTTTTGTATTGAAGCCCTGATGCAGGACGGGAAGGCGTTGCAGGCAGGTACTTCTCATTTCCTGGGACAGAATTTTGCCAAAGCTTTTGATGTAAAATTTGCCGGTAAAGACGGGCAACTGGAATATGTCTGGGGAACTTCCTGGGGCGTTACGACCCGAATGATCGGAGCCCTCGTAATGGCCCATTCGGATGACGAAGGGCTTATTCTTCCTCCCCGGCTGGCTCCTATCCAAATTGTTATAGTGCCGATATATAAAACCGAAGAACAGTCGAAAGCGATTGCCGTAAAAGCCGAAGCTATTAAAGTCGACCTGAAAGCCCAGGGATTCCAGGTTCATTTCGATAACCGTGATACCCATAAACCGGGATGGAAATTTGCAGAATATGAATTAAAGGGTGTCCCCGTTAGAATAGCCATTGGCCCAAGGGATCTTGAATCATCCACGGTTGAAATTTCACGAAGGGATACCAAGGATAAGTTTACAGTATCAATGGATCAACTGAATGGTACCGTGAAACAACTCATGGAGGATATACAAACGAATATTTACAAGAAAGCTTTGGAATACAGGGAGAAACATACATTCACGGTTGATACCTACGATGATTTTAAAGAAATTCTGGATACAAAGGGCGGCTTTATCTATGCCCATTGGGATGGAAGTGCGGAAACAGAAGCAAAGATTAAAGAAGAAACCAAAGCAACGATCCGTCTGATTCCCCTAGAAGAAAATAAGGATATCGGAAAATGCATGGTCACCGGCAAACCATCCAAGCAAAAAGTATTATTCGCAAGAGCCTATTAAAAGAGGAGCACGTCAGAAAAAGATAATAAAAATTTAGAGGCGGGAACTGTCTATCGTATTTTTAAATATTATTTTATTATTGACTTGTAGTTAAATTCACTCGCCGAAAATCAGCTTAATATTGAAATAAAAGTATAATGTGAAATGCTCATAATTGCTTATCTTTGAATACGTTAATTCTTAATCATGATTGAATGGCTGGCGGTTATATTACTTATCGCAGTTGGGATAGGCCTCATTGTTGCAGAAGTAATTTTTATTCCCGGTGTCACGGTAGTAGGTTTACTGGGATTTGTATTTGCCGTTGCAGGGATAGTAATTAGTTTTCTGAGTTTTGACATTATCACCGGTTTCATCGTACTTGGCGGTTCTGTTGTGATTGGAATTACTGCCTTATTCATCGGATTAAAAGCGGGGGCATGGGAAAAATTCTCATTAAAGTCATCAATCAGCAGTAAGTTTAATGAAGACATGAAGATGGATCTGTCTATTGGTGAAAAGGGAATTACATTATCTGCTTTGCGGCCGATGGGAAAAGCCGAATTCAGAGAAAGGATCTTTGAAGTGACTACACAGGGGAATTATCTTAAGCCTGGTTCCAGGATAAAGATCATTCAATTGTCGGGATCAAAAATTTTCGTTGAACCTATAAATGAATAAATATGGACGCCTTATTATCAATCATCATAATTTTTGTAGCGATAATCGCTTTTTTCATTTTTTTATATTTTGTACCCGTCAACTTATGGATTACGGCAACCTTCTCAGGTGTAAAGATCGGTTTATTCGAATTGGTCTTCATGCGTATCCGGAAAGTCCCGCCAAGAATCATTGTGGACTCATTGATAATAGCGACCAAAGCAGGTTTAACCATATCAAACCGTGAACTCGAAACCCATTATCTGGCCGGTGGAAATGTCCCAAACGTAATTAAGGCTTTGATTTCAGCAGATAAGGCGAATATCGGTTTGAATTTCAAACAGGCAACTGCCATTGACCTGGCTGGCCGCGATGTTTTCCAGGCCGTTCAGATTTCTGTGAATCCGAAAGTAATTTCCACACCAAAAGTAGCAGCGGTAGCCGCGGATGGAATCCAGTTGATCACGACGGCCCGTGTTACTGTAAGGGCAAATATTCAGCAACTGGTCGGTGGCGCCGGAGAAGACACAATCCTTGCCAGGGTCGGTGAAGGTATTGTATCGGCAATCGGTTCTTCCCCGACGCATAAAGATGTACTTGAAAGCCCGGACCGTATTTCCAAACTTGTATTGGAAAGGGGACTTGATGCAGGAACCGCTTTTGAAATTCTTTCCATTGATATTGCTGATGTCGATGTCGGAACTAATATTGGAGCTAAGCTTCAAATCGATCAGGCTAATGCGGATTTAAAGGTTGCTGAAGCAAAAGCCGAAGAAAGACGGGCAATGGCAGTAGCCCAGGAACAGGAAATGAAAGCGGTCTCACAAGAAATGCGGGCTAAAGTAATTGAGGCTGAAGCGGAAATTCCAAAAGCCATGGCGGAGGCTTTCAAAGACGGAAATCTTGGCATCATGGATTATTATCGCATGAAAAACATACAAGCGGATACTGAAATGCGTGAATCCATTGCCAAACCGGACGATACGCGTGGAAATCAACCTAAAAACAAGGACTCCAAATAATAATTCGGCCTCTTTCCTGATAACTTTATCAGTAGGTTCCATATGTATTGATGGGATCTGACAATTAATTAATTTTTGGCTTCAATATACTTTTCCGATGAAGATCACCGACATATTTAAGAATCATAAAAGGACATTTTCTTTTGAATTTTACCCCCCGAAAAATTACCAGGCTACTCTGGAGCTGGGCATCAATTTAGGGCAACTATTACAGTTGATACCTTCCTTTGTATCTGTCACTTACGGAGCAGGCGGATCCACTCAGGAGTTGACTTTTGACCTTGTCGATTATATCCAAAACAAGCTCGGAATGACAGCTATGGCACACTATACCTGCATCAACGCAACTCTTGATAAAATAGAAAAGGACTTTATTGCCTTACATGAGCGGAACATAGAAAATCTTATGCTGTTACGTGGAGATGTGCCGAGAGGGAAACCGGCTTCGGATTTTATATCCGGAGATTTTAAATATGCCAGCGACTTGATCCGGTTCGCTAAGAAAATGAATACATTCTGTATTGGTGCTGCAGGATACCCGGAAAACCATCCTGAGTCTGCTGATGGTGAGTCCGATATCAGATGGTTAAAAAATAAAATTGACACCGGGGCAGATTTCATTGTTTCCCAGATGTTTTTTGATAATAAATTTTATTACGATTTCGTAAAACATGCCCGCGAAGCCGGCATCAATACCCGAATTATTCCCGGGATCATTCCTATTACCAATTACAAACAGATAAAAAAGATTTCAGAACTGAGCGGTACAAAAATACCTGATGAAATTCACCAGCGGATGGAACCCCATTTAAACACCCCGGATAAAATGTACCAGATCGGAGTAGATATCGCTACCGCCCAATGCATTGATCTTTTAAGAAACGGGGCCCCGGGAATCCATTTTTATACGTTAAATAAATCTACCGCTACGGTCGATATTTTTTCTTCTCTTCCTTCTGAGTTGAAAAACTGATCACGCGTACCTGAGCATGGAATATATTTCGGTTTCCGGGCTAAAATTGCTACGCCCATGGAGAAATTCAAGTTCTACTATAAAATTAATAAATACCTCTTTTGCATTAAGCTGTTGAATGAGATCCAGTGCGGCTTTAGAAGTTCCCCCGGTAGCCAAAAGGTCATCGTGTAGTAAAACAATATCAGTTTTATCAATAGAATCCTTATGGATTTCAACACTGTCTGTTCCGTATTCCAGACTGTATTCCTTTCGAATCGTTTCAGCCGGTAATTTGCCCGGTTTCCTTACCGGAATAAATCCTGCTCCCAGTTTTACCGCCAAAGCGCTCCCGAAAATAAATCCCCTGGATTCAATTCCTGCCACTTTGGTAATTCCCATATCCTTGTAGTAATTAAATAATTCATCTGTTACAAGGGTCAATAGTTCGGCATTCTTAAAAAGTGTCGTAAGATCCTTAAAAAGGATTCCCTTCCTCGGGAAATCCCTGACATCGCGTATATTGGCTTTTACTTTTTGTTCCAGGTATTTTTCCATTGAAATCTGGGTTTTGCTGTTAAAATTTAAGCCTGTAAAAATATTTTAGTTATTTTATCAGAACCGGAATAAAATTAGTAAATCAATTGTTCTAACTTTAATAATATTCAACTTTATATCGCCAGTAATGATAAATCAGTCCAAAAATAAGTTTTTAATTAACCAGCTTTTAAGAGGGGTTGTATTGTTAATATTATTTGTTTCCCTGTTCATTCTATTTAAAAAAATTATCAAGCCTGACTTTCTTGCCTGGCTCGAACCGGTATATGACAATAACCTGCTTGTTATCTTTATTTTCAGCGCTTCCGAAATTATTGTCGGAATAATTCCCCCGGAAATCTTTTTTATCTGGGCCACTCATTTTGAAAAACTAGATATATACCTCCATTATGCTATCCTTTTATCGATCATATCTTATTGCGCGGGACTACTTGCTTTCTGGTTCGGAAAAAAATTGAACAAAACCCTGCTTTTCCGGTATTTTAAAAGAAAATATCTTGAAAAGTATAATTACTATCTAAATAACTATGGCTTCTTTCTGATTATTGTGGCTTCCATGACACCGGTTCCCTATTCGGGAACTGCTATGTTGATGGGATCTGTAAATTATCCGTTCAGGCGCTATGCCCTTTATGCACTGGCTCGTTTTATTAGATTTTTAATTTATACATGGGTATTCTGGGAGGCAAATCTGTATTAAAAATAAAATTTTAAAGCAGTCCTTATTCGACAGTTACCGATTTAGCAAGGTTTCTGGGTTGATCTACATTGCAACCCCGTAAAATTGCAATATGATAGGCCAATAATTGCAAGGGGATGACCGTTAAAAGCGGGTAAAATGGTTCTTCAACGGCTGGAATTTCAATATAATGATCAACCAGGGTGGGCATATAGGAATCACCCTCGGTGATTATGGCAATAATTTTACCTTTTCTCGCCTTTACTTCCTGAATATTGGCAATTATTTTTTCATAGGTACTGTCTTTCGTGGCCAGAAAAATTACCGGCATATTTTCATCAATCAGTGCAATAGGTCCATGCTTCATTTCAGCAGCCGGGTATCCCTCTGCATGGATATAAGAAATTTCCTTAAGCTTTAAGGCACCTTCAAGGGCAACCGGAAAATTATAACCCCTGCCAAGGTATAGCATGTTTGAAGAATCCTTATACAGAAAAGCCAGTTGTTTTATTTTATCATTAAATCTCAGTGCCCTGAGAACCTTACCGGGAATATCTTCGAGACTTGTTAATAATTCCCGAAACCTTTTCTCCGAAATTAACCCTTTATAAAATGATATTTTCAAACCCATCATGAATAATACGATCAGTTGTGAAGTAAACGCCTTGGTGCTGGCAACGCCAATCTCAGGCCCTGCATGTGTAAAAGCGCCTTCGTTTGTTGCCCGTGCAATAGAGGAGCCCACAACATTACAGATTCCAAGTACTGTTGCTGATTTCGATTTGGCAAGGTCAATGGCGGCCAGGGTATCTGCGGTTTCACCGGACTGCGATACGGCAATGAAAAAATCGTCTTTGTAAATAACAGGGTTCCGGTACCTGAATTCAGAGGCGTATTCCACTTCTACAGGGATCTGGCAGTATTCTTCAAAAAAATATTCGGCCACCATACAGGTGTGCCACGAGGTGCCACAGGCTATCATTATAATTCTTTTCGCCTTAGCAAGATTCTCAAAACTGGCGGCAAGTCCGCCCAATACCAGGTAACCGGCTCCGGCATTCAACCGGCCACGCATACTGTTTTTTATGGATTCGGGCTGTTCGAAAATTTCCTTCAGCATAAAATGATCATAATTCCCTTTTTCCAGGGAATCCAGATCCATGTCCAGCTTATGAATAAAAGGAGTTATATGGATATTATTCAGGTCTTTTACCGTCAGGGTATCGTTCTTGATTACCGCCAGTTCCTGATCATTTAAATAGGTTACCTCCTGTGTATATTCTACAATCGGTGTCGCATCAGAGGCAATAAAAAATTCCTTATCAAGGATACCGATTACCAACGGGCTTGATTTTCGCGCCGCAATCAGCATGGTGGGCTCGTCCTGTGAAATAACAACGATAGCATAGGCCCCAATTACCCGGTTTAAAGCAATCCTGACCGCTTCCTCGAGGGAACAATTCTCTGTTTTATAGATCTCCTCAATAAAATGAACCAGGACCTCTGTATCCGTTTCGCCTTTAAAAACATGCCCTTTGACAATCAATTCATCTTTTAGCGTATGATAATTTTCAATAATCCCGTTATGCACGAGGGCAATTTTTCCATCAGAGGATAAATGGGGATGCGCGTTGGAATCATTGGGTTCACCGTGTGTAGCCCAGCGGGTATGTCCTATGCCCAGGTTGCCTTCAAGTTTTTTATCCGAAATTAATTTCTCGAGATCGGCAACTTTCCCCTTCTTCTTATAAACCTGAAGTGTACCAGAATTAACGGCAATTCCTGCGCTGTCATAACCCCTGTATTCCAGGCGTTTTAATCCTTTAATCAGGAAAGGCACAACATTTTCTTTGCCTGCATAAGCAACAATCCCGCACATTAATCCGGCCGTTTTATAATAATAATTTTTTTATGATCTGATTTTCACAATCCGGGAATGTAACCGGCAATAATGAATATTTTTTGATGGTTTCCCTTTCAAAAGAAGAACACGTATAGCGTTTCGGGCAATTAATTTGCTTTATAACTCTCGGGAAGACGTGAAATAAAAACCGAATGTCTAACGGGCAAGCTCGTTATAAAGGTTATAGTATGAATCAGCGAACTTTTCTCCTTTTTCGGCGATATCGATTTTTTTCTCTCTTGGAATGGATTTAAAGAGCTTATTGATTTTTTCACTAAAATCCTCACCGTTTTTAATCACGGCGTCCGCATATTCAATGCCTATTTTAATGAATCCCTCAAAATCGCCGGAGCCCAGTCCCATCAGCATTTTATCATCGATATCCATCATTTTGGCCTTATGGATCAAATCGCCGTTGAATTTATGTTCCCAATAATTATTATAAACGGAGAATACCGTTTTGGTATTCTGGAACAAGGGGTCATTTTTATAAGTAGTCTTAAGATACATTGGGATCAGGCTTGTCATCCAGTCATTACAATGAACGATGTCCGGAGACCAACCCAGTTTTTTAACAGTTTCAAGTACCCCTTTGCAGAAGAATATGGCTCTTTCATCGTTATCCTCATGAAACTTGTTATTCTTATCGTAAAAAACCGATTTCCTGAGGAAATAATCTTCATTATCAATGAAGTAAACCTGAAGTTTAGCATTGGGAATAGAAGCAACTTTGATAATCAGTGGCTTTTCTTCCTCTCCTACCGCGATATTGATCCCGGAAAGTCTAACTACTTCATGCAGTCTGTTCTTTCTTTCATTTATCAATCCAAAGCGTGGTACAAGAATTCTTATTTCCATTCCACGCTCCTGCATCGCCTGCGGGAGCTTTCTAACGAAAGCGGCTACATCTGAAGTTTCTAAGAATGGATTGATTTCTGCAGCAACATAGAGAATCCGAAGTTTTGACATATTTATATTTCGAACTTGATTTCAAAAACAAAAGCCGCACAAAAATACTCAAAAAATAACCCATTAACAAGCCCTGTAAAAGGGAAAGGATTAGTTTTGTTATCGCCAAATCAGGCTGTTTCTCATGATTATTTGCAGAAAAAAATCAGAAATCATCCAATTTTTAAGGGAAGAAAAAAGAAAAGGGAAGAGAATTGGATTTGTTCCCACCATGGGGGCCCTACATGATGGTCATATGTCATTAATCCGCGCTTCCAGGGAGGAAAACGATATTTCCGTATGCAGTATTTATGTAAATCCCTCCCAATTCAACAATAGTGAGGATTATGCTAAATATCCTGTCAGGCTCGAAGAAGATGTAGAAAGGCTTAAATCAGGAAATTGTGATGCCTTATTTACTCCAGAAAACGATGAGATGTATCCTGAAAATTATTCGGCCAATATCTCTTTTGATTTCGGGTATCTGGAAACTGTAGGAGAAGGAAAATACCGGCCGGGACATTTTAAGGGTGTGGGCTTAATTGTATCGAAACTTTTCAACATCATTCAACCCGATAAGGCTTATTTCGGACAAAAGGATCTTCAGCAATTTGCAATTATCAGGAAACTTGTACAGGATCTTTCGTATCCCATCCAACTAAGAAGGATGCCTATCCTCAGGGAAGCCGATGGGCTGGCATTATCCTCAAGAAACCTGCGGATATCCCCCGATAACCGTAAGCAAGCAACTCTATTTTATAAAGCGCTGATAAAAGCCCGCGAGCTTCTTACCGGGGGTAGCGATCTTGGTACCATTAAGGAATTTATTGGAAACCTTTTTCCTGCGGATTCCGTTTTGCAACTTGAATATTTTGAATTGTTCAATGCAGATACTTTTGAACTTATTGCCGAATACAGGAATCAGCCGAACCTTGCTTTTTGTATTGCCGGCTATTGCGGGAAAGTTAGATTGATCGATAACCTATTAATAAATGAGTAATTTTGTCGTAATTCTATACTTTTAATGATCATAGAAATATTAAAATCAAAAATTCATCGTGCCAGGATCACTGAAGCAGAACTCCATTATGTGGGAAGCATTACCCTGGATGAAGACCTGATGGATGCGGCCAATCTGATTGAGAATGAGAAAGTGCAGGTGGTCAATATAAACAACGGAGAGCGCCTCGATACCTATGTAATCAAAGGTGAAAGAGGAAGCGGGCAGGTATGCTTAAATGGTCCGGCCGCACGAAAAGCTCAGGTTGGGGATATAATCATCATTATGTCCTTTGCCGCTATGGAAATTAATGAAGCCAAAAAATTCAAACCAATCATTATTTTTCCCGATGAATTAAACCGGGTAGCCTGATTACCTTTGAAAACAATAAAATCATTTCTAAAATATACAGCTACGCTTGCAATTGCCGGGTTACTGTTATGGCTTGCTTTTAAAAACTTCAACTTAAAAGAAATTATAGGCCGGCTCAAGGCTGCTGATTACCGATGGGTATACCTGTCAATGATCCTGGCCCTGATCAGCCATGTACTAAGGGCATACCGCTGGACTCTAATGTTAAATCCTATCGGTTATAAGATAAAAACCTCACACACATTTCTTTCCGTGATGGTAGGATATATGGCCAATATCGCTCTTCCGCGAATGGGTGAAGTAACCCGGTGTGTTGTGCTGAAACGCACTGACGGAGTAGCTATCCCGGCCTCATTCGGAACAGTAATTGTCGAAAGAATAATCGACCTGATCATGCTGGTTCTTGTAATATTATTCGCGCTTTTATTTCAATTCGGCTTAATCAGCTCATTTTTCATGGGGTTATTCCTAAAATCCGGGCATACAACCTCTACCTCTCTTTACCTCTGGCTGACAATTGCCATCGTTTTCTTTATTGGGATTGCATTCGCCGTTTGGTTAGGCTGGGATAAAATTGTTCAGACTTCATTATATAAAAAACTCAAGCCGTATATCGGCGAGCTGATCAATGGTTTAATGAGTATCAGGAAAGTTGAAAATAAATTCGTTTTTTTTATTACCACCCTGCTCATTTGGGTATTTTATTACCTGATGTCCTACGTGATGATATTTTCTTTTCCTGCAACTTCAGGGTTAAGTCCATTGGCCGGCCTGGTTATTCTGATGGCCGGAGGTTTAGGGATGTCAGCTCCGGTTCAGGGAGGAATAGGCACGTATCATATTTTTGTAAGTAGCGCATTACTATTATATGGTATTAAATATGAGGACGGAATCGTATATGCCACCTTAATGCATACTTCACAAATAGTATTCATCATTGTTACCGGCAGCCTTTGTCTGTTAATCAGTATGCTGATCACAAAAAAACATAGTCAGAATGAGCAAGGCTCAAAATAAGATCCTTTCCCTTCAGCAAGGAATTGATATTACCACCGAATGGAAAAAAGGGGGAGAAAAGGTCGTATTTACCAACGGATGTTTCGATATTATTCATTTAGGACATGTTGATTATCTCGAAAAAGCGCGGGAATTAGGTACAAAACTCATTATAGGTTTAAATACAGACGCCAGCATTCGCCGGATAAAAGGACCACAAAGACCAGTTCAGGACGAACGTTCTCGTTCCAGGATTCTGGCTTCCTTTGCTTTTACCGATGCTGTAATACTGTTTGATGAGGACACGCCTTATAATTTGATTAAAGCTTTAAAACCGGATATTTTAGTAAAAGGAAATGATTATGCACCGCAAAACATTATAGGGGCTGATATCGTTAACGGTTATGGTGGAGACGTGATCACCATCGAGCTGATCACCGGATATTCAACAAGTGAAATTATTAAAAAAATAAAAGATACATATCAATGATTAATTTTGGTTTAATTTTCATCGGGATCATATTCATGATCATAAGCTTTGCCATCAGTTCGAGGCTTAAGGCGAAATTCAAAAAATATTCGCAAACCCCTCTGGCATCAGGCTTAAGTGGTAAAGAGATTGCGGAAAAAATGCTCAGGGATAACGGTATTTATGATGTACAGGTAACCTGTGTTGACGGCGCCTTGTCCGATCATTTTAATCCCTCCACTAAAACGGTTAATTTAAGTGAACCTGTTTATAACGGACATTCGGCAGCATCCGCTGCAGTGGCGGCTCATGAATGCGGGCATGCCGTACAGCATGCGACCGGCTATAGTATGCTGGAATTAAGGACAATGCTAGTCCCCATACAGAATGTTAGCGGCAGAATACTGAATTTTATTGTTCTAATTAGCATTTTCGGATCATGGTTTTTATATAGCGCATTTCCGGTTAATACGGTAATTCTCTTAATTATAGGATGCTACCTGGTGTTGACTTTGTTTTCCTTTGTAACATTACCGGTTGAATTCGATGCGAGCCGAAGGGGTCTTAACTGGATTTCCAGCCGTGGAGTAGTTGCATCGGCAGAATATGATATGGCAAAGGATGCCTTAAAATGGGCAGCCCTTACTTATGTTGTAGCCGCTCTTGGCTCACTTGTAACGCTGATTTATTTTATTATGATGTTTCTCGGGGGCTCAAGAAGATAATATTTAATCGATATATAAACTTCCCCAACCCGACTTCCCGGTTTTTCCCCGTAAAGTCGGGTTTTTAAAAATTTGAAATTATAGAAAACCCGGTAGAATTACATCCGGCATACCCTTAAATGGAAAAGTTCTACATCGGTCTAAATAATCCATAAATCGGTTTTTTTTAGCTTAAATACCCTCAAAAAATATATCCGAATGTGATCTGGGATATTAAAATCGAGGTAATATCTTGGAAAAATTATATTATATATTACTGTGATAAATGACAATTGAATATCACCATATGTAAATATTTTTGTACTTTTACAATATGTTATTTGGAATAATAAATTTTTCTATAGTTATTGTATAACTATTCTTTGGCATAATACCATATTCCGGTACTTATGCAAAGAATCTTACATATGGAAGATTACAATAAAATAATTGAATCACTCGGAGTAAAGTACAATAAATCAAAAAC
>CAYNCU010000040.1:0-23357 GCA_964395765.1 uncultured Roseivirgaceae bacterium | reverse complement strand
TGATAAGAAATTGTCCTTGCAGACCATATCCGACCTGCTTTGGGCGGCATGGGGAGTGAACCGTAAAAAAGGTCCCTTTAATATTCCGGGTAGAACGGCTGCATCGGCCAGTAATTCTCAGGAAATCGATATTTATGTAATTCTTGAAGAAGGTGTATTTATTTATGATGCGATACATCACCGGTTAATTCCTGTTATGCCGGGAGACCTTAGGAAATTTGCGATCGGCCGGGGACAGGAAGATTTTGTGGCCTACACCCCGGTGAACCTGATCTACGTCGCGGATGTGAACAAACTGATACATACATCCGGTTACCGGGAGCCGGGCTTGCTTGATTCAGAAATTCAAAAATCTTATTATTTCGTCGATACCGGTCTTATCGCCGCAAATGTCTATTTATTCGCTGCCTCGAAAGGGCTTGCCGCCTGGTTTCATAATTGCAATAAAAAGGGGCTCGAATCCAAATTAAAACTCCGGCCGGGCCAAAGAGTACTGTTCGGACAAACGGTTGGATTCCCTGTTAAGTAAAAAAGTGCTTTTTAAGATCTTTTATTCAAATTAATTCACTGACCTCGCCGTTGATCCGATTGTATTTTTTTTATGGTCAGGATATAGGCAAGGATCAGGTTTTTCTCCCCCGTCGTAATTTTTGCTTTCACTGACATTTCCGGCAATTTGGCTTCCCATTTTTCATTCGAAAATTTCGAAGGGCGGTACAAAAAGTGACAGTTGCCGCATTTATGAATATATAATTTATATCCGCTTTTTAACGAATCAAGGCTGCACGAATATCCCATTTTATTTTCAATGGCTACCGGTCCAGGTTTAGGTACCATAGTCTCCGACGCGCATCCTGAAATAATGATTATGGAAAGTGATATCAACAATAATTTCTTTATGAAAGTATTGAAAGCACAATGTGCCGTTAAAGGCTGAAGCCCCATAATAACCGGAATTCAATTTTTTCATGATCGTTCAATACCCGGGAAGTAGGCACGTCTTCCGTCTTATGCAGGTTGGCCCATTGTGGGAGAAGATTTAAAATAAAAAAATTGTCTTTCCCGGAATAGTACAAGGTAGGGCCGCCTGATAGGGCTGAAAAATTCCAGTTGTTTTCTTTAATCTCATTGTTGTTAACCCATTCCATCCCGACTCCGAAATCGGGTTTCAGCAGGTGCATATAGGCCAGGTCCAGCTCCACCTCATCCGATAATTCCCTGATTTTTTTACTTTCAAATAAATCTTTTTCCGCTTCATATTCATTGACGAGGTTAACCGATAAGAGATCGGATTCCCATCGCTTATCCATGATTATTTTATTTTCAATTTCATATTGTGCCGGACCGACAAGAAACTCGGCATAGAGTGCCAGCCCAACCGGATCAACAGAAGCGTTTAAAAGATTCAATTTCCACTCATTGGAAACTGAAAAATTAATTTCGGAAAATAATCCCGGAACGGAAGGATTGGGAATTCCACCCAGCGTGTCCAGGCTGGCGCCAAAAGAGGCCTGCGAAACATTCAGGTAAACAGATGTCTGAAGCCTGTCGGTCAGCCCCGTCTCAAACTCCAGCCGGCCATCCAGCTCGTTGAAAAAATAATTCCTGCCCGTCCGGTAAGTCAGCCAGCCTTCAAGATCCCGCGCGCCTTTCGGTAACGAATTCGACTGGTAGGTTCTTGCCAACTGACGGTCCTGTGCGATCAGAGAAACGGTTCCAAGAAATAAAAATGGCAGGGCCATGAGAATTGATCTATGTGCATTCATTTTTTCAATAGTTATGAATGCAAAATTCCATGGAATGGAAAAAACGATCAATCGCCGGCTTAGGGTAAATTCATACATGAAAAGGGTGAAAATGACTACCGCGATTCGGGTAGGCGATATGAGGAAGGAGTTTATGTCAGGCTGACAATCCCGATACGCATAGCATATCGGACCAGTTCCATTGAATTATTGATCCCGATTTTTTTAAAAATATTCTTTCGGTGTGTAGCGACAGTGTGATTACTCAGAAACAGCCTGCCGGCAATATCCTTCGTTGTGAAACCCTTGGCGATCAGTTTAACTACTTCAAGTTCGCGGTTACTGAGCTTTACCGGGTCACAGGAGTCACAGCTTTGCTCAAAAGTGCAGTTGGCCCCGGGCTTATCCAGGATTATATCAAGGACCTTTCCGCACAAAAATTTTTCTCTTTTATAAACCGAACGAAGTGCATTGACAATCTCCTCTTCATCGCATTCCTTTAACAGGTATCCGCATACCCCGCTTTCAAGTGTCGCCAGAATATCCTTTTTATTTATATTATTGGAAATGACTAAAATCCCGATCGCGGGATACTTTTCACGGATCCCGATCAGGTCATGGATTGAAAAACAATTCCCGGCATTATAATCCATGATCAGAATATCGGGAAGCGCAACGTTAAGAGATTCATTTAAAGCCTTATTGTCTTTTGCCTCTCCAGTTATCAAATAATCATGTTGATTGGAAATCAGGAATTTCAGGCCCTCACGTGTCAAAAAATGCGCATCAGCGATCAAAACCTTTATATTTTCCATTAGAAATGGCTATTTAGAATTATTCTAAATAGTAAATATAAAACATAATTCTTTAAAATCGGCATACCCTAAAAAAGGTAATTTCAATTGAATTTGACTATAGGGCTAAAGGCGGTAAAGATTGATTAATAAATCAACTTCGTAATTTTTTAAACGATTTTGAAAATGGAAATCTTAAATCTGATAATTTTAATGCTTCCCCTTTATTAAACTGAATTACAGGATCGGATAATGACCGATAAAAAAGAATTTGGAAGGAAAATAAAGGATCACCCTTTTTCCAATTTAATCCTGGAAGCGATCGGGTATGAACATGGTTTTTTTAAGACTATCATCGATCTTTACCGGGATCCAAAAACTGTTGTCAACGGAAACAAGCTGGGGACAAAAGTTTATTTAAGCCCATATCGCCTGTTAATTTCTATTCTTTCGGTTTGGATTGTCATCAACAGTTTTATTATTGACTGGCATAAAAAATGGTTGAAATTTGCTCATGAAATTAATGATTTGCTTTTTCCCCATGAGAGGCGACTGCCCGTGCAGTTTGAAATCAATATCTCGAATTTCGGGGGGGCTTTATTCGCAAAGTATTTTGTCCCGTTAATTATTCTAACGGTGATCATCTCTTCCTCCATAGCAGAAAAGAATTGCAGAAAATATAATTTAACCTTGAAGGATCACCTGGAAGTAATGTCCTATTCTTCTGCAATAAACTCCATTGGATTGCTGGGCCTTTCGGTGATCATAGCCATTAATTTTTATGCGGGATTCGGCTTAATAATTTTAGCCCGGCTGTTAACAATTTTCGGTTTCCGGAATTATTTAAATGTTGTAAAAATCCGGGATTATTTTCCCGAATATGGTATTGAAATAGAGAAAAAATACATGCTGGCCAAATTCCTGACTTATATTTCACTCATTATTTTATTTTCAATATTCATTTTTATCATGAAAAAGTCCTGATTTTTTCAGGAATTGAAAACTTCCGGCCACAAAATCGGCAGTTTAAATAGCCCTATTTAATAAGTCCGGAATAAAATGCATGAGAATATGAATGATAGATTATCTTATTGGTAATTCTGGTATATATAAAATTCCGGCTTATCTATCCCGAAAATTATGGTTAGCGAACGGAACCGGAATTGGAAAGTACATACCGGCAAAACTTCTAAATTATTTGCCTCATTTTAATATAAAGATTCCTTAGGGGAATAATAGCCAGCTCATCTATTTATCATTTACTTTGCAAATATAAAACAAATCGATTATATTCAAACTCGCTAAGTAAATAGGTCGCCTATGAAAGAAAATTTTCTCGGAGAATTCGAAGAGCTTGTCCTTCTGGTAGTAGCCGGTTTTCATGATGAAGCCTATGGGGTCATTATTATGAAAAGCCTTGAGGAACACTTAGGGCGGAAGGTGAATATCAGCGCCGTACACATTGCCCTGAAACGGATGGAAGAAAAAGGATATGTGAAATCCCGCTTTGGAGGCATAACGGAAAACCGCGGTGGCAGAAGAAAAAAGTATTATGCCGTTACTGCCTTCGGTAAGAAAGTACTGGATACCCAATATACCCTGCGCACGCATCTATATCGTCAGATTCCGAAAATCTCCTTCGGTTAATGGAAAAAAACCCGCCGGCCAGAGCCTTGCGTTTCCTGCGCTGGTTTTGCAGGGAAGATTACCTGGATGAGATCGAGGGGGATCTCACCGAAATATTTATTGAACAATACAGTCTTTCGCCCGGAATCGCAAAACGAAAATTCTATTGGCACGTTTTGAGATACTTCCGGCCGGAATTCATAAAATCATTGAAATCTGTAAATTATAATTACCCACCAATAATGTTCCGTCATAACTTAATTTCCGCCATCAGGAATCTAAGAAAGAATCTTGTTTTTTCCCTGATCAATATTATCGGCCTTTCCATAGGATTGGCTGCCTTCATCCTGATCACGCTGTATGTTTACCATGAACTTAGCTACGACCGTTATAACAAAAATGCGGATCGTATTTACCGCATCGTTGAAAACCTGCGGACGGAGAACGAATTATTATTACAATCGACCAGCTCCCCCCCCATGGGCCCGGCGTTAAAAAGTGAATATCCGGAGGTTGAATCCTATGTGCGGTTTTATGGATATAATGGAATCGTAAAATACGGCGAAAAATCCTTTTATGAGAATGATTGTTATCTGGCCGACTCGACAGTATTCGAAATATTTACATGGCCATTACAGGAAGGGAATCCGAAAACTGCACTGGCCGAACCGAATTCGGCTGTTATTACATCCTCAATGGCAAAAAAATATTTCGGCGATAAAAATCCTATCGGTGAAATGATGAATTTAGGTGGCGATGAGATGAAAGTGACGGGAATCATGAAAGATATTCCCGAGAATACCCATTTCCAGGTAAATATATTGGTATCCTTCAGTACCTTGAGTTCAAGAAATAAAGATGCGGTCACCAGGGCCTGGTTCTGGAACGGATTCCACACCTACTTATTACTGACCAAAGGGAAAGGAAGGGTTGAAAGCCTGCGTTCCAAAATGCATGATTTTATAGATAAGAATGTTGAAAAAGGAGGAATGTATTATGAAGACCTTCCTCTACAACCCTTAACGAGTATATACCTTGCCACACCCCGTTCCTGGGAAGACGGCAAAAGAGGTAGCCTTCATAATATTTATATCCTTTCGATCATAGCCGGATTTATTCTGCTGATTGCCTGTTTCAATTATATTAACATGGCTACGGCAAGAGCCACCCGGCGGATGAAGGAAGTGGGTCTGAAAAAAGTAATGGGCGCCCGCCGGCAAACCCTGGTAGCCCAATTTATGGGTGAATCCATGCTGGTCAGTTTCATGGCCACGCTTTTCGGCTTTGTCATGGCATGGTTATTTTTACCTGCTTTCAATAACCTGATCGACGGCCATCTTCATTTTAATATATTCCCCAGTTTCTATTGGGTTTCCGGAGGATTACTCGTTCTGACTTTTCTCCTTGGCTTTCTTTCCGGCTTCTACCCGGCCTTTATGATCTCCGGCTTCCGGCCCATGCATATCTTCCGGCCGCGGATCCGTGAATTTTTCGGCCATACGCAGTTCAGGAAGGTTCTTGTCACTTCTCAATTTATCATATCGATCATGCTTGTGGCCGGAACCTGGCTGATTTACGATCAACTTTTTCTCATCAGGAACCAGGATCTGGGTTTTAATAAACAGGAGACCATGATCCTCCCCTTCTATTACGATGACAATGTGCAGGAACACCTGGAATCCATTAAAGATGAGATCCTGCATATTAAAGGGGTAACCTCCATATCAGCATCCTCCACCGTTCCGGGGGAATCCGTTAATAATCTCTACACCATGATTGAAATGGAAGATGGTAAAATGTCACCAACCAATATTAATACGAATGCGGTCGATTATGATTTTATTCCTTCCTACAATATTCAGTTGCTGGCCGGCAGGAATTTTTCCCCTAAGAACAAGGCAGACGATTCGGCGGCATTTATCATCAACGAGGCGGCTGTTAAAGAATTCAAGTGGACACCGGAAGATGCTCTCGGTAAGCAGGTTAACCAACAAGGCAGGAAAGGGACTATCATTGGGGTAACCAGGAATTTTCATTATCAATCGCTTCATTTTTCCGTGGCTCCCTTGCTGCTTGAAATTGCGAAGTATCCGGGAAAGTTTTCCATTAAAATCAATTCCGATGACATCCCGGGAGTCGTGGGTGCCATCGGAAATGATTGGAAAAAACTGGCCCCGGGAATCCCCTACCGCTACAGTTTCCTGGATGAAGATTATGACCGTCTATATAAAGCCGACACCCAATTGGGAAAGGTATCATCGGTTTTCAGCGTCCTCGCCATTTTGGTCGGATGCCTGGGCCTGTTGGGGCTCACTTCCTTTTCCGTGGAGCGCCGGGTGAAGGAGATCGGTATCCGGAAAGTGCTTGGAGCAACGGTCAGTCATGTGATTTTGCTCATATCAAAAGAATTTATCTGGCTCATCGTGGCAGCTTTTATTGCCGCCGTTCCGCTTACTTATTTCCTGATTGAACGTTGGCTGCATAACTTCACGAGCCAGATCGCCATCGGGCCTTCACGATTTATCCTGGCCGGTTTATCAGTGCTCGCCTTCGCCTTGATAACGGTTAGTTATTTATCCGTCCGCGCGGCAACGGCTAACCCGACCCGGGCGCTTAGAAATGAATAAAATGCCCGTTTTTTACTCCTTGCAGCAAGAGTTAGGACGGGCATAATTGTTTTGATCGGATATTTTTTAATTTATTCTTTATAAGCAACAATAGCAGAAGTCGGGCCGGCTAATTGCAGGGTTTCAAACCTCCTGAACCCGGCTTCACGTGCCCATACCGAAAATTCTTCTGCAGTGAAATCAAAACCGCCTTCCGTTTCAATCAGCATATTCAACGACATCAGCAATCCGAATACATTGGATTTCCTTTCATTGTCAATTACATTTTCAATGACGATCAACGCTCCTCCGTCAGAAAGCGCCTGGTAAGCTTTATGAATGAGAATTTTCTTTTTTTCAATATCCCAGTCATGCAGAACATTTCCCATGGTAAATATGTCCGATTTTGGAAGTTCATCATTAAAGAAGTCGATATTTGCCACGGTGATGCGCTCCGTTAATTTAAAATCCGCAATATTCTCTTTTGCAATAGGCTGTACCGGCGGTAAATCGGCTGAAATACATTTCATGTCAGGATTTTCAAGGGCTACCTGAATGGATAGCGCTCCGGTGGCACCGCCCAGGTCGCATAGTGTTCTGAATCCGGAAAAATCAAACTTTTTAGCGAGGGCTATGAAAGCTCCCATCTGCACACCCTGCATGGCATAAGCAAATTCCTTAAGTCGCTGCGGATCCATATATAAAGCTTCGAACAGGGAAGCGCCGGTCTCTTTTATTTCATTCTGCGGTTTACCTGATTTTAAGGCTTCTTCCAGCGAAGCCCAGTATTTGTAAAGGCGGCTATCAGCCATCTCAAGCATTCCACCGATGTAAGAGGGTTTACGCCTGTCGAGAAAGATTTCAGCCTCTTCGGAATTACTGTAAAAGGCTTCCTCGTTTAAACCATCCCGTTTTAAAAAGCCCAATGCTACCAGGGCGTCAAGAAAATCCAACGAACCTCTTTGCTGAATTCCTACCCGCTGCCTTATTTCTTCAGCCGTTAACGGGCACAATGTGAGTTGAGTGAAAATATCAAGTTTAATGGCCGTAAGCAGAGTCTTTGATGCCCAGAAGCCCATACCTACCTGCATAATGCCGGCCGGGGTAACATGCTTTTCCAAGGTTACCTGATCCTGTACTTTTTCTTTCATGGTTTTAAAATTTAATGGTTTCAGATTCATGAATCAAAACAAGGAAATACGGATCAGGAATTCCTTGATAAATGTTAGAAAGCAATTCCGGAAAATTGATAAATGTTAAGGACGGTCGGGTTTTTACTGATTTATGGTAAGGGCGGGTCAATTTGAACTTTGATGACCTGTCATTTTCTTTCGTATCCGGCTTAAGGATTCCGGCGTTATTCCCAAATAAGAGGCTATATGATATAGGGGGATTCGCCGGATAACTTCAGGGTGTTTATTTACAAGATTCAAATACCGTATTTCGGCCGATTCATGCAAATCGACGATCTTTTTTACGGATGCATCATAGGACCTTGTTCGCTTGATGTCGTCAAACTTTCTAAAGCCTTCACATTGATTTAATAAAAGTCTATGGTCCTTGTTTGTCAAAACCATAACAACGGAATCTTCCAGCGATTCAACACTTTGGGAAGAGGGTTCATTATTAATGATACTGCCATAATGCCCGATCCAATAATTTTCAAAAGCAAAATAGGTGGTTTGTTCTTCACCTTTTGCATTTAACACAAAATAGCGGAAACATCCTTTATAAACATAGCCACCTTCATTAACGAGAGCTCCCTGATGCCATAAAATTGTTTTTTTTGGAATTTCTTTTACTGAAATGAATTTGATAATCATACTAAATTCATCATCCGAAAGATCGGGGTTTGTTTCTTTAAAATGATTATAAAGGGTCTTGAACATAATCGGAAGAAATCTGCCTCAATGAACAATTTGACGATCAAATTAAAACTATATGTTCAAAAATAAATAAGAAAGTGACCGATATTAAATTATTTATGATTCTAATTTACAGAAAAATCCTTTCAAGCTTTGGTACATGAACGGAAATAAGTCGGGCCAATGCAAGTGTATTTTCCGCCGGGAAAAAGAAATTATTCAGGTCGTTGAAAAGAGGCATGCAACGACCGGTGCAATACCGAGCGGACGAAGCATATAGGACATCGTCCATGCCAAGGGGGTAGCATCCGGTGAATGGAATGTAGGTAGTGGTCCTATCTTATCAAATGAAATATTTCCAGCAGATTTCGCAGATGTTTTCAGACAGATTCCGCGAAAATCCGCGAAATCTGCGGGAAAAATTTAACCTGAGTTAGTAATAAAATTCCCATCATTACAATCCGGATCCTTTTTATTTAACATCGATTTTCATCTTATTCACTGACCAGCCTGTTTTCAGCCCGATCACAAACCAGGCAAGCGTTATCGTTCCAATAGTAAAGATCGTGTCGCCGATAACCCTGAGCCAACGGAAATCCTGAAGGGTTGGGTTTTGCATGAATTCTGCCGAACGGGCATACCACATACCATACTTAACAGAGGCTACGGTCTGCGCCAGTCCGACAGGCAGAATGCTCAGCATGACCATCAGTAAAAGGCCGATATTAATCGCCCAGAAAGAAAAACGGATCACCTTATCCTTCCACTCATATTTGACTGTCAACCCTTTCATCACGAACAACATTAAACCAATCCCTAACATTCCGTAAACGCCGAACAAGGCAGTATGTCCGTGAACCGGAGTGGTATTTAATCCCTGCATATAATATAAAGCGATCGGTGGATTGATCAGGAAACCGAAGATCCCTGCGCCCACGAGGTTCCAGAAAGAGACGGCGATCAGGCAGTAAATCGGCCATTTATAAGCTTTTATCCAGTCGGTCGACCGGCTGATCTTCAGGTTATGCCAGGCTTCGAAACCCATCATGATCAGCGGGACAACTTCCAGGGCACTGAAGGTAGCACCCAGGGCCAGCACGGCCGTGGGCGTTCCGGTAAAATAAAGGTGATGAAAGGTTCCGATCACTCCGCCGATCAGGTATACAATAGTGGAAAATATCACGGCGGAAGAAGCGTAATTGATTTTCAGAATTCCCATCCTTACGAAAAGGAAGGCGGAAATCACGGTGGCAAATACTTCAAAGAATCCTTCCACCCACAGGTGGACCACCCACCAGCGCCAGTATTCGGCGATGGCCAGGTTGGTTTGTCTTCCCCACATTAACCCGGCGCCATACAGAGCGGCGATGGCAATGGAAGCGATCAGAAACAAAGAGAGCAAAGCCCGGTTTTCCCCCGGGTTTTTCAGTGCGGGCCACAAGGCGCGGATCATGAGGATAAGCCATAGAATTAAACCAATGAACAAAAAGATCTGCCAGAACCTGCCCAGATCGATGTATTCATAACCCTGGATGCCGAACCAGAAATTCTGAACCAGGCCGAGTTTCTGCATCACTCCCATCCACTCCCCGATCAGGGAACCGACTACAATTACCAGCAAGGCAATAAACAGAAAGTTGACACCGGCTTTCTGAAATTTCGGTTCATGGCCTGAAACTGCCGGGGCAATATATAATCCCGTGGCCAGCCAGGAAGTGGCGATCCAGAAAACCGCCAGTTGAATATGCCAGGTGCGCGATACGGCATATGGAAAAAAATGGGCCAGGGGAAAACCGTAAAAAGCGTTTCCCTCTACCCCATAATGAGCGGTGATAACGCCCATGATCACCTGGAGCAGGATCAGGCCGCAAACGACCCAGAAATATTTTTCTATGGCCTTCATGGAAGGGGTCGGCTTCAAACCGGATAAAGGATCATTCTCCGGAAGATTGAGGGGCAACGATTCGTTATCCCTGAGCCCGGCCTGGTAAAAAAGCATTAAACCGATGCCCGCCAATAACATGATCACGCTGAAACCGGTCCATAAAATCAGCGAGGGAGCCGGCTTATTGCCTGCCAGCTCTTCCGGAGGCCAGTTGTTGGTGTAAGTAATCGTCTTGCCGGGGCGTTCCGTCGAACAGGTCCAGGCAGCCCAGAAAAAAAATGCATTCATCTTATCCATCCTCGCCGGGTCTTTGACCGTGTTTTCCGGGATCGCATAATCATCCCTCAGCCTGGCCAGCGAAGGATCATGCATGAATAAACCGGAATAATAATGATTCATGGCCTCGATCGCCTGTTCTCTTGCCGGCGAAACAGTTAATATTCCCTTTGAACGATCGTATGTATTGGACCGTAATTCCTTTTTCAGATCCACCTGCAGGACCGCTTTATTCTCATCGTTCAACCCTGCATAATCTGAGTGGTAACGTTCCCCTGCCCAATCATTCAGAATAAATTCGGCTTCCCGGTGCAAATAATCCGCTGTCCAGTCAGGCGCAACGTAAGAGCCATGCCCCCAGACGGTGCCTAATTCCTGGCCGCCGATAGACTGCCAGACATTCTGACCGTCACGGATGTCCTGACCCGTAAATAAAACGGAATCACTTTTATTAATTACTTTGTCCGGTATCGGTGGGGCTTGCACATAGATTTCATGCCCGAAAAATCCCAGTACCGAATAGGTTATTACGATAACGGCTATAAAGCCTATCCAGAGTTTTTTAGTTACCATACTTATAAATATTTTAATTCCGTTTCAAAATTATCAAATTTTATTAAATAAAAATATATAAAGACCTTTTTATCTTTTTATATTTATCTTATCTTTGTTGCGTAACCTTTAAATGAAGATAACTATGAATATTACACCGGAAACCATCGTCAGTGAGGTGGTAAAAACAAATTACAAAACAGCCCCTGTATTCCAGGGTCACAACATCGATTTTTGTTGCGGGGGAAACAAGCCCATCGCCGAAGCCTGTAAAGGAAGCGGGCTTGACCCGGAAAGCCTGATCAGGGAATTATCCGCGGTTTCGGAAGAAGCCGATCCCGATTCCGACTACATCGACCGTCTTAAGCTCACTCAATTATGCGATTATATTATGGAACGGCACCATGCCTATGTGAGGAACAGCATACCTTTTCTTATTAAGAATCTCGATAAAATCTGCCAGGTGCACGGGGAACACCACCCGGAATTATTAGAGATCCGGGATCTGTTTCTTGCCTCCGCCCGAGCCCTGCCGATGCACATGCAAAAAGAAGAAATGATATTATTTCCCTATATACGAAAACTGGAAGAAGATAAAAGAGGGGAATTAAAACTGCCGCCCTCCCCGTTCGGGACCATAATGAATCCGATATCGATGATGATGGAAGAACACCAGGATGAAGGCGAACGTTTTAAGGAGATTGCGGATTTATGCAGTAATTACAGGATTCCTGAGGATGGATGTACGACGTATGAGGTAACGCTAAAAAAACTGCAGGAGTTCGAGAATGATCTGCACCGGCATATCCATCTCGAAAACAATATACTGTTTCCAAAAGCAATAGCCCTTGAACAAGAATAAAAAAATGCGGTTATTTAAATTATAAATTATAAGGAAATACCGGAATGCTGGGAAAAACTTCGGAATACGCAATACGCGCGTTGGTTTATATACACCTGCAGAACCAGGAAGGTAAAAGACCGGGCTTTAAAGAAATTTCAAAAAATATAGATTCACCCGAACAATTTACCGCCAAGATCCTGCAAAGCCTGAGCCGTATGGAATTTATTGCGTCCATGAAGGGAAGAGGCGGGGGATTTTTCTTTACCGATACGGCCTCTCCCCTGACCCTTTACGATGTAATACGATTGTTTGAAGGTGAAAAGTTTTTTTCCCGATGCGTGCTGGGCCTCAAAAGCTGTGACAAAGATCATCCCTGTCCGCTTCACGATGATTACATAGGAATCAGGGATCGCTTTGAAAAATTAGCCTCAAAACAAACCATAAAATCACTGGCGAATAAAATTAAAAATGAGAACGCAGTCCTGAAACGTAAATAATTAACATTAATACTTAATATTCAATTTTTAATATTCAATTTTCAATTTTCAATATTCAATATTCAATTTTCCAGAGGAGATCACATGTTTTGAACATTGGTGATTGAACATTGGTTATTGATTATTTAAACAGATGATTACAATACGAAGGGTATATGATAAGGGGCTTCCCGGCGAAAAATACAGGATCCTGGTGGACCGCCTCTGGCCGCGTGGAATCAGTAAAGAAAACGCCCCTTGGGATCTCTGGCTAAAAGATATTGCGCCGAGTAATGAATTAAGAAAATGGTATCACTATGATTCAGGACCATGGGATGAATTCAAAGCCCGGTATAATAAGGAGCTCGAAAGAAATACGGACGATAGTAAGAAACTTTTAAGCATGGAGAAAAAATACGGAAGGATTACCCTGTTATATTCATCAAAAAATGTATTAAAGAATAATGCTGTCGTTTTGAAGTCCTACCTGGAAAATAATCATGACGAATCCGAAATCCCTCAATAATTACAAAGTTTTATTTTTTCCTTTCCACCAGTAACCTTTCACAAATGATATGACTCAGCGCTTCGGAAGTTCTCCTTCCATAGGATACCGTCATTGTTTTATCAAAAGGTTCTATCGATTTTATTTTTATCTTCAGGCCTAGTTTTAATTCCCGGCTATTCAGGAATTTCAGGAAGTCATAGGAGGTATTGATAACGGCAGTTAATTTTACCGTCTCCCCGGCCTTGCAATCACTCAGCTTGGAATAATCCTTCCATATCATTTTACCTTCCTTATCCGGGATCGGTGAACCATGCGGATCGATTTTCGGATATTCCAATAGTTCATCCATCTTATCAAAAAAAATATCCGATTGTATGTGTTCAACCTGCTCGGCAATATCATGAACATCCTCCCACCCGAATTTCATCTTTTCAACCAGGAACATTTCCGTCAAACGGTGTTTCCGGATGATCAGGCCCGCCTCCTTTTTCCCTTTTTCGGTCAGGCGGATGGGTTTGTAACTTTCATAATGAACATAGTTCTCCCGGGACAGCTTTTTCATCATACTGGTCACCGTAGGCATTTTTATGCCCAGGGAATGTGATAATTCAACGGCATTTACCTCTCCCGATTCATTGGAGAGGTTAAAAAGCACTTTCAGATAATTCTGTTCGGTAAGGGACAGCATGGCACAAAGATAAAAAACCGGCCCTGAAATCGAATCATCGGGATTTATTCTTTGAAATTATTTTGTTAGATCAATCTAACTTATTACTTTTATAAGTTAAATAATATCGTGTTGAGTAAAAATTTACTTTTTCTGGTCCTTTGGATGGTGTGCCTGTTCGCCTCGGCTCCCGTTACCGGGTTATCAGCTAACAGGGTGATTTCCGGCATTGTACAGGATGAGACCAGCCATGAAGGGCTTGAATTCTGCAACATTATGCTTTTTCAAACCGCTGAAGGAACTGTAACCGATACCACCGGCCACTTTACGATAAGCATTCCGCCGGACCTTCAGGATCCAAGATTGATAATATCCTATACAGGATATCTTTCGGATACCGTACTATTGAGCAGTGGGAAAGATTTTTATGATATTTTACTTTCTCCTGACCGGAAAATATTAAATGAGATCATCGTAACGGGCAGCCCTTCTTCCATTGATATTCATAAAGATCCTGTTCCTGTGATCGCCGTAAGTTCCAGGGCCATCAACGAAACCTCGGGAAGTAATATCATTGATGTCCTGGTTAAGAATATTCCCGGTCTGAACGCCGTTAAAACCGGGCCGAATATCTCCAAACCATTCATCCGGGGCCTGGGATATAATCGTGTTCTCACTTTGTATGACGGGATCCGGCAGGAAGGCCAGCAATGGGGAGATGAACATGGCCTGGAAGTGGATTCGTACAATATCAGCCGGGCGGAAGTAATTAAAGGCCCGTCCAGCCTGATGTACGGTTCAGATGCATTGGCCGGGGTGATCAGTCTTATTCCCTATATTCCCCATCAAAAAGATAAAATTATTCACGGCCAGTATTTATCGGAATACCAGGCCAATAACGGCTTGATCGGCAATGGTTTCCGGCTTACCTACAGCGGCCAACACTGGGCTTATGCCATCAGAGGATCGTACCGGATAGCCCGTAATTACAGGAATGCCATTGACGGCCGGGTCTATAACACCGGATTCCGCGAGAAGAATCTTTCGCTTTTCGTACAAAACCAATATAAAAAAGGTTATTCAAATCTTAATTTAACCCTTTACGATGACCTGCAGGGCATCCCCGACGGCAGTCGGGATTCATTATCCAGGAAATTTACGGAACAGATCTATGAAGGAGCAGCCGATGACATTAAAAACCGGCCCGTTGTTCCGGAAAATATTTTGAATTCATATCAATTAAGTCCGTTGCATCAGCACATCCAGCATTACAGGATCTATTCGAAAAATCATTATATGATCGGACAGGGCGATATCGATATTTTGCTCGCCTTCCAGCAAAACATCCGCCGCGAGTACGATCATCCTACGCTACCGGAGCAGGCCGGAATGTTTGTAAGGTTGAATACATTCAATTACGGTATACGATACAACGCTCCCCGCTTCATGAATATTGATTTCTCCCTCGGAGTAAATGGGATGTTCCAGGATAACCTGAATAAGGATGCTACTGATTTTCCAATTCCCGATTATAGTCTTTTCGATGCGGGAACCTATCTTACCGCATTATGGAAATCCGGGCCCTGGTCGGCCATCGGCGGAATCCGATATGACATAAGACAGCTAAACGGGAATAACTTTTATACCCGTACGGATCCCGCCAGCGGATTTCAAAAACAGGTGCTGCCTTCCGATACTGCCGGGGCCTATTTACAATTTCCCTATTTCCGTAAAACTTTTAGCGGGGAGTCCTGGAGTTTAGGGATCACTTACAAATTAAACGATCATATCAACGCGAAAGCTAACATGGCGCGTGGGTACCGCGCCCCAAATATGACGGAATTTGCATCCAACGGACTGGATCCCGGGGCGCATATCATCTATCTGGGTAACCGTAATTTTGTCCCGGAATTCAGTGTGCAGGAAGATATCGGCATCGAAATGAACTACGGTGATCTTTCATGTTCCGCCAGTGCATTTAATAATAATATCGATCATTATATTTATCTGTCGTTGTTAACCGGTGACAATGGAATTCCGGTCATTTCTCCGCAGGGAAATAAAACTTACCAATACCGGCAATCTTCCGCTCAGTTATACGGATTGGAAACGCAGGCTGAAATGACTCCCGGATTTATCACAGGATTAAAATTCACCAACAGCCTTTCCCTGATCTATGGATATAACAGGTCACCGGAGTTTAAGGACCTTGGCCTGCAGGGGGAATACCTGCCGATGATCCCGCCATTCAAGTGGCAAAGCAATATTTCCCGTGATTTTCATTTCAGTTCCCGGGTAATTCCGCAACTGACCCTGAACGCCGGCATGGATTACAATGCGTCGCAAAACAGGTACCTGGCTATCGATCAAACGGAAAGCCCGACCCCCGGCTATACCCTTTTCAACGCCGGAATGGAGGCAAGGATTTTTTCCGGTCAAAAATACAATTTACAATTTCAGGTGCGGGTGAATAATATCTTCGACAAAGCTTATCAGTCCAACCTCAGCAGGCTGAAATATTTTGAATATTATTCCCAATCCCCGAACGGCCACCTGGGGATTTATAATATGGGAAGAAATATTTGTTTCCGGGCAATATTGGCTTTTTAATATGAGTGACGGATTTTTTGAGCCAGGGCATCATTGATCTTTTATTTTTGTCAATTGAAACCTTAAATCCAATTTAAATATTCCTGCCTGACAATATGCAGGATTTAACCGCAATGGCTACCAGGGTGTCACAAAGTTCACAATGTTAATAAGCCCTATCCGATAATAGCCTTTTTGAGCGGCGGGGTGATCCGGTGATCAATCAGGTGGCATCTGGACGGCGGGCACGAACGCGATATAAGTGACATAACATCATAGATGAAACGAAATTAAAACACGGCGTTCCTTTTGTCACCATTGCGGTTAAAACTTTTAATAGTTTATATTATTTCGTGGCCGTTGTATCCCCCGGTGGAACGAATTTATATCCTTGCTGAGCCATCATATCGCCATAATCCCAGAAAGTATGGTCGCGGTATATTTTACCGTCTTTTACCTGAACGGCATCATGTACGGCAACGGTTACACCTGGGTCTCCGTTATTAAATGATAGTGTCACAGTCCCCCACCACAATACCCAATCACCGGCAATAGTTTCGGTAGGAACCGTTTCCTTTGCATTAAAGGCCAGGCGGGCAACCCTGTTAAATTTCAGGGTAAAGGCACTTTTCCAGTTTTTCGCGGCAGCAATAAACTGTTGTTTATTGGTTGAATCACTGACAGCCGGTCCATAGCGCATAAAATCATCGGACAATAAGTTCATTAGCTGAGTTGAATCATCATCGACTATAGCCTGATTGTATTTTTCAGCTAACGCTTTATTCTTTTCTCCCTGCGGAGTATGTAAAGAATCGGTCGTAGTACCGCAGGAGGTTATCCAAAGGCAAATCACAGCGCAGGCTGGAATAATTAGTTTTTTCATAATAATCTGGGTTAAATAATAATATAATTTCTGATTCTTGGTGTAAAAGCCGGGATTATACCGATTGATGAATAATGATTGATTCCCTCTGCTTGTAAACCGGTATAATTCAACAAGTTAAATATATTGGGGGTAAATCAAAATAATATGAGTAAAAATAAATAATAAACTTTCGTCCGTCTATTGGTAAATCATGTTGACAGGCCCTCAAGGAGGTAATCCTCATTTTCAGGGTCGGGTACTCTCAATTTCATTCTCGTTACTAAATATTACCGATAACAAAGCTCCGTTCGCTGAAGGCAGGCAATTCCGGGATCCCTTCATAAAAATACGTAAGGCTATCTTTATCCTCCATTAATCCGAGGCTGTAAAGTACCGGCACAAAATGGTCGGGAGTTGGCGCGGCAAGGCTCCCCAAAGGATGGCTGTGGCTGTAATTTATAATGTTCGGAAAATTTCTTTCATCGATTTGTTTTTTGATCCACGCATCGTAATCGGCTTCCCACCCGTACGGAGTCATATCCTGGCGTATCATCTTTTGAGACGCAAGTTTCAGATTGTGAATAAGGGAACCGCTTCCTATGATCAGCACTCCCTTTTCCCGCAGTGATTTCAGTTGCTTTCCTAATTCATAATGATAATCCGGATCGGCATAATAATCAATGCTCATCTGGAATACCGGTATATTAGCTTCCGGGAAAAGATGCATTAACATCGGCCAGGCGCCGTGGTCGAGGCCCCAGTCGGTAGTTTCGGTAACGGTTGGCACAATCTTTTTTACTTCATACGCAACTTCAGGGGCCCCGGAGGCGTGATATTGCGGATCGTAATAGTGTTTCGGAAATCCGTAATAATCGTAAATCTGCTGCTGTTCGGGAGCTATATTTACATAGGTACCCCGGGTACACCAGTGAGCGGAAACGATAAGTGCCGCTTTGATCTCAAAATGGTTTTGCAGCTTACCTCCCAGTTGAAAGAGTGTTTTCCAGAAGGGACGTTCCTCCCGGCTCAAGGGGATGTCCATCGGGTTACCGTGAGAAGTAAATAACACTGGCATTTTTTTTCCCTGGCCCGGTAAGGAATCCGTAAAATTTTTAAATTCATGAAGGGTACCCATGTATCGTATGATTTAGCATTATTATATTTAAATCAATTTTTATCTTAATTGTTTTGAGCTGCAAAATTATCCTTATCGGATTTCTTAAAAGCAATGGTTTCTTTTAAGCCAGTATACCTTGCTTATGTGAATTTAATGGGTTGAAACAATTATTCTTATCGGATCATACCCGTCCTCCATAAATCCGAGAATTCCATAAACCGTTTCCTCTTTATTGATCGGCCTGTTGATGATGTTATAGGTATTCAGTTCATTTTCCATGTTTCGGTTAGCGCTTTCGGCAATACTGAAATTCAGCGCTGCCAATACAGGGCCCAGAATAATGCCGACAGGGTAAAAGCGTGTGCCTGAATCGGTGTATTCATATTGGTTTATGAAAGACAGTAAAAGGTACAGCAGATATCTGTCTGGTTTTTGACGGATATAAATATCAATAACCTGCGGCTCCAAGGGAAATATTCTTTTATCTCCGGCATAAAATAAAAGATTCCGGTTCACCGTAACGGCATAATCATTATGATTTACAATTTTAATCGCCACTACCCTTATCTTGTTCTTATATTCCTTCCTTGCAATTTTCCTGTTCCCGTATTTACGTAAAACATCATATTGGTAAAAATATTCTATACCACTGGCTGAGTCATATGCCGTATACTTTATACCCGGTGGATCAATAGGTTTATAAGAGGCGGCACAGGCATTTAAAAAAAATAATCCTGCGGCCCATGCAAAGAAAAATAAAATCTTTTTGCAGCCCTTCACCGCACATTAATATTTACTTACGGTTTATTCCGGCCAGCCTGTAAATCTTCCCATCCTGCTTGCAAAGAAGATACATCTCACCCTTTTGGTCCTTCCCGAATCGGAGATCAACCCGATTGTTTCCGCAAAGTTCAGCCATGGTAATCGGTTTGCCGTTATACGAGATCTTCCATTCCATCACCGGGGCCTGGCTGCCTTGCTTTACATCCGCAAGATTAATATAAAACAAACGGCCCGTCACGATATCGCCGAAGAGAAATTTCCCGGCCAGTCCTGGAACAGCGGATCCGGTATATTCATATCCTCCGGTAATGGCATGACCTTCATCATGATCATACATGGCTACCGGGTAAGTTACCTGGTAGAGCGAATCGTCGGGAGGAAGCGGGTAAACTTTATTGATATCGCCGTAGGGGTTTACGAGAAATGTTCCCTCCCGGACCGGCCAGCCGTAGTCATGCCCGGCTTTGATCCAGTCAACGGATTCAATGTTTGACATGCCGATATTGACCGCGAGCATCTTTCCCGATTTTGTCCAGGTAATGCGATGAGGGTTCCTGAATCCGTAAGCATAAATCTCTTTCAGTACATGACTATTATTGTCGTTTGCAAAAGGATTTCCGGCGGGTATTCCATATTGGTGATTTGCACTATTATTGCCGGAAGGGTCGATCCTGAAAATAGTGCCCCAGGGCTTTTCAAGGTTATGGCACAGCAACGTATAACCGTTTTCCGCCGCCCCTCCGTCCCCGATTCCGATATAAAGCAATCCGTAATCTTCATCACCGGGTTGGGAATAGGGATTAAAAGTTATTTCCTGGACGCCATGGATCCCGGTTACCATATTGATGCGGAAGAGCTCCCTGCTTTTCCCGGAAAAGGGAAAGGCGCCCGGGTGGTCGGTCTTCCATTCCGTCAAAACCCATTGCACGGTTTTGGGGATGGTATCTGAAAATTGAAAATCGGCTTTCCCTGAACCCGGCTTTTCCGTATGCGTGGTATAAAGGAGTCCATTCTTCAGAAAATCAGGGTGAAAGGCAAAACTTCCGAACCCGGTCGCTAGCCCCGGTTGATCGATAAAATCCGGTTTCAGCTTAGCCAGGTCCAGGTAAACTTCAGGCTTGCCGTTTCTCATTTCATAAAGTTTTCCCCGCAGGTCTACGATAAACATACGCGCAGTTCCCGGCATCACCGCCATTTTTGTAATACGCGTATAAGGCCTGGTCTTGCCTGATGCGGGAATTTGGGTAACCAATTTCAGGTTGACGGTAAGACCGGAAAATTTGATTTTCTCCGGTATAGGATCCGAAATAGCCGTAGCGTTTGAGAAGGGCTTTACGGATTCAGGCTTTTCCTGCGTATTTAAATAGGCTATAATGCGGTTGAGATCTTCGTTGGAATACTGGCTGAACGGGGGCATCAGGGTCTTATATTTTGCAAACAGTTTTTTACCCTGTTCATCATCGGATTTGACGACAGAATCAGGATTTTTAATGAAGTTCCTGATCCATCCGGGGGAAAGTTCTTTTGTGACTCCTCCTAATTGCGGACCGATGCCATCCTGTTTAAAATTATGACAGCCGCTGCATTGCTGAAGAAACAGGCTTTTGCCTGCGGCGATTACAGCCGGGTCATCGGATATTTTTTCCTGATAAGATGGATTGGAACTACATCCTGCTAAATAAAAAAGAATACAACAAACTCCGGCGTAAGGACTTAATCGGTTTTTCATCATTTC
Source organism: uncultured Roseivirgaceae bacterium (assembly GCA_964395765.1). Taxonomy (GTDB): domain Bacteria; phylum Bacteroidota; class Bacteroidia; order Cytophagales; family Cyclobacteriaceae; genus DATDPY01. Next base: position 2,424 of record CAYNCU010000040.1, on the reverse strand, counting down.
TTTTCGACTAAAAGATTGTAAATAAAAAAAGTTTTATTGAAATCCGAAATGAAAGCACTAAAATATTCCATTGTTTAAGGCGATCGATTTCCAACCCATTCTTGTCTGATTGTGTCTATTAAGATGTAAATTTATTATTGAGTCAGTCCCCGTAAGAAAGGGCGACCCATCCTGATTTTTAATGGTGAATAGTCCGGCATGAAAAGAAAAGTAAGTTTAATTTTTATATTATTATTGCTGCAGGGATGTCCTTCCAATCCCTTTCACCCCGTTCCTTCTTATGGATCGGCAACTTTTCCTGAAACCCCGGTAAACCTCGGGGATATCAATTCCATATATGATGATTATAACTCGGCTTCCACAGTAAGCGGTAATGAATTTCCCCTTTGTTTTTCATCGAACCGTAACAGCCAGGGAAGAGACTTTAATATAATATTCAAGGTATTGTTTGTATATTTTTATACCTATGAAGGAAAACCGCGTATTGAGAATATCACCGACGGTCAGGATTCACCTTACAGGTCCGAGTATTATTCCTGGCTTAACATTGAACAGGGGCTGAATAAAATCAATACTTCCTCGGACGAATTGGGGCCATTTTTAATTCCCGGAGATTTGTATAATGATCAAAATGATTATTTGTTGTATTCCGGCATCAGGCAATTTATTATTCTGTATTCCTCGAATGAATCAGGAGATTATAACATCCGGTTTACACAGAATATAACAGCAAACGATTATTCGCCCCCGGCGGATATTCGCTTTCTGAATTCTTCAGCCGACGACCTCTATCCTACTTTCTCTCCCGACAGTTCCGGGATTTATTTCTGTTCAAACCGGGGAGGGCAATTCGACATATACCACACCCCTGTTAATCATTCCGCCGGATGGGTAGCCGCCTTTTCAGATTCTACCGAAAGAAAAATAGTCAAAGACACGGTATTGTCCAGTTCCTACGACGATAAATGTCCCTTTATCATCGGCAACCTGATGGTATTTGTTTCCAACCGGCCCGGCGGATCCGGGGGCTTTGATCTGTATTATTCCAAACTTGAAAAAGGAAAATGGTCTGAGCCTGTTAATTTTGGAAATAAAATAAATACTTCGTACGATGAATACAGGCCCATTGTAAAGCTCATCTCCCAGTCCTTTACGAATGATTTCATGATCTTTTCGTCCAACCGACCAGGGGGAAAAGGCGGCTTTGACCTCTACTATGTCGGGATCGATAAAATGACTGGCTTACCTTACTATTGAAAATAGTTCACCAGTTTTGAAGTCTGCGAGCCTACCGGTTAATATCTAAAAATTATATATTTGCGCTTCAAAGGCAATGGAGTTTGCCTATATACGCCCCTCCTGTAAACGGGTCTGATAACTCCTGACTTCATTCATTTAATAAAAGATTATTAAACTTATGGTTAAAGGATTATTTCTAATCGGCATCGGGAGCTTTATAGGAGGAATATCGCGTTATGTCACCCAACAGTTTGTGCAATTGCATTATCCTTCATCCGTTCCGACGGGGACGCTGGTAGTTAATGTGGCAGGGTGTTTCATTATCGGAGTGGCCTATGCGCTGACGGAAAGGGGAAATCTTGTTTCTCCGGAACTGAGAATGCTGCTGGTAACGGGCTTTTGCGGGGGCTTTACCACTTTTTCTTCCTTCGCCTACGAAAACTTCAGCTTGTTGCGTGAAAATGATTTTTTTTATAGCTTTCTTTATCTGGTCATGAGCCTGGTCGGAGGAATACTGGCCGTTTATGCAGCGATCGTTTTAATAAGATTACTTTGATTTATGGAATTGAGCCAAGACTCCAAATTACTTCGGATTTTTATCGGGGAATTTGATAAAATCGGTCACCAGCCATTATATGAGGCAATCCTTTTCGAGGCCAAGAAGGAGGGATTGGCAGGATGTACCGTTGTACGTGGTATCATGTCCTTTGGCGCATCGACACGGGTCCATACCGCTAAAATATTTGATATCTCTTCCGATTTACCGATCGTCATTGAGATTGTAGATCATGAAAATAAGCTCAGGCCATTTGTAGAAACGGCTGATAAACTGATTGACCAGGCCGGTTGCGGAGGGCTGATCACCATTGAAAAAGCGGAAGTACTCTATTATAAATCAAAACATCGGTAATGTTCCGATTCCCCTATAGCACACGAAGCCGATTTCACGCAAAGGCGCAAAGAACGCAAAGTCATTCCGTATTTTTTGAAGGTGTCAGGGACATAAAACTTTAATTGAAGCAATATAGAATCGTGAATGCTCCTTCCGAACACATGGATCTATAATTTGTTCATAACACGGAATTATGAATACTCCCGAATACTACCCACTAATCTCTTCCTCTCTTTTCCTCTTTTCCTCTTTTCCTCTTTTCCTCTTTTCCTCTTTTCCTCTTTTCCTCTTTT
>CAYNCU010000039.1:0-23597 GCA_964395765.1 uncultured Roseivirgaceae bacterium | reverse complement strand
TGATCATTTACCAGGTAAACATAAGGGCATTCAGCTCCCAGGGTAATTTTGCCGGCGTTGAGGCCCGGCTTGATTCCATCCGGGCGCTTGGAGTGAATGTCGTCTACCTCATGCCAACCTACCCGGTCGGCCAGCTAAAAGCTAAAAATTCTCCCTATTGTGTAAAGAATTATTACGGCGTGAATCCCGAGTTCGGAAACCTGGACGACCTGAAAAAACTCGTTTCTGATGCTCATCAGGATCACATGGCGGTTATCATGGACTGGGTGGCCAATCATACTTCCTGGGATAACGACTGGATAAAAAACAAGGACTGGTATGAACAGGATTCGTCCGGAAATATCATTTACCCTCCCGAAGGATGGGAAGATGTTGCCCAGTTGAATTTCGATAATAAAGATATGCGACAGGCCATGATCCGGGCCATGAAATACTGGGTCTATGCGGTCAATATCGACGGTTATCGTTGCGATTTTGTGGACGGGCCTCCGGAAGATTTCTGGCAACAGGCGATCGATTCACTTCGCGCCATTCCGGGCCATAAATTGCTGATGCTCGCCGAAGGGCAGCGTAGCGAAAATTACCGTGCGGGATTTGATTACAATTTCGGCTTTAAGTTTTACGGGAAAATGAAACAGATTTATCATGACGGCACTTCTGCAAAAGCGATAGACAGCTTAAATAATATTGAATACAGGGGTGCCTCTGACGGCCAGGAAATTGTCAGGTATATCACCAACCATGATGTGAACAGTTCGGACGGGTCGCCTGACAGCATTTTTAACGGTGAAAACGGGGCCATGGCGGCATTTATCGTGGCTGCCTGCATGAAAAGCGTACCCATGATCTATACCGGACAGGAAGTTGGAACTCCCTACCGGATACGATTCCCATTTACTGACGATAAGATCGACTGGTCACTGAACCCGGGGGTCACCGCACAATACAAAAAGATTCTTGCATTCAGAAATGACGATGCAGCGGTCCGGCGGGGAAGCCTGACCTCCTACACCACCGACGACGTTTGTGCCTTTACAAAGACACTCGATCAGGATGAGGTTTTTATCTTATCCAATCTGAGAAATAAATCCCTTTCTTTTACTATACCCCCGGACTTGAAGAAAATATCCTGGAAAGATGCTTTGAGTGGAATGGCGGTAAAACTTGCGAATCAGGTTATGCTGAAACCTTATGAATACCGGGTATTAAAAAAGTAAAATTTAAAATGCAACCACCGGGGGCACAGGGAAGGCACAAAGATCACAGAGGAAATTAAATTAAATTTCTTCGATAAAAATCATATACAAAAATATCCTCCCTTATTGATGTATTGCATTTATTGATTCATATGTCCTGAATTCTTCATGAAAAATCTTTGCGGACTCCGTGGTTAAATTTTAATTTTCGTATTTTGCAGGTTATGAATCAACAAAAAGCTTTCTGCCGCCTTACCTCATCCCTGAATTATACACACGTTGAAGATATTGGATATTGGATATTGGATATTGAATATTGAATATTGTTTTCTTAGTGTCTCTTCCTATCTTGTAGGCTTCGTGGCCATTGAATTCGATTTATAAAATATATAATTTCAAATCCTCATGAAAAGAACCAGGCTTGAATCATTCAGCGACGGGGTAATCGCCATCGTAATCACCTTGTTGGTACTAAGCATAAAAATCCCGACCGTAACCTACAACAACTTGCCGGACGACCTGATCACCCTGTTGCCTTCGGTCGGTGTTTATATGCTTAGTTTTATTTTGATCGGGATGTACTGGGTCTTTCATCATTATACTTTCCGTCTGATCAGGGAAGTTGATGGCGTATTGATCTGGCTTAACATTTTATTCCTGCTATTCATCAGCTTTATGCCCTTCCCGACCACGCTGATGAGCAGGTATCCTTTCCAATCCATTCCGGTAGTCATTTACGGAATTAACCTGATCCTGTGCAACCTGACCGGATTTTTAGGAATTATTTATCTGCGACGGAATCCCCAATTGGCCTCCGATGAGTTTTCACAACCGGCATACAAATCACAGCGCAGGACTTACCTTATTGTGAATGGATTATATATTATTTGTATTCTTATTGCTATTTTAATCCCAGGGATAAGCTTGCTGTTCTTTGCTGCCATAATTGTATACCTGATTTATCGTTCAGCCCAATTGATGGGAATCGGGAAATGCAACTTTGGTAACGATGATGCGCAATCAATTGCCAATATCAAAACGTGACCCTTTTCGATAAAAGATCAAATCGTTTATCAATTAATATTGTATTCGAATAAAATTAATATTCCGGTAAAACAGGAAATAAAAATAAAACCGCTATAAAATTTATTCCTGACATTTCTGATTTTATAAATCGCATATTGTCTTTCACTTAGACTATTAATCCGTCGCCCATCCTGTTACTTTTATTTTTTATGTGCTTTAAAGAATTGTTAATCATAAATATTTAAAGCTTAATATCAATAAAATTTCTTTTCAGTGGTTTGCGGATATTTTTGAGCGATCAATACTACGTTGAAAGAATCGACACAACAATTGCAGGCAGTTGAAATAACGGGTTGCAATGTAGGATTATTATTGAATTTTAACGTGTCGCGATTGACTGAAGGAATCAAACAGGTTGTAAATAATTTTGAAGAGCAGGATTATTAAACCGCCGAGAATTCAGCATTGCGCATAGAAAATGGAGAGATAGAAAAAAAAATTTCAGCCTTAACTTTGCGTAATTCTGCGCCCTCCGCGGTTAATGTTACTCCATTTTCAAAGAATCCACCGGATTCCGTTTCGAAGCTTGTAATGTCTGGGTACCGATCGCAATAAAACCCAATGCCAGGATGATAATTAATCCGGCCAAAATAACGCCGGGTCCGAAACCGACGCGGTTGGGTAGCCTTTGGAGCCATAAATTATTAATGAAGTAACTCAAAGGCGTTCCGAGACAAACACTGATGGCCAGGATTTTTACAAATTCTTTTGAAAGTAATACCGCAATTCCATAATCCATGGCTCCTAGCACCTTCCGGATGGCTACTTCTTTCGTCCTTCGTTCGACCGAATAGATCGCCATTCCCAGCAGGCCAAGGCATGCAATGACCGTTGCCAGGAAAGCAATAAAACTCAGCACGGAAGCCAGGTCGAAAACACCCCTGCCCACGGAAGCCAGCCGGTCGTCATAAAATTGGTAATGGATAGCATGGGAAGGATCGATTTGCTGCCACTTGCTGTTAATTGCTTTCATGGTCGATGCAACGCTTCCCGGTGCAATTCTTACATTAAGGTAACGAAAGGATTGAGGATTGTACCCGATGATTAACGGGTTTAGTCTTTCCCGGTTAATGGGAAGATCAAATTGAAAATCGGAAACAACACCAATTACCTGAAACTGGTCCCCCCATTTTGATTCCAGCATCTCGCCGACCATATCCGCGGGATATTGATATCCGAATTTCTTTACGGCTGCGTCATTCACAAGCACATAATTATTTTTCGGCGCATCGTTATCGGGCAGATTCCTCCCGGCGAGCAGTCGGATGCCAAGGTTACCGGTAAAATCACCGTCTGCGTTCATCAGCCGGAAGGAAGTATAATCGTCTGAGCTTCCCATCTTCCTGGCCGAAGTTCCATTGGATATACCTCCGGCAGGAAGTAAATCACAGGCAGATATATCTTCAACCCCCGGAATCGACTTCAATTCATTTTTTACCATCGCGGCTTCATGACCCTGCAACGTGATATTAACAACATTTCCGGCATTAAAACCATAGTCGAAGTGAGCATAATGCCTGAATTGTTTTAAAATGAGAATGGATGTTATTACAAAGAAAAGAGAAACTACAAATTGAATAACGCTGAGCACCTTTCGCATTCCGGGCATACCGGGTTTAAGACTGTCATGGTTTTTCAATCCTTTGATCGGCTGAAACTTCGACAGGTAAAAAGACGGATAAAAACCTGCAAGAAGGCCGATGGCTATTGCGAAGGCCAGGAAGATCAGATAAACCGAAACAGTATCAGGCAATTCGAATTGAAGGAACTGATTAAGCCACAAATGCAGGAATCCCTGGCGCAGCAACATTACCATTCCTATAGCCAGGCCAAGGGCAAGCAGGGAAGTAATTACCGATTCACTCAGAAACTGGACTACCAGTGATTTCCTCCCCGCTCCCGTCACTTTTCTAATACCGATTTCTTTTACGCGCGTCAGCGCCCTGGCAACAGAAAGATTTACATAATTCAGACAAGCGGAGAAAAGAATGACAGCAGCCAGGATATAGAGAAAATAATACCCGATCGCAGGTAGCCGGTTATTGGTATCGTTGGCGTACAGATGCATCTGAACATCGCTCAGGTTCTGTGATAAAAGCTTCAGCCCTTTCACCTGGGCTGAAGGGATATCCCCATATTTTTTTGTCACCAAAGCACGGAGCGCCGATGACAAATCAGCCTGGTCTTTCCCGGGAGACATCAGCACATAGGTGTAGGTCATGTAATAATCTTCCCAGTCGTTGGATTGATCATTTACCAAACTGTCAGCATACAGGATGGGCAAAGTAGAAGAGGACATCAGCAGGTCAAATCCAAGGTGCGATTTATACCTGGATTCATCGATCACGCCGGTAATGGTAAAATTCCCCCAGGAAACCGGGGGCGCTCCCACCTGGTCATAATTTAACGGATAGGATAATTGCCGGTCTGAAAATGAAATGGTCTTCCCAAGAGGATTTTCGTCACCGAATAATTTTCGGGACATCTTCATGGACAGAATCACCGATCTGGGTTTCATCAATGCAGAATTCTTATTTCCCTCGGTTAGGTTGAAGCTGAAAATCCTGAAAAACGTAGGGCTTGTGAAATAGCCGCCCATAGCCACGGACTTCCCGTCAAAAGTGGCTTCCCCTCCGACGCCGGGCCGTAGGTTTACACTTTCTTCTATGGAAGGATATCCTGATTTCAGTGCATCCGCCAGCGGGAAAGGCGAGGTAGCATAGGGCATTTTTGAACCTTCCGTATCCGTGAGAATCCTGTAAATCCTGTCACGCTTCACATTAAAACGGTCATACCGGGCCTGGTCGGCGAGCATCATGATGATGAGCATGCAGACTGACAAGGCTGTGGCGAGCCCGAAAATATTGATGAATGAGAATACTTTGTACCGGAGGATATTACGGAGCCCGGTTTTAAAATAATTTCTGAACATGTCGAAGTTGTTGTTTATTATGAATCTCGAAGAAGGCCGGATGATCCCCGGTCTGAATAATAAAAGGACATCAATAATAAATTTTATATCTGCTTTTCTTTTACCTGAAGATTTTTTCCGCTCTTCATAAAGTTCCATCAGATCGCCTTCGACATAATCTTTCAGATCATCATGGCAGAACCAGCGAAAGAACCGGAGGAACAATCCGGGAGGAAGGCTTTGAAACTTATTCATGTAAATTACCTAAAAGCATTTCTGTAAAATAATGAAAGCACACTATGATTAATATTGATACAATTTTATCCATTAAATTTTTTTGTAAAATCGTAATAGCTTAAAGCTGAAATAATGATAAAGTAAATCAGGCTCACATAATGAAAGTTGTCAAAGAAATGAACCGGATTGGCTTTATAATTCAACATAAGTATCGGGAATGAGTACGGGAATAATATAATAAGCCCCCCCTTGCTGCCGTTCAAAAGAATGGCAAAAGCAATTCCCGCCAATCCAATGCCCAAATTGGAAATCAGGTTTTTCAATCTGAAGCTCAACCAAAAATGGATAGCAATGATCCCGAGTGTTCCGACAAAAAATTTGAAAAGGAATCTCAATATTTTATTCCATTCCGGTGAATATTTCAGAAAACCCAGGTTGCTTTTATATAGCCCTAAAATGATACCCGTTCCCCAGGTTAATAGGGCGAATAAAAGATAGTAAGCTAAAACCAATGAAAAAACGAAAACATATTTACTGGTATAAATACTGCCTTTCGATGCGGGAAGAACAAATAAATGTTTCCATGCATTGGAGCGTTGTTCTATATTAAACAGCAGGCCGATAATAAGGATTATGAACAGGGGTGTAAATAAGGTGATTCCGTTAAACGACCTTAAAAAAATCTCATTCCAGGGATTGATCCCGGATTCGGGGATAAACATCTGCGAGTTATAGGCATAGGTTATGAATAATACGAAAGGAATGACTCCGGCCCCGATAATTGTCAGCCACAAAGCAAATGTATTTTTCGATTTTACTATTTCAGTATAATATAATCTAATGAGTAGCGACATTTGTGTTATTTGTTAATTCCAGAAATAACTTTTCCAAATCGTTCTTTTGAATCTGAAAATCAAAAATATCAACGCCTCCGGCGATCAGGGATTTACAAAGGAGTGCAACCTGTTCTCTTCCGGCATATTGAATTTCCAATATATCGTTCTCACTGAACTTTACGGGATACAATTTTTCAATAATTTTGAAAGCAAGATGGTTATCGCTCGTATCGATCCGTATATTTGAATTTCCCGATTTAAGATTTTGTAATTCACCGATGGTTCCCTGAAAAATCATTTTTCCCCGATTAATTATCCCCAGGTGCGTTACCAGGCGTTCGATTTCAGATAATAAGTGGCTTGAAATCAAAATGGTAGTTTTATATTCCCTGTTCAGGCGGATAAGCAATTCTCTTGTCTCAATCATACCCTGCGGATCAAGGCCGTTGGTAGGCTCATCCAGGACCAGTAATTTAGGATGCGACAATAAGGCTAAAGCCAGACCGAGTCTTTGTTTCATTCCCATTGAATATTTCTTTACTGAAATATTCGCGGCATTGGTCAGTTTTACAATTTCCAATACTTCAAGAATTCTTTTTTTATCTACCTTCTTGATTCTTCCTGTAATTTCCAGGTTATCATATCCGGACAAGTGATCATAAAGCGAAGGAGATTCGATCATGGCTCCTATATCCGAATAATTTTTTATCGAGTGTATCGAATGGATTTCTCCGAATAAATTAATGGTTCCGAAATCAGGCACGAGCAGTCCGAGAAGCAACCGTATCGTCGTGGTTTTTCCTGCGCCATTCGGACCGAGAAAACCGTAAATCGAACCCGATTGAATTCTTAAATTAATATTTTCAAGATTAAATGAATTCCGTGAATAGCTGAAATTTAAATTATTGGTTTCAACAATAGATTCATTCATGATTTAATATGATTTACTAAAATTTAACCTATTTATTCGCTTCTCAGGCTTCTGACCGGATCGGTAAATGCCGCTTTCAGCACCTGGTAACTGACCGTTGTCATGGTAATCACTGCAGCTCCTGCAACGGCTGCGCCGAATACCTCCCAGGTAAGCGTTACATGATAACTGTAATTTTTCAACCAGCCAGTCATGAAATACAACGCGACCGGAATGGCGATTACACTGGAAATTGTAACCAGTATAATGAATTCCCGGGAAAGTAATCCCCACAGGTGGGCAATGGAAGCGCCCAGCACTTTCCGGATCCCGATTTCCTTATTCCTGCGCTCGGCCGTGTACGCCGCCAGCCCGAAAATTCCCAGGCAGGAAATGAAGATCGCCAGTGAAGCGAAGAAACCAGCCAGTTTCCCGATGCGTTCCTCGTTGGCGAATTTATGCCCGTACTCCTCATCCACAAACTTATATTCAAACGGCGAATCGGGGTTATATTTTTTGAATACGGGTTCCATTGCCGCCAGCGCCTCATGTACCGGTGCCCCCGGCCTGATCCGTATAATGATGTATCCGTAGTAACCTTTCATGAAAAACGCAGCCGGCTCTTCAGGCCGGTAGGGAGATTGGGTGAGCATATCCTTTGCAATACCGATCACCGTATATTTATTTCCGAAATAAGTGATTGGGGTACCAATCGGATCTTTCAGGTTCATGGTATCAGCGGCAGCCTGGTTCAATATGGCGGCTGAAGAATCGGAAACAAAATCCCTGGAAAAATCCCTGCCCTGTGTGATGGTCCATCCAACGGTTTTTCCGTATTCCGGCGTAACAACCACATCCCTGAACCAGATCTGGGAACCGGGATCTTTCCCGGGCCAGTCGATCCCGTTATTGTTGTTGAAATTCGCAGGGGATTGCGATGATGCGGCTACATTGCCCACCACCCCGGTTTTCAGAAGATCATTTCGTATGGCTTCGAGATGGTTCCAGAGGAGGGGGGTATTCAGCGATACGGTGACCAATCCGCTGCGATCGAATCCGGCCGGCCTGTCTTTGGCATACTGGATCTGGTTGAAAACAACCATCGTGCCGATGATGAGTGCAATGGAAACCGTAAACTGAACGACAACCAGGATTTTTCGTGGAATCGTTGCGGCAGTACCGGTTTTGAGTTTTCCTTTCAGCACGCTGATCGGTTTAAATGCAGAAAGATAAAATGACGGGTAACTTCCCGACAGAATGCCGGTGAATAACGTGAAGGTTAACGTCCAGAACCAGAACCAGGGAAGGTTCCAGGGCATCGCGATATGCTTTCCGGCGATAAGGTTGAAAAAGGGCAGGGTGAAAGTCACCAGAAGGATCGATAATACCAGTGCAATAAACGTCATGAGTACCGATTCCGTCAGGAACTGGGAGATCAACTGACTCCTCTGTGATCCGGCGGTCTTTCGGATGCCGACTTCCCGGGCCCGTTGTTCACTGCGGGCCGTAGAAAGGTTCATGAAATTGATACAGGCCAGGAGCAATACGAAAATTCCGATCAATCCGTACATCCACACATAATCGATCCGGCCCCCTGTTACCTTTCCATTTTTATATTCATTGTATAAGTGAACCTTATTAAGTGATTGAAGCCTGTATTCTTCCGTCCAGGCCGTAAAATGGGAGGAAGGCGCCCTTCTAACTTTTTCGGCAACCGCATCGAGATCAACCTTGTCGGCCAGCTGAACGAACAGTGCGCAGTTATGATTATCCCAGTCAGTGACCTTATTCCTCCAGTTCTCCTGGTTCATCCAGGGGAGTAAGAACTTTGTGTCTGAAAAAGTGCAATTTTCCGGAAAGTCCCTGTAGACTCCCCCTACCTGGAGATCAAACCGGTCATCGATCCGGATACTTTTACTCATCGGATCGCTGTCCCCGAACAATGCCTTTGCCAGCGATTCACTGATCAGCAAAGTGGAAGGATCCTTCAGCGCCTGGCGTCTGCCGGATATCATATCAAGGGTAAACATTTCCGGGAATTCAGCCTCCGCCCAGCGACCCAGGCCGGATATTTTTTTATCGCCCGATTTAAGCGTGTGATATTCACCATCCTGAGATACCAGGGATACGGCTTTGAAGTCGGCGGCATAGGTTGTGCGGAAAGGTTCAGCTTCAGGTTCCGAAACGGTCTGGCCCACACCCGACAATTCACCCAGGGCCTGGTACAGGTTGACCTGGGCCAAACGGTCATGCTGTTCAAAATTTTTGTTGAAGGAAACTTCATCATAAATCCATAATCCGATCAGGATGGCGACGGCCATGCCGGTGGAAAGGCCGGCCAGGTTGAGGAAGGAATACATTTTCTTTTTCATCATATTCCTCCATGCGATTTTCAGATAATTCCTGAACAAATCAGTTTGGTTTAAAGGATTATTCGACGACGGCCGGATGATACCGGGCCTGAAGAGCAGGATCACATCGATCATGAATTTCAGGTCCGCTCTCCGTTTCCCTTTAGTTTTAATTCTTTCCTTATATAATTCCACCAGGTCACCTTCGATATAATCCCTCAGCGCCGGGTGGCAGAACCACCGAAAGAAACGGAGGAAAATGCGGGGCGGTATGGTTTCGTTTTTTTTCACGCGCTTGATCACTCGTTCCTCAGGCTTTTAACCGGGTTGGCGCTGGCTGCCTTCATCGCCTGGTAACTGGTGGTCACCAGGGCAATTATTATGGCAACTATTACCGCAAATAAAAAAATCCAAAAGCTGATAGGAATATGATAAGCATAGCTCCTGAGCCACTGACGAACGATCAGCCACGCTAAAGGCATGGTAATGACGGCGGCGACCAGTACATATTTTATGAAATCTTTCGATAGCATGGTCACAATATTCTGAACCGAAGCGCCCATTACTTTTCTGATCCCTACTTCTTTTATCCTTCGTTCGGCCGAATGAGACGCCAGTCCGAACAAACCCAGGCAGGAAATGATAAAGGCGAGAATGGTTAGTATTCCTACGATCTGGCTTACCTGGCTGTCCGATTGGTAAACTTCATTAAAGTGATCGTCAAGGAACTGGTATTGAAAAGGTTGATCAGGGTAAACGGAATTCCACACCGACCTTATATAGGAAAGTGATTCTGCAGTTTTATTTCCGTTGATCTTTACTGACAGGTGGCTGAATCCATCCCGGGTATCATTGTAAAGGAATAAGGTTTCGATCTTGTTGTGAAGAGAATTAAAATTAAAATCCTTTGCAATTCCGATGATGGTGCCGAGTGAATCAAATCCGAATTGATCGCCGATCAACGATGACATAGCCACTTTCGGCTCATCCGACAATAATTCTTTCGCCAGTGTTTCATTGATGATATATTCCCGGCCTCCGGCTGAAGGTGCATTTGAAAAATCCCTGCCGTACAGTACAGGTATTTTATACAGACGCAGGTAATCCGGATCGACGATCAACCGAGTAGCGGCCAGGTTCCTCTTTGGACCGTCCCCATTAAATTCTACGCCTGATTGATCCAGGTGACTCCCGAGAATATCCTGAGCGGCTGTTACCCCGGAAATCAAACTGTTTTTCAACAACTCCTGCTTTATAACATCAATGCTCTTACCGCTGTTCCTGTCCAACGGAATATCCACTATATTTTGCCTGTCGAATCCGGGATCCTTCGTCATCATGAAATTCAGTTGTTTACTGGCAAAAACTGCATTGATCATCAGGCAAATGGCACTTGAGAACTGAATCACAACCAGAATATTTCTCAATGTGGAATGACTTTTCCCGGACTGTTTTGAACTTTTCAGGACCTTCGCCGGCTGAAAGGAAGACAGATAAACGGCAGGATAAATACCGGAAAAAATTCCGATTAATGCTGTGCCGCCGATAATGGTTACGGCAAGCCACACATTATTAAATAATACAAAATGAAGATCGCGATCACTCAGACGATTCACATAAGGAAGGATGAGGTAAACCAGGATTACGGCAAATAGCAATGCTATTAAAGACAAGATCACGGATTCGGTTATAAACTGAACGGCAAGCTGCCAACGGTAGGAACCGATCGATTTTCTTACGCCTACTTCCCTTGCCCTTTCTGTGGATCGGGCCGTGGAAAGGTTCATAAAGTTGATACAGGCAATCAGGAGGATGATCAGGGCAAGGACAAAAAATAAATCGGTATATCGTTCATCGAATTTATGATAATTGATGTAGTCCAACCCGATATCAGCAGTGCCGCCATGTACGTTTTTGTAGGGCACAAGGAAAAGTCGAAAATATTTCCAGGTATCTCCCGAAGCCATGTGTTCTTTCAGATAAGCCGGGAATTTTTTCTCCAATGCAGCCACATCGGCGTGCGGTTGAAGTTCAAAGTATGTATCTAGCCAGTTATTATCCCAATTGTTTATTCCCGGATAATAAATGGAACTGAATGAATATAAAGCATCAAATTGCATTTGCGAATTCCTGGGAACATCCTGAAGAATACCGGTTACCTTGAAGTTAAGCGTATCACTGCCGTAATAGATTATCGTTTTGCCCATGGGATCTTCGTCACCGAATATTTTCAGGGCAGTGGATTTGGTAAGCACAGCACTGTTGGGATTCATCAACGCTGTTTCCCGGTTACCTTCGAGTATTTTAAAATTAAACATTCTCAGAAAAGTGGAATCCACCAGGAAAGATTGGTTCATATAAACTTTCTTTTCCCCGTATTGGATCATATACTGACTGAACCGGCTTATTCGTGTGAAATTTTTTATTTCCGGAAATTCATCTTTCAACGTCGGCCCCATAGGATACATCGATAAGGCCACTTTCTGTGAAGCCAGCATACCCGGGAAGGTCTGCACTTCATTCAGGCGGTATAGGTTGTCAGGCTGAAAGTTATCGAAGCTTTTTTCATACCTGACAAAGAGCAGGATGACAATGCATACCGCAATACCCACTGCAAAACCGGCAATGTTGAGGGCGGCATAGCCCTTATGCCGGATAAGATTCCGGAAGGTGATCTTGAAATAACTTCTGAGCATGGCGTATTGGTTTAAGTCATTCAATTTTTTCGGGGGTCGGATGATGCCTGGCCGGAATAATAATATTACATCGAATATAAATTTTAAATCCGCTTTTCGTTTTCCGGAAGCCGTTAGCCTTCCCTGGTAAATTTCCATCAGATCTCCTTCGATATAATCCCTCAACGCCGGGTGGCAGAACCACCGGAAAAAGCGGAGGAATAGTTTCGGAGGGTTATAATGGCGATCTGTCATTTTATTTTCATTCGGACCGAAGGCTATTTACCGGATTCATCATCGCTGCCTTTAGCGACTGGAAGCTGACCGTGAGCAAGGTAATGAGAATCGCCCCTCCGGATGTTATGGCGAAAATCCACCAGGCAATGCCGGTATGGTAGGAATAGGCCATCAGCCATTTATGCAGGAAGTACCAGGCCAGTGGAACGGCTACAAGGCAGGAAATGCAAACCAGCAGAACAAAATCCCTTGAAAGTAATTGCCAAACGTTAGTTACGGAAGCACCCATTACTTTTCGTATGCCGATTTCCTTGGTGCGTTGTTCGGCCACATAGGAAGCCAGCCCGAAAATTCCCAGGCAACTGATAAAGATGGCCAGCCCGGCAAACCAGGAGGCAATTTTCCCGATTCGTACTTCATCGCCGAATTTTTTTGCGTAGTCCGCATCCACAAAATCATATTCGAAGGGTTGGTCGGGAATATACTTTTTGTAGACAGTCTCAATTATATTCAGGGAGCGCTGAGCACTCATGTCCGGGGCTAGCCTCATAATTACCGCATTACCCTGGTTATAGATCAAGTGATAAAAGGTAGGTCTTACCGGTTCGTAAGGGGATTCCATGACCATATTTTTAATCACCCCGACGATGGTGTAGGGCCGGCCATCCCAATGCATGGTTGCCCCGACTGGATCCTTCAGGTTCATATATTTTAACGCGGCCTCGTTAATAACAAATGCCGAAGAATCCGAGGCGTGTTCCCTTGAAAAATCACGACCTTGTGTAAATTCCCAACCGACAGTTTCTCCGTAATCGACCGAAACACCAATGTTCGGAAAATCCACTGCCTCATTCGGGTTTTTTCCAGGCCAGTCGAAACCGCTGTTGGTTGACCAGACTTGCGTGACGGAACTTCCGGATTCTGCCATGTTCGTGACTGCGTCATCATCGGTCATTTCCTTTTTTAAAGCGTCAAAATGATTGTGGAATTCATCCGTACTGGGATACATCATGATCAGCCCGTTCCTGTTATAACCGATCGGGCGGTTCATGGCAAATTGTACCTGCTTATACACGATAATGGTGCCGATGATCATGACAATTGAAATAGTAAACTGGGCCACTACCAATACCTTGCGGAAATGAATGGCAGATCGTCCCGTTCGGATGACGCCTTTTAATACTCTGACGGGCCGGAAAGAAGAGAGGTAAAGGGCCGGGTAGCTTCCGGCGATCACACCGGTAAGAAAGGAAAAACCAATTCCGGCCAGCCAGAAATCAGGGCTGTACCAGGGAAAGGCAAGATGCTTGCCGGAAAGGATATTGAATGCTGGCAGAATCAACCCTGCAATCACTACAGATAAAAGGAAAGCAAGCGTCACAACCACCAATGATTCTGTAAAGAATTGCATTATCAACTGCGGCCGGCGGGAGCCAACAGATTTACGGATGCCGACTTCCCTGGCACGTTTCTCAGAACGCGCCGTGCTCAGGTTCATGAAATTAATGCAGGCCAGCAGCAGCACGAATATACCGATGATGCCGAAGAGCCATACATACTCAATTCTCCCGCCCGTATTCACACCGGCCTTGAATTCACTGTATAAATGCCACCGGCTCATAGGGAATAAAAAGAGCTGGGGATGATGAACAAGTTCATCTTCATGGACATTTTTCATTTTGACATCCCTGATCTTTTCAGAGGCATCGGCCATCTTCGCGTTATCATTCAGTTCAACATAGGTGGTAAAACAATTGCAACGCCAGGGGTTATCACTCTGCAGGAATCCGCTTTCCCCGGCAAATTTTTTCCATGGCATTAACAAAGGCATCCCAGCGAATTGCGAATTTTCGGGGATATCCTGATATACTCCTGCCACCTTGAAATTGTCCTGGTTGTTTTGCTTCAATATTTTATTCATGGGGTCATCATCTCCGAAGATCGCTTTGGCAGTAGATTGCGAAAGGAGAACGGAAGACGGATCGTTCAAGGCATCCATGGAACCTTCCAGCATTTTCAGGTTGAGTAGTTTTGGGCCATCCGCTTCGATATAAGCTCCTGATTTTGTGAAAAACCGGTTTTCATACTGAAGGGTTCCCGTGCCGAATTCTGATACCATGACTACATATTTGAAATTTTCCCCGTACTTATTTCTCAATTCATCACCCAGGGGGAAAGGAACATTGAACCATGTATCCGTTTCATTATTGTTTTTTACATTTTGTATCACCTGGGCAATCCGGTGATAGCCCGGGTTGAATTTATCATAGGACAGCTCATCATGAATCCATAAGCCGATGACGATGGCAACGGCCATACCGGCCGCCAGCCCGGAGATATTCAATAAGGAATAGCCCTTGTTCCTCATCAGGTTTCTCCATCCTGTTTTTAAGTAGTTCCTGAACATGGTTATATTGTTTTGTGGGTATTGGTTCATATGTGGTTTGATGATGCCCGGCCGGAACAGCAGTAATACATCGGTTCCGAATTTCATGTCTGCGATTTTTTTGCCTTTCGCTTCTACCCTTTCCCGATACAACTCCATCAGATCCCCCTCTATATATTCCTTCAGCTCCGGGTGACAGAACCAACGGAAGAAACGAAGGAAATATCGGGGTGGATCATGGTGGATCTTTTTCATCTAATATTTATTCAGACCGGAGACTGATCACAGGATTTCTCAAAGCCGTATGGATAGCCTGGTAACTTACGGTAAGCAGGGTGATGATCAATGCCCCTGTCGAGGTAAGGACAAAGATCCACCAGGGAATATGCATCCGGTAGGTAAATCCCTGCAACCATTGATTCATAAAATACCAGGATACCGGAACAGCGATGACACAGGAAAAACATACCAGCAACAGGAAATCGCCGGATAATAGTTTCCATATATTCACAAGCGAGGCGCCCAGCACTTTCCTGATGCCGATTTCCTTTGTACGCTTCTCGGCCATAAAGGATGAAAG
The DNA here is from genome assembly GCA_964395765.1 of uncultured Roseivirgaceae bacterium. GTDB lineage: Bacteria > Bacteroidota > Bacteroidia > Cytophagales > Cyclobacteriaceae > DATDPY01. The sequence goes on along the minus strand of CAYNCU010000039.1, from coordinate 8,192 downwards.
GCCGAAGATGCCCAGGCAGCTGATAAAAATGGCAAGGAAAGCAAAGCCGGAAGAAAGCTTTCCTATCCGTTCTTCATTACCGAATTTTTTTGCATATTCTTCATCGACAAACCGGTAGCTGAAAGGTTGCGAAGGATCATACTTCTTGAAAACCATTTCTATAGTTGACAATGCCTTCGTTACCTGTTCCGCCGGATTTAATTTTATCAGTATGCAGTTTCCAGGAACGTTAAACATACGGAATACCGATGGCCTCACCGGTTCATAGGGCGATTCCATGATCACATTCCGGATGACCCCGATGATGGTATGGGGCTGGCCGTCCTTGGTGATAACCTGGCCTACCGGGTCTTTCAAGCCCATGAATTTCATCGCCGCTTCATTGATCACATAAGCATTTGAATCGGAGGCGAAGTCTCTTGAGAAATCCCTGCCTTCCAGGAATTGCCATCCGACTGTCTTGCCGTAATCGTAGGAAACAATTGTGTTCGGGAAAATAACCGACAAGCCCGGGTCTTTTCCGGGCCAGCTAAACCCGCTGCTGGTGCTCCATACCGAGGTGACCGGGCTGCTGGATTCCGCCATATCGGTTATGGCCCCGGCATGCTTTAATTCATCCTTTATCGCTTCAAAATGCTTATGAATATTTTCCGATGCTGTAAAGGAGTTGATCAAACCTTTCCGGTTGAAGCCGATGTGCCGTTCCCTGGCAAATTGTATTTGCCGGAACACAACCATCGTGCCGATGATCAGAACTACGGAAATGGTAAACTGTAAAACGACCAGGATCCGCCGCGGCCTGATAGTACGGTGTCCGGTATTCATGGAACCTTTCAATGCCTTGGCGGGCCGGAAGGAAGATAAATAAATGGCCGGATAACTCCCGGCTATGAAGCCGGTCAACAGCGTGAACCCGATACCGGCCATCCAGAACCATGGATTATCCCATAACAGAGATAATTTTTTACCTGCAATTTCATTGAAGAAAGGCAGCAACAGGCGAACAACAAGGATTGAAATAAAAAAGGCAAAAAAGGAAATCAGGATGGATTCGCTGTAAAACATACTTATCAGCTGGCTTCGTAAGGAACCGGCTACTTTCCTGATCCCGACTTCTTTCGACCGCTTTTCGGAATGCGCAGTACTGAGATTCATAAAATTGATACAGGCCAGCAGCAATACGAAAATCCCGATGATGCCGAATAACCAGACGTAGTCGATCCTCCCACCAGCATTGACGCCGTTATCAAATTCATTGTACAGGTGCCACCGGTTCATGGGATATAAAAATAATCTGGGATTCATCGAACGTTCATTCACGCGAACCTTGTGCAATTTGATATCCCTGATCTTTTCGGAAACATTTTTCATCCCGGTACCTTTGGCGAGTTCAACATAGGTATAAAATGAATTGGCTCGCCAGGGATTCGATCTATCCTTTAATTTCTCAACGTTGACCAATTGTTCCCAGGGCAGAATAAAATGGACATCGGAAAATGAAGAATTTTCCGGCGGGTCTCTGTATACTCCTGTCACTTTTACATCGGTTTTATTGTCAATAAGGAGGGTTTTGTTCATTGGGTCGGTATCCCCGAAAAGAGTCTTCGCCAGCGTTTCGGAAAGCATGACGGATGAAGGGTCTTGTAACCCGTCTATCGAACCTTTTAATACCTGGAGATGCAAAAGGCGGGTTACTTGAGGCTCGGCATACAGGCCTTCTTCCGAAAAAAGATGGCTTTTATAGTCGAGCGTATGTGGGTAACTTCCTGTGGAGGTTACCACATATTTAAAATCATTACCATAGCTGTTCCGTAATTCTTCACCGAGAGGAAAGGGAGTCTGCCACCATGTATTTATCTTCCCGTTAAACGTCACATTCTGGATCACCATCGCGATACGGTCGGCATCCGGGTTGTACCGGTTAAAGGAGATCTCATCCCATATCCACAGGCCGATCAGCATGGCGACCGACATGCCGGCGGCCAGTCCGGAAATGTTGATAAATGAATAACCCCTGTTCTTACGGATATTCCTGATCCCGATCCTGAAATAGTTTTTATACATGGCAAAAATATTTTGAGAAATATGATTTTGCGGTTTTATGATACCCGGCCGGAAGAGTAATAGAACATCGATCATAAACCGGATGTCCGCCCTCTTCTTTCCATATATTGTTATTCGTTCATTGTACAATTCCATCAAGTCACCCTCCACGGAATCCCTCAGCCCCGGGTGGCAGAACCACCGGAAGAAGCGCAGGAATATCCCGGGAGGTCTGACTTCTTTCTTCTTCATCGTTATTTAATAAACCACCTTCATCTCCGGCGACAGATTGGGAATAGCGCTCCAGAGTTCATCGCGAATACTCCTGGTGTAGGCAATGGCCTTTTTCCCCGGTGCCGTTACTTCGAAATAACGTTTGGGTCTTCCGGCACGTATTTCGGTTGCTTCGCCTTCATGAGATTTAAGATAGCCTTTCATTTCCAGCCTTTTCAATGCCGTTTGCAACGCCCCTACACTCACTTTTCGCGAAAGCCTGTTTTCAATTTCTTTCTTAATGGAAACACCGTAGGCATCGTTGGTAAGGATGGCTACGGTGAGCATGACGATCTCTTCGAATTCGCCGAGTTGGTATTTCTTCATAATGATTCAAATAATATTTTCCTAAATGTAGTATTAAAAATCATGCCGTTTTTAAAACGCATGAAATTTTGTAAAAAATGGATCTTCTATTTCAATTCATGTACGAATGCGTACATAAAATGAACGGAATCGTTCATCTAATACAGGATAATTTTTACAAAGAGGACCACCGAGCAGACGCATAAATTCCCGGGGAATATAAGTTTCAATCCTTGTGCCGGCTTTCTGGCAATAGATTTACCAGAGACTTGTTCACCCGCATTACAGGCCGGAAATTTCTCGGAGGTTTGTCTGCCTGATTATTCCAAAAACCGCTGGTAAGGAATATTTCTGCTTTCCAGGAAAATGGCGATCATATAGAGAGCATATAATATTCCATATAGCATGGTAACAGCTCCCCAAACCATATTTTTGAATAATTTTAAATTCATAATACTTAGGATTTGCTGGTATTTATGCCTTTAATGGCGGGAGGATGGAAAAGTAACCCGTATAAAATAGGTATTTTCATGAAATATTACGAAATAACCGGCTACCTTAACGAATTATCTGAATTCCATACGGTTCATTCAGCATGGGATCTAAGGCTCTTCGGTCAGTGCAAATTAATTACCGGTAAAGCGCAGGTGAAGGGGGGTGAACTTTTTCGCATACGGATTTCCAGCGACTACCTTTAATGATAAAATATATTATAAAATGAAAAAGCCCGATTACGGTATTGATGCTCCTCATGTAATCCGGAATTTATTGATAGCTGGAATACCTGTCCTGCTGCTTTCATTCCTGTTACCGGTTATTTCAATCAAGAATTTTCATTTTCACCTGAGTGCAGTTGCCATGATTACTGGAGGAGTGATGGTTACGGAAGCATTATTAATGTTATATTATTCGAAACTGGGAAAGTTAAAACATCGTGAAAGGATCCTTGATCTAATGAACTGGGAAGGAAACGAAAAAGTACTGGATATCGGTACCGGGAATGGTTTGCTGATGATCGGGGCGGCCAAACGACTCAAGACGGGAAAATCCATCGGCATCGATATCTGGACTGCCAGGGACCTTTCACACAACAAAGCCGCAACAGCCTATAACAATGCGGAGCTGGAAGGAGTGGAAGGAAAAATCGAGGTTTATGATAAAAATATTTTATCCAACGGATTTTCTCATAACGAATTTGATGCGATCTTAAGCAATCTTTGCCTGCACAATATCTATAATAAACAGGACCGGGAAAAAGCATGCCGGGAAATATACAGGATCCTTAAACCCCAGGGCGCGGCTATTATTTCGGATTCTTCCCATTCCGCCGAATATGCAAAGGAGTTCACCCGCTGCGGAATGAAAGTGCTGTTCACCCGCACCTATTATTGGGATACGTTTCCACCACAGACCATTATCAAAGTAGTTAAAAGCTAGCACTCCCCTTCTCCTCTTCTCCTATTCTCCCCTGGCACGAAGTCAGAGTTCTGAGGTTATGTGGTGGTAAGTTGTTATACGTAAGCGGTAGACAACAGGCTCCAACAAAAATGATCTTTGCGTTCTTTGCGCCTTTGCGAGAAATCCTTGCGTGCGCGAGAACCCCTTGCGTGAAAAAACCAGTACCTCATCTCACTTTATTTGTCAGCAAATGCCGGATCACCGGTGGGCTCGTTCCCTTATGAAAAGCCTTAACCTTTTCTTCTATCTCCTTTTCATGTTCGGTGATCCGTTCGAACTGCCGCATATGCTCGATCCATGAAGGCAGGACAAAGGTTTCAATATACTTATCCGGATCCGAAAGGTCATTATACAAACCCCAGCGGTAAGCGCCGGTTCTTTTCCTTGACACATACAATTCTTTTGTCGCGTCGAGAAATCCCTTTTTATCCGAAGGATCGATCTTATATTCAATCATCACAACGATCGGGCCCCCTTCAGGTTCCGGTTCTTCATGGATCTGTGGGGTAGGCCAATGCTTGGAAACTGAGAGGTTAATCGTTTCACTGTAAGCGAGGTCAAACTTCCTTGTAAACAATAAGCCCAGCAGCATAACTATTGAAGAGGCCATGAGAGTGGTCGGGATACCTGTAACATTCGCTACACCTCCCCATACCGCACTGCCGACAGCCAGGCCGCCGAAAAAAACCATCGAATAGATGGAAAGCCCCCTGGCTCTCACCCAGGCAGGAAGCGCCAACTGGGAAGCAATATTATAACTGGACAAAAGAATGATCCAGGCAATTCCTCCTGTGAACATCAAAATGCATAAAACATAAAAGTTCTTAGCCAGAGAAAGAAAAAAAATAAATGCCGCAAATACGACCAGTAGCCAGGTAACGGTTTTGTCTACCGAAAATTTTGCCCTCAACCGCGACAGCAATGTACCGCCCAGCACGGCCCCGGCACCCAGGAAGCCTATCAGAATACCGTAGTGAAATGAATTCAGGCCAAGGTCTTTTCTGACATACAAAGGTAAAACCGCCCACATGGCGCTGGCCCCTAAAATAAAAGCCCCACCCTTGATCAGCACGGCCATCATCGCCCTGGAATTTGCAACATGCCTAAGTCCGACCCGGATAGCGCCGAACATGCTTTCCGGAGGTAGTGTACTTTCGACGTGCCGATATTTCCAGGTGTATAAGACGATGGCCACCCCGATGTATGACAGTGAGTTTAAAAGAAAAACAAAGGCCGGACCTAAAGAAGCTACGATCAGTCCACCCAGCGCGGGGCCAATGGCCCGGGCCAGGTTAAAGCCTACGGAATTCAGGGCTATGGCGGAAGGAATAGTGTTCCGCGGAACAATATCGGGGATGATGGCGCCCCAGGCCGGGTTGGTAAAGGCCATTCCGATGGAGAGCGCAAATATGCAGAGCAACAGGGAAATCCCTGTTGTCATATTCCACCAGGTGAGCAGGCTGAGGGTAAGGGCAGCCAGGATCATCCAAACATGGGTGATGATCAATAAATGTTTTTTGTTAAGCGTATCGGCAATGGCCCCGGCTGGAAGGATGAAAAGAAATAAGGGAAACGTGGCCGCCGCCTGGACCAATGATACCATCAGCGGGGTCGGCGCCAGGTCTGTCATCAGCCATGCAGCCGCTACATCGTGCATCCAGGTGCCGATATTCGAAGCCAGGGAAGCGATCAGCAAAGCCTTGAAGATTTGTATCTTCAGGGGACTCCAGGCAGAAACTTCCGGCGAATTATTTTCTGCAGGCTTTTCCGAGGTCATTTCTGGTTTTATTGAATTGCCGATCATGAAACCTTTCTGCGATTTCTTCAAATATCCTCATAAATGAGGATATTCCACGGAGTGCCACGGAATTAAAAAATCCTTAAACCTTTGAATAGAGATAACCCGGTTTTCCTTAATTTTAATATCAGGATTCCGGGCCGGTAAACTCATATCCGGACTTATTTTTTTAAGCTGTTTATGAACGAAAGAACTGTACTCTCGGTTAAATTGTTTTCTTCCCATTTATTGCCGGTAATTTTATTATTGATATTTTCATTTTTTGTAAACAACGACGCTTTCCTTCTGATGGTATTAACGCAGACAGTGTTGATCATTCTCTGCCTTGCGGGTTACTGGGAATTTTTCGGCCGTTCATTTAAAACCGCTTTTTGTATCCTGGTGGAAGTGTTGCTTGTGTCGGAACTGGTTTGGAAATCAGGTATTGGCGCAGTTCACAAGCCTTCAGTGTTGCCGGTTATGATACTTTCTCTGGCTGAATTAATTCTCATTTACCAGTTAATAAAAATCCTGCTGGTCATTTACCGGAAAGATAAAGATGCATTTGAAATAGAATTTCCTTTTAACCGCGGTAAGTACCTGGTCACAGACGGCGGGAATTCCCGGACCAGCCGATTAATGAATTATCATTATTACTCTCCCGTACACATGAAAAAAGGCACTGCCGGGTCCATGCTTTACGCCACGGATATAGCAAAAATTTCAACCGGTAAAATAAAATTCATGCCCCGCACGAATGAGGAGTATTCGGTATTCAATGAAAAGATTTATGCGCCTATGGAGGGCACAATTTTAAAAGTTGAAAATTCCATTGATGACAATATTCCGTTTTCAGGAAACTATCCCTATACTACGGGCAACACGGTTGTGATAAAAAAGGATCATTATTATTTTCTTCTTGGGCACATGAAAAAGAATAGCATCTGCGTCAAAGAAGGTGATGCTGTAAAAAAGGGTGACCTGCTCGGAAGCGCGGGTAATTCCGGAATGTCGGAACGACCCCACCTGCATATGCAGATGATGTACAGCGAGGATGATAATTTCTGGAAAGGCCGGGGAGTCAATATTATTTACAAGGGAAAGAATTTATTTAAGAACAGGGTAATCTAATTAGCTGGTCCGACCAGGGGGGCTCGTCCGACCAGCGGGGCTCGTCGGACCAAGACCATTAAATTCATAATTAAAAAAACCGGCAAATAGCCATTAATTACCGGTGTGGATATGTTATATTAATCCCGCTGACAGAAACAGTATCCAAAAATTACTATAATATGAAAACTATTATTGTCATTTCATCATTGCTCGTATTGATTCTCATGGGCTGCGCAAAAACTACCAGAAATCCTATCGAAGGTGCCTGGAAATTGGTATACAGCAAGTACGTGATCAGTGATTCGATTATCCATTCCTTCCCGGGTGACATGACAGAAAGCCAGGTGAAGATGTGGTCCGGGGATCATTTCGTATTTGCAGGCTGGTATAAGGTAGATACGGTAAAAACCGACACTTATGGATTCGGCACATGGTCTATGAATGACAGCCTTTATACCGAAACGATCGACTTCAATGACCTTCCCTCCGTGATCGGGAAAACTCTCAGCATCAAGCTGGCAGTAAAAAATGATACCCTTACTCAGAAATTCTCACTGATGGAGAACGCTCCTTCGGATGAGAGTAAACTTTCTATTGAAAAATATATACGCCTGAAATGATATTTATCCCACCCCCTGGTCTGTGACGCACAGACCGGAACAACCTTCTGTCCCCCTGGTCTGTGGCGCACAGACCGGAACAACCTTCCGTCCCCCTGGTCTGTGGCGCACAGACCGGAACAACCTTCCGCCCCCCTGGTCTGTGGCGCACAGACCGGAACAACCTTCTGTCCCCCTGGTCTGTGACGCACAGACCGGAACAACAAACAAATCCCAACTGAATAACACGTCTCCGGCGATGAGTTGGATCTAGCCGCAATGTTCACAATGTCCCGATAATTATCGGGATTACACAAGGCTCACAATGTTAATGCGCAAAATCCATTTAACATTCTGAAATTGTTTTCAATTCAAAATATATTCATTATCTGATGAGTAGGTTTTTAACCGCTGAGGTCGCGGAGTTTCGATTGTCCCCCGCTCCCCCTGGTCTGTGACGCACAGACCGGAACAACCTTCTGTCCCCCTGGTCTGTGACGCACAGACCGGAACAACAAACAAATCCCAACTGAATAACACGTCTCCGGCGATGAGTTGGATCTAGCCGCAATGTTCACAATGTCCCGATAATTATCGGGATTACACAAGGCTCACAATGTTAA
>CAYNCU010000038.1:0-23725 GCA_964395765.1 uncultured Roseivirgaceae bacterium | reverse complement strand
GTTGGTCATTCCATCGGTTTTTAGCGAAGATTTGAGAACAGATCTACCTTGTTCGAAGAAGAAATTCACATGGATGGGTTCAATTTCTTCCCTGGGATCGAATCCCTGTACTTCACTGTCGGTATAATCATAATTAACCATGGCAGCATAATAAATATCTTTTACGAGCCACTGAGTTGTGATCAGGCCCGGGGCAACAGGAATGGCATCGGTAGCTTGTAATTGCTTGTTTTTTGCCGGATCAACGGCAAAACCCTGAACAGTCAGGTTTCCTTTTTCCATCCCTTCAGCATACTGAAAACTGAAACTCTTGGTAATATGCGGCTGTTCGGAAGCACTATTCGGAAAGTCACTGGCTTTAAATTCGATCCTGTCAAGATTGTATGATTTTCCCTCGTATTCATATTTTGAATCAAGGGCATACACCAGATTCTTCTTAAGCATTTTTACAGGCAAGGTAGCCGTTAAGGAATAGTTGACCATATTTCCTTTCAATTCAAGTGGATTGGGGTCGACTTTCAGGTTCTGATCCTTAGCCATTTGGGCCATTTGCTTAAGTGCGCAGCCCGTAAAAAATAAAATGCCAAAAATTGCTAGCGTGTAGAGTATTTTTTTCATTGAATTATGAAGTTAAATTTCAACCAGTTTCTATATATTGATGATCCGGATATTATGAATTAGTGCAATAATAGCCATTAAAAGTAAATGTAAAAACTATTTCAAAACCAATTTCGTTTATAATTTTGTAAAAAAAATATTAAAATGAAAAGAATTCAGAATTTCTTTGAAGATAAGGCATTTGGGGTTTGTGCCCATTTGGGTGATAAATTCCGTATTCCCACTTCCAGCATCCGGATTTTTTTCATTTATGCCTCTTTTCTTTCATTTGGCTCTCCTGTCATATTTTACCTGCTTTTAGCCTTTACAATGAACATACGGAAGCATTTAAGGAGAAGATATAACCCGATTTTGTATTATTAGTATCCTAACTGGCTGAATTTTCTAATTCCTTTTAAATAGTATTCCCGGACTATTGATTTCCTGTACATACCCGATAATTCTTTGTTTTTGCGGATCTTCAGTATCGACTTTCTCTTCTTCAATTCCTTATTTATGCCTGTATAAGTTATCCACATCGCTTTCAGCACTGCAAAAAAGTCTCCGGTCGAATCATTAGCCAGGAATTTTAAGCTGGCGAGGATGTCCAGAATGAACCTGGCTAAGATCACTCTGATCATTTCATAATCTTCCAGGTTCTTTAGTAACATAAACAGGTTGTTCCGGAAGTTTAAATAGGTCTTTTGCGGGTTTTTATGTGATAATGTTCCACCCCCTAAATGATACACGCTGCTTGTACCTACATAATAAACTTTCCATCCTGCTTTTTTCATCCTCCAGCACAGGTCAATTTCTTCCATATGGGCAAAAAAATCGGCATCGAATCCCCCGGCTTCAAGAAATATGGAAGAACGAACCAACATACAGGCACCGGAAGCCCAGAATACCTCACGGGTATCATCATACTGGCCTTCATCATATTCCATGGAATTGAAGATCCTGCCCCGGCAAAAGGGATAGCCGAATCGGTCAAGGTATCCTCCTCCCGCGCCGGCATATTCGAATTTTTCTTTGTCCGTATAGGATAGGATCTTGGGTTGACAGGCAAAACAATCCGGCTGATGAATGATAAAATCAAGGAGTGGTTTAAGCCATCCGGGTCGGACATCGATATCGGAATTCAGTAATAGGTAAAATTCCGATTCAATCTGCTTAAGTCCGAGGTTATAACCGCCGGCAAAACCTTCATTTTTATCCAGGATGACCACGCGGACGCTCGGAAAATTCGTTCGAAGCAATTCCAACGAGTTATCGGAAGATCCGTTGTCAATTACATATACCGGGAAACTTTCGTTGTTATCAACGACTCCCTGAAGAAATTTTTCAAGATACTGATGACCATTATAATTTAATATGACAGTAGCCAACCGGTCCATCAGGTGAAACTACTGAGGTCAAGCCCCGGAATATTCGGAAGAAAATCGCCCGCATTTTTTTTCATTATTTCTTTGGAAGCATTGTCGGCTTCGCTCATTGCTTTATTCACAGCGGCGATGATCAGATCGGATAAAGTTTCCTTTTCACCGGGTTTTACCAGGTCGTCATCAATTTGAATGGAAAGCACTTTTTTAAGTCCGTTAACTTTCACTTTAACCATCCCGGCGCCGGATTCACCTTCAACAACCACATTCGCAAGCGTTGCCTGTGCTTCCTTCATTTTGGCCTGGACTTCCTTAATTTTATTAATAAGATCGAACATATTCAACCGGGTTAATGCCTCAATAATACCAGGGCCCCGCGTAAGCGGAAAGAATTGCCCTTAAAGTCTTCTGCAATAATATCAAAAATATAGGTATCCTGTGGGGCAGGCGCTCCATTATAAGATCCGTCCCATCCATTATCCTGATTATCGGTTTCGAAAACCAGGTCACCTCCCCTGCTGTAAACCTTCATACTGAACTGTTGCATTTCCGTGCCTATCGGTTTGAAAATATCGTTTAATCCATCACCATCCGGAGTGAAACTATTGGGAACATTGATGACCGCGGAAAGTGTTTTGACGACATAGTTCGAATAAGCAATAAAAGGTTCAGAATCGTTGGACAGCGCCCGCACCCGGTAAGAATTGATCTGGTGTTTGAAAAAATCATCAGGCTTATAACCGGTTTGTTTACCGACATCTACTTCCTGCTGGAATTTACCCGCTTCATCATAAATTTCAAGAATATATTTTTTCACCCCTTTACTCCACCCGGAATAATCATTCCAGGTTAATATATCATTCTTATTCAATACAAGGTGCATGGAACAACTTGTATAGCCCACATTTGAACGGTTCTTACATTGATCAAGATAACTCACGCTATAACAATAAGACCCGGTTGTATTGTCAACCGAAGTATCGGATCCGGAGGGAACCAGTGTAGTATCTATGGTTGAATATACATCCTGGTCAAGGATCCGCTGAATAAAAAATTCATTGATATCAATATTATCCGGAGGAAGCCAGCTTAATTCATATCCTTTGTCAGCGGCAGAAACCGTCGTGTTTGTAATTGCCGGCGGAAAATAAATCGAATAGGCCTCCACACAGGCAGTATCGGAATAACTCTTATGGCCGTTCCGGTTTACCGATACTATGGAATAACAATAAGTGTTAAAACATTTCACTCCCTTATCTACATAATAGGAAATGTTGGAATTGGAAAACGTCTGGTAAGGCTGGTTGTCCCGGTTAAGATTATAAGATGCGAAGCCCACCGGGTAGGTTTTCCATTCAACCAGGTTCTGGTTGTTCTGTGCTTTAACGCTTATGGATAACGACGACAAAGTATCGGAATAAAGATATTTATCACTGCAGGCATCGTAGGCTGCAATACGGAATAGCTGAATTTTGTTTTCGGTGTCAATGGAATTGACGTCAAGGGAAGATCCGTTCAGGCTGGAATAGTAACTGAATCCCGCGGGTATATTTTCGGCTTTTTCAAGCTGGTACACCACATCGGGAGCCAGTGTAAAATTTAAATTGACAGCGCCTGAAGTCGGGTTTCGTGAGAGGAGAGTGATGGAATTGAAGGAAGCCTGGATCAATGACTGGATCGTCGCGAAATCATGAGTGGCCGTTCCGCAATTATCTTTGGCTTTGATAAACTCTCCCTTGACCGTTACCTGGTGAGATCCGGGCGTATAGGTAAAGGAAGGAGCAATATCTCCCTTGCCAATTTCAAATGAATCGGAGGGCGTAAAGAATATTTTATATTTCTCATACTGGTCATTATCGATTTTTAATGTCACGCCGTTACTTTCACAGGTATAAAGGGTAAAGGAAGGTTGTGTATTATCATGCACCGTTATATCCATCGTATCGGTCTTACCGGTAAAATCCTTATTGACCACTTCTACAAGTTTGTATGAGCCGGCATTCGAATAGGTATATTGGATCGGATCCCCGTCATTGAAAGCCACGAAATATCCGTCCCCTTCAAAGCTGAACTGACGTACCGTCTCAGGCGGGAAGGTATCGGTTTCAGTTAGGTGTATGGTAAAAGGCATGCAGGCATTATTGAAATCGGCGGTGAACCAGCCGTTACGGCTTACCACCTGGGCAGAAACGGGGGTAAAAGCGATTACCACCTGAAGGCAGGCAGCGATAATAAAGAAAACTGTTTTTTTCAGAATGCAGCTCAAAAGGTATGACTTTTCCTGTGCTAATCCTCATGTTGTAATCGCTGAAGCACTTCCCCGATGGTCATCTCTTCCTGGTCTCCGTTGATCATATTTCTCAATGCAAATTTTCCCTTCTTTAATTCTTCAGTGCCAATAAAGAGAACGAATGGGATCTGTTTTTTATTGGCATAATTGAGTTGTTTCTTGATTTTATCATTTTCAGGATAAATTTCAGCATTAATATTATGGTCCCTGAGTTTTGAAAGTACCTGCAGGGAAAAATTACCCGCTTCATCCCCGAAATTGGTAACCAATATTTTTGTTGACTTCTCCTTTAATTCAGGAAAAACGGAAAGATCCTGCATAACATCATAAATCCTGTCCAGCCCGAATGAAAATCCTACCCCGGATAAGCCCGGTAAACCGAACACGCCGGTCAGGTTATCATACCTCCCCCCTCCGCCAACGCTTCCGATATTTACATTCAATATCCTGGTTTCGAAAATGATTCCCGTGTAATAAGATAAGCCGCGGGCTAAGGTAAAATCGAACTCAAGATGGGAAAGATCCGCGTTCATCTGGGTACAGATATCCCGGACTGTTTTTATTTCATTCAGGCCTTCCATACCCCGGCTGGATGCGGATAATAAATCTTCGAGAAAGTTCAATTTGCCCATTAAATCCCCCCCGATATTTAATATGGATCCCAGCTTTTCGGTGAAAGAATTCCCGAATCCTGCAGACTGAAATTCCATTAAAAGTTTTTCCTTCCCAATCTTGTCAATTTTATCGAGTAGCGTAAAGAATTCCGGTGATCGGCCGGCCACGTTCAATACTTCCGCAATTCCTTCCAGAACTTTCCGGCTGTTCATTTTCACAGTAAAATCTTTGATACCGAGATGCTGGAAAACTTCATTGATCATTAAAATTATTTCAGCTTCACAGATCAGCGAATCGGTTCCCACCACATCGGCATCGCACTGGTAAAATTCACGATACCTTCCCTTTTGCGGACGATCGGCCCTCCATACAGGCTGGATCTGGTATCGCTTGAAGGGGAAAACAATGTCATTGCGGTTCATCACTACATACCGCGCAAAAGGAACCGTAAGATCATATCGCAGCCCCTTTTCGGAAATTTTAAACGTCAGGTTTCGGGTATCTGAAGTATGTAATTCATCCTCTTTTATTCCATCGAGGTAATTTCCTGAATTAAGAATTTTAAATAATAACTGGTCTCCTTCTTCCCCGTATTTCCCGGTAAGTACGGAAAGGTTTTCCATGGCGGGGGTTTCAAGGGGCTGGAATCCGTATCTTTCAAATACTTTCCTGATCCGGTCAATAATGTAAGCCCGCCTTACCATAACCTGTGGTGAAAAATCCTGCGTGCCCCGGGGCAGTGAAGGCTTGTCTTTGCTCATCGGTATCCGGTTAGTTGATAACTTTTAGTTCCTTTCCTATTTCAGTAAAAGCATTAACAGCTTTATCGAGGTGTTCTTTTTCATGTACAGCCGATATCTGTACCCTGATCCTGGCCTGGCCTTTTGGCACAACAGGGTAATAGAAGCCGATAACATAAACGCCTTTTTCCAGCAAGGCGGAAGCAAATTGCTGGGCCAGCACGGCTTCATACAACATAATGGGTACGATCGGGTGTTCGCCCGCTTTGATATCAAATCCCGCCTGTGTCATTTTTTCCCGGAAATATTTTGTATTCCATTCCAGCTTGTCACGAAGTTCAGTGGTAGCGGAAAGTAAATCGAATACGGCGATGGAAGCTCCTACAATAGCCGGGGCCAGTGAATTGGAAAACAAATAAGGCCGGGACCGCTGGCGAAGCATTCCTATGATCTCTTTTCTTCCTGATGTAAATCCGCCGGAAGCACCCCCCAACGCCTTGCCCAGGGTACCGGTTATAATATCGACTTTACCGGTTACCCCGCGGTATTCGGGGACTCCTCTCCCTGTTTTTCCGACAAAACCGGTGGCATGACATTCATCGGACATCACCAGTGCCTGATAATGGTCCGCCAAATCACATATCTTATCCAGGCGGGCGATGGTTCCATCCATGCTGAAGACCCCATCGGTAACAATGATTCGTTGTGCCGATCCCAGGGATTCCTTTAATTTCGTTTCCAGGTCGGCCATATCGTCATGCCTGAATCTTAATCTTTGTGCTTTGCATAACCTCACTCCGTCTATGATCGAAGCATGATTCAGTTCATCGGAGATAATCGTGCTTTTTTCCCCGAGCAGGGGTTCGAACACTCCACCGTTGGCATCGAAAGCAGCGGCATATAAAATGGTATCTTCCGTTCCAAGGAATAATGAAATTTTCTGTTCGAGTTCCTTATGTATATCCTGCGTTCCACAGATAAACCGGACGGAAGAAAGTCCGAAACCATGACTGTCAATTGTTTTTTTCGCGGCTTCGATAACCAGTGGATGCGAGGACAGGCCGAGGTAGTTGTTGGCGCAGAAATTCAATACTTTTTGTCCGCCGGCGATCGTTATTTCGGCTCCCTGGGCGGAGGTGATTATTCTCTCTTCTTTAAAAAGTCCGGCATTTTTTATGGAAGAAAGTTCCTTTTCCAAAAATGGTTTTAAGGTGTCAAACATGAGTTCATTTTATTTTGGGTTTGACAAAAACTTTAGGTTTTGAAACAACAGGTGCAGCCGATTGGGGTTTGACAATCTCTCCCTTAAAAGGGTATTTCCTGCGTATCCCGTTGATCTTAAAAAGCTTCTGAGCTGTAAAGCTTTCCGGATGCATCCTATCAAACAACATTTTATATTCATCCCAAAGCCCGGGCTCAGCAGACCTGAATAAATCCGGGTCGATCTTTTTTCCTTTCAGGTATTCTTCAAAGGTCAACATTTCCATGATGCTGCAAATATAAAAGATGTAAAATGAATAACCTTTTGATACGCTGCGTCAATTTCAACCAATCTGAGTATTTTCGACGGGTAAAGATTTTTAGAAAGCATGGATAAGATATTGGTTACCGGTTCATCCGGCCAGCTGGGATCTGAACTGACCGTTGCGTTGTCAAAGATTTACGGGGAGAAAAATGTAGTGGCGGCTGATATACATAAACCCAATAAAGAGGAAGTACATCTCTATTTCGAATTACTTGATGTAATTGATAAAAAGAAACTGGCGGAAGTGGTTGAAAAACACAAAATAACTCAGATCTATCACCTAGCGGCTATTTTATCCGCCACAGGTGAAAAACATCCCGGTCTTGCCTGGCGTGTGAATATTGAAGGACTGATGAATGTGCTCGACGTTTCAAAGGAGAAAAATATCAGCAAGGTTTACTGGCCGAGCTCCATTGCGGTTTTCGGACCCCGGACTCCCAAAAAAAACACGCCGCAATTTACGGTCACCGATCCCAATACGGTTTACGGGATCAGCAAGCTTACCGGGGAACGACTGATTGAATACTACAATACCCACTACCATCTGGATGTCAGAAGCCTCCGTTACCCCGGGTTAATTGGTTATAAAACGCCTCCTGGCGGCGGAACTACGGATTATGCGGTGGATATTTATATTAAGGCAATCAGCGGAAAACATTTTGACTGCTTTATTGAAAAAGGAACTTACCTTCCGATGATGTATATGCCGGATGCTGTAAGAGGCACCATGGAACTGATGGAAGCGGAAGCCAGTAAGATCAATATCCGTTCCAGCTATAATCTTTCTGCTATGAGTTTTGCGCCGGAAGAAATATTCAATACAATCCGGAAAATCTATCCCGGTTTCACGATCAGCTATCATCCGGATTTCCGACAACAGATCGCCGAGTCATGGCCGGAAAGTATAGATGACTCTGCTGCCCGCAAGGATTGGGAATGGTTACCGCAATATGATCTGGATAGGATGACTTTGGATATGATCGAACATCTGAAAGAATCGATACCGGTTATCGGATAACAAGCTTGGCCGGTGAAACCATTTGATCGTCATCAAGATAGATCAGATAAACTCCCGGCGACAAATACCGGTGAAAATATATGTCATTGATCCCGGGCTTTATTTTTCCTGTTTCAACCAGGTCGCCGGACATAGATATGATCCTGAAATTATTATCATTATCGGCACTATATTCTATCGTTGTCTTGTTCCCGGGTGACGGATTCGGAAATATCTTCAGAATATTATTTAAATCGGTTTCATTTACTGCAAGTATTCCATGATATTCTGATTCTCCATTAAAATCAGTTGATTTTAATCGGTAATAAGACATTCCATGTAAAGGCATTTCATCTGTGAATTCATACCTTTTTGAAGTATTTGATTCTCCATCTTCTGCATAAACCCTACCGATTTCTACGAACACCAGATCTTTCCCGGCTCGTTCGATTGTAAAATAATTAAAATTATGCTCATAGCTCGTCAGCCAGTTAAGCTGAATTCCATTACCGGATTTTGAATAATTAAATTTTAATATCTTAACAGGTAGAGCACTTACACCCCCTTCATTGACAAACTCATAGATATCCGGGAAATCATTTTGTAAATCGGAGCCTGTATTTTTCTCCTGTCCGTCAGGAACCATATCGGATCCATGACCGGAATAAGACCCGGCATATACATTGCCTAATCCTGAATAATCTCCCTGCGAACCTTGCGCATTGAATTCTCCGGTCACAATGATCTGCCCATTAGTAGCTACATTGATTTTATTGGTCATAACCATATCACCGAATATAATTAGTAATCCTCCACTCTGAATATCCAGATTCATGGATTTATTGGCAAAATCAACATCGCCATATATGATAAGCGTATCAACAATAGTAATGGTGTAACTGTCATAACCGCCATTAAATGAAAAGGGCTGAGGGTTGGATGGGCTGGCGGCATATATATACCCGTTAATAGTATAGTTCTCAGCAGGAATCGGAAGGTTTAACGTAGGAGGAGCTGTTCCTCCTACCCAACTGTTATTGTCTGTCCAACTACCTGAGTAATTGTTTTTGGTTGCCTTATCCGCCCAGGCAACCTGCGTAAAAATAATCAGGAGACTTATGGTAATATATGATTTAATCCTGTTCAAAATGTTAAGGAAGTGAGTAAACCAATATTAAAATTAATAGATCTTAAATCTATATGAAAATCTTGTAATATTAAAATATTTTATTGAAAAAATACTACTTTTTTTCAATAATTTGTAGCTGATTCTTTTATATAATGAAAATAATCCATGATTCAGACAGAATATTAATCGGGGTGTAATTATATAAGTCATTGTAGGTGTCAACTTTTAATCAATTGTTTATAAATATCGTATTGTTTTAAAACCTCCTTAACGTAGGTGACCGGTTCTTCCCCCCTGCAGTATCCTGAAAACGAAACTTTATTTTCGTAATACATAGGTTCTGATTTTTTCAACAGGTAGTAGGCAACGTTTCCTTCCCACTTCTGAGGATCACGATGATATTCCTGCGTCAGTCGCATGGCGTCTTCTACATGCCCCTGCCCGACATTATAGGAGGCGAGAATGAACTTTAACCGTTCTTCCTTATCGGTGATCTTGTTCTTCCAGAAATCATTGAGAAAGGATAGGTACTTTACCCCGGCATGGATGTTCTGTTCGGGATTTTTTATGTTTTTCGCCCCGTATAGCTTTGCCGTTTCAGGCATCAACTGCATTAGCCCTACTGCTCCGGACCATGATTCCGCATCAGGATTAAAATGGGATTCCCTGTATATCAAAGCAGCCAGTAATCGCCAGTCCCACCCGATTGTCTTTGCGTATTTTTTTATATAACGATCGTATTTAGACAACTTATTACCCCGGATAGATGAATAAGAACTGGTTACCCGGTGAAGGTATCCCTTCGGGTCATTAAAATAACGGTCGTAGATCACATTATAATCTGGAAGGCTTTTTTCCTGTCTGAGCCACTGGTTTATTTTTTCGAGTAATTCGGGAGAATTTTTATTGACTGCCCAGGCGATCCGTGTGGGAAAACTCAGGGGCGTATTTACATCGAGGTTTGGATAATAAGTGGCGGTAATTTTTGCAATATCCTCATCGGCTACCGTGTAATCGATCTCTTTATTGGCGACCATATCCATAAGCTCTTCAGTCTGGATATCCCCGAATTCCTGTATGATCTTTATGTCTCCGCCGATTTCCTCCGATAAGTGCTCCAGCCGGGTAGCATAGGAAGAATTTTTCCTCACATGTATTTCCTTTCCGATCAGATCGATCGGGTCGCGAATAAGCCGGTCCTCGATCTGGTCCTTTGTCATTTTTTCATAACCGTCCGGCAGCCGCTGAACCAGCATTTGCCGGACTTCATATTGGGGAATGGTAAAATCAACATTTTTCCTTCTTTCTTTCGTGATGGTCAGGTTATGGGCTATTACATCACATTCGCCGTCACTCAGCAAATGAAAACATTTTTCAACGTCACTTTCAAGGATTACGTTCAGGGTGAGGTTAAATCGTTGACAGAACCTGCTCAGTAATTCATATTCAAATCCCATCGGCCGGCCCCGGTATATAAAATAACCGGTAGGTGAATTTTTTAATACGGCATTCAACCGGCCGCGGGATACAATATCCTTCCAGTCACTGATTCCGGAACTGTCAGGTAATTCAACAGTGGTCGTATCGGCAACTTGGTTTTCTGTGCTCGGTTTCTGATGACAGGAAAACAGACAAATCAACAATACCGGGAAAAGTAGAATAACTCGAAATATGATACGATTGTAAAATCCCATGGAATTATCGGGCAAGTACGGAAATAATAACCACTAAAGCGTTATAAACGTTTCCTGAAAAAAATTATTTATGGATTTATCTCTGTAGACCGATAAAAATAAAATTAATACCGGTAATGATCCGGCTTGAAAGGTCCTTCAATTGGAACTCCCAGGTATTTCGATTGCACCGGGGTCAGGGTGTCAAGTTCAACGCCCAGTTTTCCGAGGTGAAGCCTGGCCACTTTCTCATCAAGATTCTTGGGGAGGATATAGACCCTGTTCTCGTATTTATCCGAAGAGGTCCAGAGTTCGATCTGGGCAAGGACCTGGTTACTGAATGAACTAGACATGACAAAGGAAGGATGCCCGGTTGCACATCCTAAATTCACCAGCCTGCCTTCGGCCAATACGATGATTTCCTTTCCATCAATATTATATAGATCCACCTGGGGTTTGATCTGGTCCTTGGTATGCCCGTAATTTTTATTCAGCCATGCCATATCAATTTCGGTATCGAAGTGACCGATATTGCAAAGTATGGTTTTATCCTTCATCAGCTTGAAATGTTCGGCCGTAATAATATCCCGGTTCCCGGTAGCGGTAACGATGATATCGGCTTCCCTGACGGCATTGATCATTTTCTTTACTTCGAAACTTTCCATGGAAGCCTGCAAGGCGCAGATCGGGTCGATTTCACTAATAATTACCCGACAACCTGCCGCCCTCAATGAGCGGGACGATCCTTTTCCAACGTCTCCGTAACCGGCAACCGCTGCCACTTTCCCGGCCATCATGATATCGGTAGCACGCCGGATGCCGTCAACCAGGGATTCCTTGCAACCATAGAGATTATCAAACTTTGACTTAGTTACAGAATCATTTACGTTTATGGCCGGTACCGGTAATGTTCCGTTCACCACTCTTTCATATAGCCGGTGTACGCCGGTGGTAGTTTCCTCCGAGATCCCTTTCACATTCCCGGCAAGTTCCGGAAATTTATCCAAAACCATATTGGTAAGATCGCCACCATCATCAAGGATCATGTTTAACGGCCGGCTTTCATCACCGAAAAATAAAGTCTGTTCGATACACCAGTCGAACTCTTCGTTGTTCATTCCTTTCCAGGCAAAAACAGGGACTCCCGATGCTGCTATGGCAGCCGCGGCGTGATCCTGGGTGGAAAAAATATTACAGGATGACCAGCGGACTTCGGCGCCTAATTCGACCAGTGTCTCTATCAGCACGGCCGTTTGAATAGTCATATGAAGACATCCGGCAATTCGCGCTCCTTTAAGAGGTTTATTAGGGCCATATTCCTTTCTTATAGCCATTAATCCCGGCATTTCGGCTTCCGCTAATTTTATTTCCTTCCGGCCCCAATCCGCCAGGTTTATATCTTTTACTTTGTAGTTAAGCGTGGTTTCGATCATTTTAATTTTTTCTGCGAAAATAACCGATCCGGAGGAAATATGACGAAGTCAGCGCATCATTTTAGTCCAGGAATTCAATTTCCTTAAATCCAAAAGACATGATCTGACCGCCTGAGGATATCTGTAACTGCCCGTTTTCATCAATACCGGCAATTTGGCCTGAAAAATCTTTATCTGATCTGAAAAAGGATTCCTCCTTATAACGATACATGTTTTTCAGGTATTGGTCTTTTAATGATTTATGATCTTTTTGCTGTAACTGCAGGTATCGCTTGTCAATACCAGATATGATTTTCTGGAATACAGAATCTCTTTGCAACTCATGTCCCAATATTTTTTTCAAAGAAGAAGCTTTAGTAATGGTGAAACTTTCCTGGTTAACATTAATCCCGATTCCAGCAATTGAATTCATCAGCTTCCCCGAACGGATATTACTTTCAATTAAGATCCCGCCAATCTTTTTGTTTTCATAATAAAGATCATTCGGCCATTTGATTTTCACATCAGGCAAAAGAGCAGAAAGAGCGTCAATGATTCCGAGACTTATTGCCATGCTGAGATAGAAATTTTTTGCAGCCTCCAGAAAATCAGGTTCGAGTATAATAGAGAAAGTGAGGTTCATTCCTTTTTCAGAATCCCAGGTATTCCCCCGCTGACCACGGCCTGCATATTGATGGTCGGTGATAATCACCTGTCCGTTGCTGAAGTTGTTTTGCGTGAGAAGGTCAGCAGCAATGTCATTGGTTGAATGACACTTTGGCAGGTAGGTGACCTGTTTCCCCATTATCCCGGTATTCAGAAAATTTTTAAACAAAATATTTAATAATTTTACATAATAATGCAAAAAACAGGAGTGAAAGCCAAAAAGCCCTCTAAAGCCACTGGATCGGAAGCGTTAAGCAGGGCTATCGCAGAGGGAATGATTGAAAAAAAAGGAATTGAGGTAGTTATTCTGGACCTTAGGCCGATTAAAGGAACCATTGCGGATTTTTTCGTACTTTGTACCGGTAATTCGGATACACACATTAATTCGATCGCTGATTCTGTCGAAGATTTGGTATATAAACGGATGAAACTGGAACCCTGGCATCTGGAAGGAAAGCAAAATAAGGAATGGATTTTGCTGGACTATGTCGATGTGGTTGCTAACGTCTTTAAAAAGGAATCACGTAAGTTCTATTCACTCGAACAATTATGGGGGGACGCTGAGGTAATTTGGATGGATAACGACCACGAAAAGGTCGAACAATAATATAATATAAACGTTTACACATAGAACAGGCAAATTCATAAAAATTAATAATGGCTGATAAACCTAGAAACAGTAACAGGAATGGTCTTCCGAAACCACCCAACAGACCGAATTATCAGGTTTGGATTATCCTGTCTTTATTCATTTTGATTTTCGCTATTACCTATTTTAATAAATCTCATTCTACCATTGATATTACCAAGAACCGCTTCGAAAAAATGATGCGTGCCGGGGATGTTAAGAAAGTGGTGATCGTTTCCAACCGGAATTATGCGGAAGTAACTTTGACGGATGAAGCCCTGCAGAATAGTAAATATAAAAATGAACTGGAAAACAGCTCTCCGTTTTCATTATCCGGCGGACCCCAATACAAGGTTAATATTATCAATGCCGAAGACTTTGCAAAATTCATCGAGAACATCGAAAAGGATTTGCCTGAGTCCCAGCAAGTCGGGTATTCCGTGGAGGAGAGGACGGATACGACGAGTATATTCCTCCAATGGGGGCTCATCTTTGCCATTCTTTTTGGATTCTGGTTTCTGATGCGAAGAATGACAGGATCTGCGGGCCCCGGGGGGCAGATTTTCAATATCGGAAAATCGAAAGCAGCCCTGTTTGATGCCGAAGCGAAAGTGAAAGTTACTTTCGAGGATGTTGCGGGACTCGATGAAGCGAAGGAAGAAGTAAAGGAAATAGTTGAATTTTTGAAAAACCCCTCCAAGTTCACCAAACTGGGCGGTAAAATACCCAAGGGTGCATTGCTCGTAGGCGCTCCGGGAACGGGGAAAACCCTTCTGGCAAAAGCGGTGGCGGGAGAGGCGGCAGTTCCGTTCTTTTCTCTTTCGGGAAGTGACTTTGTTGAAATGTTTGTCGGTGTAGGAGCGGCAAGGGTGCGCGACCTTTTTAAACAGGCAAAGGAAAAAGCGCCATGCATCGTTTTCATTGATGAAATTGATGCGATAGGAAGAATGCGTGGTAAAGGTCATCTCCCCGGAGCAAATGATGAAAGAGAAAATACATTGAACAGCCTTCTTGTGGAAATGGATGGTTTCTCGACGGATTCCGGCGTAATTATTCTGGCCGCTACCAACCGGCCGGATGTGCTCGATCTTGCATTATTACGGCCTGGCAGGTTCGATCGGCAAATAAGCATTGATAAACCGGATATTTCCGGAAGAGAATCTATTTTCAGGGTACATATGAAACCTTTGAAACTTGCCGATACCGTAGATGCCAAAAAACTGGCAGCTTCCACTCCTGGTTTTGCCGGAGCTGAAATTGCCAATGTTTGTAATGAAGCGGCTTTGATCGGTGCGCGTAAAAACAAGGACCGCGTAGACATGAGTGATTTCCATGATGCCATCGACCGCGTTATCGGCGGACTTGAAAAGAAGACCAAGATCATTTCTCCGGAAGAAAAAAGAATTGTCGCTTATCACGAAGCCGGCCATGCCGTGGCCGGATGGTTCCTGGAACACGCGGATCCATTGGTCAAGGTCAGCATTGTCCCCAGGGGGGTGGCTGCATTAGGATACGCCCAATACCTTCCCAAAGAACAATTCCTGTATCAGACCGAACAATTGCTGGATGAAATGTGCATGGCACTGGGTGGAAGGGCAGCGGAAGAAATCGTATTCGAAAAGATATCGACGGGCGCATTAAGCGACCTTGAAAGAATTACCAAAATGGCTTACAGTATGGTAACCATTTACGGAATGAACGATAAAATCGGCAATATTTCATTTTTCGAATCCAAACAACAGGATTATAGTTTTACCAAACCTTATTCAGAAGCCACTGCCCGTACCATCGATGAAGAAGCAAGCAAAATCGTCGAGGGCGCATTTGACAGGGCTAAACGGTTACTGACTGATAAAAGAAAAGAACTCGAAATTATTGCCACTGAGTTGCTTAAAAAGGAAATCATATTCCAGAGCGACCTGGAAAAACTGATCGGGAAAAGACCCTTCGCCAAACCGACCAATTACGAGGCCTTTACAAAAGGCACTCCCAACGGAGCCGTTAACCCACCGAAGGAGGAAAAGAAGGAGAATCAGCCCGACAATAAGGACAATGGTCAGGATGGAATTAAATTACCTGAAGAATTAAAAATCCCCGGCGAACCGGGTAAATAAATTTTTTCCTTATCCCTGATGGGCCAGTGCTCCTGAATTATGAACCCTAGCGCTATTGTTTTACCCGCCGGAAAGAACATTTATTTCGCTTCTGATTTCCACCTGGGTTCTCCCGATTTCGATGCCAGCCTGGCACGTGAAAAAAAAGTAGTTCGCTGGCTGAATACTGTAAAAAATGACGCTCATTCCATCTACATTCTCGGAGATATTTTTGATTTCTGGTATGAATACAAACATGCCGTTCCGAAAGGATACACCCGTCTGTTGGGAACCATTGCTTCCCTTTGCGATTTGGGGATTAATGTAATATTCTTTACCGGCAATCATGATCTTTGGATGTTTGATTACCTGAAAAAAGAACTGGGAGTGACTATTCACAGGAAGCCTGTATCGTTGCTGGTTAATGATAATAAAATATTGGTTGGTCACGGCGATGGGCTCGGCCCGGGGGATTTTAAGTATAAATTGATAAAGAAAATTTTTGAGAACCGCCTGATGCAATGGTTTTTCCGCTGCATACATCCCGACATTGGTATTCCCTTTGCCAATAGGCTTTCCAGATCCAGCCGGAAAAAAAACCGTAAAAAGGATGCCGAATTCCTGGGAGATAAAGAATGGCTGATCCAGTATTGCCGGGAGATAGAAAAGAAGGGCCATCATGACCTTTATATTTTCGGGCATAGGCACTTTCCGGTAGATATGAAATTGGGTGATAACAGCCGATATATTAACCTCGGCGACTGGATGGATTATTTTACTTTCGCAGTTATAAAGAATAATGAAATTAAGCTTGAAAAATTCGAGGGCTGAATTTTGTGTTCTGATCTTTACCCTGCTTTTAATATTCCTGAACCCCAAAGCAAGTGCCCAGGTTATATCGCTTGATTCCCTTCATGTAGGGGAAATCACATGTGCTACTACAGATATATACAGTAATCTGTATTTGGGTGATTCCCGCGGACAACTGGTTAAAATTGAGCCGGATCCTCTTCGGGTAATGCGTTACTCGGGTAAACAAACGATATCCTTTGATAAAATCGATGCGGGTTCATACAATAAGATCGCTGTCTATTCAAAAGACCTGCAGCAGGTATTTTTTTTTGACAGGAACCTGAGTCTACTCAGCCGGATATCCGTCGAACCGCAGGCGGCAGCCACAGCGAACTGCGTTTGTCTTTCTTCCGGTAACGGATTATGGCTTTTCGATGAATCCGCTTTATCAATAAAAAAATTAAGTGCTGTATCCGGCCAGGTGTTAATGACTGTAAATTGCAGTGCGGAATTTCACGGGAAAGACCTCTTCATCAGGGATATGAAAGAATATCAGAACAGGCTTTACCTCCTGAGTGATAACCATGTAATTTATATTTTTGATAACATGGGGAATTTTATAAAGTCTCTTGAAAATTATTCTGATTCCACCCTTCAATTCGTCAATAATTATCTTGTTTCAAATAAAGATCAGGAATTTACTTTTATCAACCTTTACGACAGTACAAAAGACAAAAAAAAAATAAATGATGTTGATCCTGTCGATAAGGTTTTAATAACCAAAAACTTCCTTTATTTACTTTCACGGCACCTGATTATCCGGCCGCTACCGGAAGGGATTTTTTGAGATATAGGAATGAGGATATCGTCAGATCCTTTAAATCTTATTAAATAAAATAGGGTGAAATTATTTGAATACATAAGCCGGAATAAAGAGTTAATCTTTTTGGATAATATAGGGAGCGGTTCTAATTTTAAATTTAAAACCAAATAGACCATTTCTTATTTTTTTATGGAACAAAGAGTCTGGCACGCAAAATATCCTGAATGTGTTCGTCCAACTATTGACACATCAAAATACAAAACCGCAATTGAATTGCTTGAAAAGAACGTCGAGAAATTCAGGGATAAGATTGCTTTCGTAAATTTCGGGAAGGGAATTACTTATGATGAGGTTGATCTATATTCCCGGAATTTTGCCGCTTTTCTCCAGTCCATTGGACTAAAAGCGGGGGATAGGATTGCCATACAAATGCCGAATCTTTTACAGTATCCTGTTGTTTTGTTCGGAGCCCTGCGGGCCGGTTTGATTGTGGTCAACATAAACCCTCTTTATACGCCCAGGGAAATGCAACATAATTTTAATGACTCCGGGGCCAGGGCAATAGTAATTCTATCCAATTTCGCCTCTAACCTCGAAAAGATAATTGCCAATACCAAAATCGAACATATAATCCTGACTGGGATGGGAGATATGATTGGTGGCCTGAAGGGAAGGATAATCGATTTTATGGTAAAAAGGATCAGGAAGATGGTCCCGCCCTATCATTTACCGGGCGCCATACCGTTTAAAAGAACAATCCGGGAGGGCAAAAAATTAATCTTCACTCCGGTCCCCGTTATGAGCACGGATGTAGCTTTTCTCCAGTATACCGGGGGCACGACCGGCGTTTCAATGGGAGCAACCCTAACCCATGCCAATATCGTTGCGAATATGCTGCAGGTAAGGGAATACATGAACCCGAAATTCATCGAAGGTGATGAGCTGGTGATCACAGCGCTTCCCCTTTATCATATTTTTGCGTTAACCGTGAATTTTTTATGCATGTTTCAAATGGGAGCAAAGAATATACTGATCACCAATCCACGGGATATCAACAGCCTGATTAAGGAAATGAAAAAATATCCTTTCACTTTTATTACGGGGGTTAATACCTTATTTAATGCAATCTTAAGCAATCCTGCCATTAGAGATGTGAATTTTAAACACCTGAGAGTAAGTGTCGGGGGAGGCATGGCTGTACAGCAAACCGTTGCCGATAGGTGGAAACAGCTTACCGGAATACCCCTGGTGGAAGGGTACGGATTGTCTGAAACTTCCCCGGTACTTTCATGTAACCCGATTGACGGGACGGAGAGGAATGGAACCATCGGCTTGCCCCTTCCGGAAACAGACATGAAAATTGTGGATCCCGAAGGGAATGAAACAAAATCCGGTGAGCCCGGGGAAATATGTGCGAAAGGACCGCAGGTGATGAAAGGTTACTGGAACCGGGAAGAAGATACGCGGAATGTTTTTCTCCCTGATGACTGGATGCGTACCGGCGATATCGGGTATAGGATGGAAGACGGGTTCTTTAAAATTATTGATCGTAAAAAAGACATGATCAATGTTTCGGGATTCAATGTATATCCGAATGAGATTGAAGATGTGGTGGCACAAATGGAAGAGGTACTTGAAGTGGCTGCTATCGGAGTGCCCGATGAACATTCGTCGGAGGTCGTAAAATTATTTATTGTCAGGAAAGGAACACATCCTACCCATGAAGAGGTAAAATCCTACTGTTCAAAAAATCTGGCAAAATATAAAAACCCGAAATATATTGAATTCGTTTCCGAACTTCCTAAGACCAATGTTGGTAAAATTTTAAGAAGAAAACTCAGGGAACTGGAAATGCCTGCCGCCGAATAAAAATCTCAAATTCATTTTAGGTTTCGGATATAAGTTATATAAAAAAAGACCCGGTGGGCACCGGGTCTTAAGGTCAAAAACTCAAAATAATTAGGATAAACAACAACCCACAACAACTGGACAAATATAAATTGAATAGGTGACAATAAAAATAAATCATAGTTTTTTTATGAATTTTCCTGCCCTCCGTAAAAATTATGTTTCAGTTATCTGAAACCGGATACATGCCTCCCCGGTTTAAAGACATTCGGGAATTTACCGGAACTAGCAATCGCCTGAATTACAAGAAATAAAAATTATTCGGAATTGTGACTCTTTATGTTCAATTTCGTACAATAGATAGAACAATGATCCATAAGGCATAAATTCATGCTGGATGGCATTTTTAATCCCCATCCGGCTTTTATTTACCGGAAAAATTCATAATTAGCGTGGAAAAAGAGATCGGCAAGATTCTGATTATTGATGATGATGAAGATGTGTTGTTGGCGGCCAAAATGTTACTGAAAAAATACGCAAATGAGGTAATCATTGAAAAAAATCCAAAAAAAATCCCCTTTTTATTAAATGACGATATTTATGATGTAATCCTGCTGGATATGAATTTCAGCAAGGATATTACAAGCGGGAAGGAAGGTTTTTACTGGTTAAGCCAGATTAAGGAAAAGGATACGGATGCCGTAGTGATCCTTATCACCGCCTTTGGAGATGTTGAAATGGCGGTCAGAGCGCTCAAAGAAGGTGCTACGGATTTTGTTTTAAAGCCTTGGCAAAATGAAAAATTGATAGCTACAATTTCCACCGCCTCCAAACTAAAAAAATCATACCAGCAGGTAGACCAGTTAAAACAGGCGAAAAAAGTACTGCAGGAAGACAGTTACCAGCCTTTCAAGGATATTCTCGGTGAAAGTAACGGGATAAAAGAGGTTTTTACATTAATTGATAAAGTAGCTGCTACTGATGCCAATATACTCATACTCGGTGAAAATGGAACCGGCAAAGAACTGGTGGCTAGGGCCATTCACAATAAGTCCCTGCGAAAGGAACAGGTTTTCATGACTGTTGACATGGGAGCGCTAACTGAAACTTTATTTGAAAGCGAATTATTCGGACATAAAAAGGGATCCTTTACGGATGCCAAGGAAGACAGAGCCGGGCGTTTTGAAGTGGCTCATGGAGGTACCTTATTTCTTGACGAAATAGGAAACCTCAGCCTTCCTATGCAGGCGAAGATACTGACTACCCTTCAACAAAGGCAGGTTACCCGGATCGGATCGGTAAAGCCGATTGCTATTGATATCCGTTTGATCTGTGCGACCAATATGCCCATTTATGATATGGTTAAGGAAAGTCAATTCAGGCAGGATTTATTGTATCGGATCAACACTGTCGAAATTCATCTTCCCACCCTCCGGGACCGGGCTGACGACATTCCGATTTTAACGGATCACTTCATTGATATGTATTGCAAGAAGTACAGGAAACCGGTTAAAAGTATTGGCGTTTCTACGATCAAAAAATTACAAAAATATAAATGGCCCGGGAATGTCAGGGAATTGCAGCACGCCATTGAAAGAGCTGTCATCATGAGTGAAAGCAGTACGCTGAACCCGGAGGATTTCTTTTTTCTTTCGCAGGTGAATGACCCTGTCGATCCGCCCGAAGAAAATACACTGGCCCTGGATGAGGTGGAGAAGAGTACGATTCTAAAGGCAATCAACAAACATAACGGGAACATATCGAAAGCCGCCAGGGAACTTGGACTGACAAGGGCTTCCCTTTACAGGAGGTTGGAAAAACATGGCCTTTAATAATTTCAGATTCAATATCATTGTCAGGGTAATTGTTTTGACCCTTACCACCATTTTGTTATCAAACCTGATATCCGGAAAGGCCTATGCCGTGACCGTAATCCTTGTTTTAATCCTGACGGTGATCCAGGTAGTGTCCTTAATCCGTTATATTGAAAGGACCAATGATTCGGTATCTGATTTTTATGATACACTAAAAGACCCGAAGTTTCCCGTAAAGGAGGATTCCCCCGTTGCGGAAGCTTCCAAAGCTGTAAAAACCATAGAATACTTTCGTTCCATCCATGAAATTAAAAAGAGTACTACTGAGAAAGATGCCAAGTACCAATATATTAAGACCATTGTTCAGCACATCGGGATCGGGATAATAACTTTTAATAAGATCGGTGATATACAGATCATCAATACCGCAGCCAAGAAATTATTCAGGATCAGTCATATTAAAAATATAAATGAATTACGTTCATTGAGCGATCCTTTGGTGGACAGCTTTAACCGTCTCCGGACAGGTGGTCGCGACCTGATTAAAATAATTCACTCGGATGAAACCATCCGCCTGGCTGTATTCGCCATTGAACTTTCTTTACAGG
Organism: uncultured Roseivirgaceae bacterium; assembly: GCA_964395765.1. GTDB lineage: Bacteria > Bacteroidota > Bacteroidia > Cytophagales > Cyclobacteriaceae > DATDPY01. Next base: position 2,093 of record CAYNCU010000038.1, on the reverse strand, counting down.
GCGAAGAATTTAAGCTTGTTTCACTGCAGAATATTCAGTCTGAGCTCGAGGAGAATGAAATGGAAGCCTGGCAAAAGCTGGTTCGCGTTCTTACGCATGAAATTATGAATTCGGTTACACCTATTTCTTCATTGGCGAACACGATCGAGGAAGACCTGAAAGGCCATATTTCAGTGAACAGTGAAAATTGTGAAATGACCAAGGATGAAATGAGCGACCTTCACCTGGCCATCCAGACCATTCAGAAAAGAAGTGATGGTTTGATCCGGTTTGTTACCGATTTCAGGAGTCTTACCCATATTCCTAAGATCAAATTCAGCGAAGTTATGGTAAAGGATCTTTTCAACCATGTGGACAAATTAATGGGCCCCGAAATCGATCAGAAGGATATTCAATTTGAAAAAATCATCACACCGCAGGATCTGAAAATAAAAATCGATCAGGAACTGATTGAACAGGTTCTGATAAACCTGGTAAAAAATGCCATACAGGCCCTGGAAGAATCGGATAAGCGAAGTATTAAGCTGCAGGCTTATAATAATGAAAAGAATAATATTCTGATATCCGTGAAAGATAACGGCCCTGGGATTGATGAAGAAGCTCAGTCGAAAATATTTATTCCGTTTTACACCACCAAAAAAAACGGCTCCGGCATTGGATTAAGCCTATCAAAACAAATAATGAGGCAACATCTCGGTTCAATTTCAGTAAAATCGAAGATTGATGAAGGAACAGAATTTATCCTGCGTTTTTAATATTTTTGTGTCAGGCAATTTATATACAAGCGGGAAAATTGATATACTTGGACTTTATTTTAGCAATTATAGGAATTTATGAAAAGCACGGAAGAAGTTATAACCAAAATCCTGGTTGACAAAATGGGTATTTCCCCCACTGAAGTAACACAAGATGCGAATTTCATAAAGGACCTCGGCATTGATTCCCTCGATTATGCCGAACTAGTAATGGAATTTGAACAGGCATTCGATATAAAAATTCCCGATAGTGACGCTGAAAAATTTACAACGGTTAAGGATGCGGTAAGTTATATCGATGCCAAGAGGAATGAAAACCAGTAAAGCGTGCCTGCTTTAATTCTATCACCAGCTCCATCCCTGTCCCTCCCCGCTTATTGCCCGCTATGAATAAAAACAGGAAATTTGTATTTCTCGTCCAGGGCGAAGGCCGAGGACATATGACCCAGGCCATCAGTCTTTATCGTATTCTTATTGGTGCCGGGCATGAAGTAACCCATATTTTTATCGGTAAAAGCAAACGACGAAAAATTCCGGAATATTTCCTTAGCAGCTTTTCATGTCCTGTGGAAATGATTGACAGCCCTAATTTTATTGCCGATAAATCCAATCAACGCATAAGGCTGATTCCTTCCATATTTCATAATTTGAAATTCCTGGGCCGTTATTATAAAAGCCTGAAAAGAATTCATGAAGTAATTAAATCGGACCGCCCGGACTATCTTATTAATTTTTACGAATTTCTGAGCGGTTATTACCACCTGTTCTTTAGACCCACTGCCCGGCATATCGCAGTCGGACATCAGTTTCTTGCCAGCCATCCTTCATTCCCTTTTGCCAAAGGATTCCCGGTGGATAAATTTCTTTTCCGGATGAATAACCGTTTTACTTCCTTGGGCGCTATTAAAAAACTGGCTTTATCCTTCTCGGAATATCCTGCACCAGATTCCAAAAAAATTATCGTGTGCCCCCCGCTTCTCCGTGATGAAATTAAAAATGTAAACCCAGGCAGGGGTTCTTTCATCCTGGCTTATATGGTGAATGACGGTTACAGCCGTCAGATCATTAACTGGCATGAAAAAAACATGGATGTAGAAATACATTGTTTCTGGGATAAAAAAGATGAACCCGACGAAAAAGTTTATCATGGTAACCTGACCTTTCATCAGCTGAATGCCGAAAAATTCCTTGCCCTGATGGCCGAATGCCGCGGATTGGTAACCACGGCTGGGTTCGAGAGCATTTGTGAAGCGATGTATATGGGAAAGCCGGTATTAATGATACCGGTAGAAGGACAATACGAACAGGCTTGCAATGCCATTGACGCAGTTAATGCCG
>CAYNCU010000037.1:0-23894 GCA_964395765.1 uncultured Roseivirgaceae bacterium | reverse complement strand
ATACAATTCATGGTGTTAGGCCGCCTGCTGGTAACAGGCGGCTTTTTTTATGGTATTTAGCCGGTGGTTTGTGATCCGTGCTGCCGGTTAAGCCATTTTTAATGAGCAGTATTCGTTAAAATCTGGAATTTTATATCAAATATCCGAAATCTGAATATAAACCAACTCTTGAAAAATATGTACTTTTATTTCAATTAACTGCGTCAAGCTTGAAAATCCTGATCTTATGCACAGGCAATAGTTGCAGGAGCCAGATGGCTCGTGGATTTTTACAATCATTGGATGACCATCTTCGGGTTTTTTCTGCCGGTACCTCCCCTGCTGTTTCCATTCATCCTAATGCTATTCTGGTAATGAAAGAATCCGGGATTGATATTAGCGGACAAAAGCCTGTATCAGTAAATCAATATCTGAATGAATCCTGGGATTATGTCATTACGGTTTGTGATAATGCCCGTGAGACATGCCCTTATTTTCCGGGCCAGGTACGAACTCAGCTACACATGGGATTTGATGATCCTTCTACGGTAGTCGGATCTGAAAATTTTATTTGGAGTGAGTTCCGGCGGGTTAGGGATGAAATAAAAAAAACATTTTATGATTTTTATACCGACCGGATTCTCCCGGAATTAAAAAGTATTTAATCCCAGGTCAAGTCTAGGACCCAAATTTCCGGAGCAGAGCTCCGGGGAATTATACCACCACTCTCTCGTCCGCCGAAGCGGAACGCGAAGGCAGATTAAGATCCGGACGTTCTTAATCGAACAATTCCCGTTCAGGTAGAAATCATTTCCTTCCTACTCCCTATCATTCAATCTTCCAAATCAATTTAAATCACGTGAATGATACCTTCAGGAAAGGTGATTTTTTAAAAATCAGTACATTTTATCTCAACCTGAATTTAATTTTAGTTAATTCCTAGTAATTTTAAATATCTATTATTTTTACCATTCACTTAAAAAAACTTAAATAAATGCCCAGAGTTTACAATTTTTCCGCCGGTCCTGCCGTATTGCCCGAACCGGTATTACTGAAAGCTAAGGATGAACTGGCCGATTACCGCAATTCCGGTATGTCGGTGATGGAAATGAGTCACCGGTCAAAAGAATTTACCGGTATCATTGAGACTGCTGAAGCGAATCTGAGGAAACTCATGAATATTCCTGAAAATTATAAAGTGTTGTTCCTTCAGGGCGGGGCGTCAAGTCAGTTTGCCATGGTACCGCTGAATCTTTTTTCTGCAAAGAAAAAAGCAGATTATGTAAATACAGGACAATGGTCAAAAAAGGCAATAGCAGAGGCAAAAAGATACGGAACTGTAAAGGTTGTGGCTTCTTCCGATGATAAGACCTTTAGCTATATTCCGGATCTGAAAAAAGATATGTTTGATCCGGATGCCGATTATGTTCATATTACGTCCAATAATACGATATACGGTACCACCTTTCCTTCTATTCCCGATACCGGAAATGTTCCTTTGGTTTCCGATATGTCTTCTATAATTCTTGGAAAGGTTTATGATGTATCCCGCTTCGGCATAATTTACGCCGGCGCGCAAAAAAATATCGGTCCTGCAGGTTTAACCATCGTCATCATTAAAGATAGCCTTATCGGCCATGCGATGGATATAACACCGACCATGTTCAATTATGCCACGCATAGTGAGAATAAATCTTTATTTAATACACCTCCCTGTTTTGCGATTTATATGGCCGGACTTGTATTCGAATGGTTGCTTGAATTAGGAGGAGTAGTGGCAATGGAAAAAGTAAATTGCGAAAAAGCAGCACTACTTTATCAATATCTTGATCATTCGAAACTATTCAAGTCCACCGTAAAGGAACCTTACCGTTCGATCATGAATGTTCCTTTCGTTCTCCCTTCCGACGAATTAAATGATAAATTTATCAAGGAAGCATCGGCAGCCGGGTTAAAAACATTGAAAGGGCACCGGACGGTGGGTGGAATGAGAGCCTCTATCTATAATGCAATGCCAAAAGAGGGCGTAGTAAAACTGGTAGAGTTCATGGATAAATTCGAAAAGGAAAACCGATGATTGGTGGAATAATGTATAAAATTCAGACCCTTAATAAAATATCCCCATCTGGCTTAAGCCTGTTTCCGCTGGATAATTATGAAATTGCTTCCGAAGTAAACAACCCGGATGCCATTCTGGTTCGAAGTTTTAAAATGACGGAAATGGAATTTGCCCCGAATCTACTGGCCATTGCCAGAGCCGGTGCGGGTGTAAACAATATTCCAGTGGATAAATGCAGCGAATCGGGAATTGTCGTATTTAATACGCCAGGAGCGAATGCGAATGCCGTTACTGAATTGGTTTTTGCCGGGATGCTGTTGTCTTCTCGGAAAATCGTTGCTGGAATTAACTGGATCAACACACTTTCTGATAAAGGACCCGAAATATCAAAACTTGTTGAACAGGGTAAATCCCAGTTTGAAGGACCTGAATTAATGGGAAAAACATTAGGCGTCATTGGATTGGGTGCTATTGGCCATCGCGTAGCGAATGTTGCTGTAAATCTTGGAATGCGGGTCATCGGTTATGATCCGTACATTTCTGTGGATTCAGCCTGGAAACTTTCTCAGGAAGTTCTTAAAGCCAGGGGATTGGATCATTTATTAAGTGAGTCGGATTATATTTCACTTCATGTCCCGCTAATTGATGCCACCCGGGGTTTTATTGATAAGTCAAAATTCCAGATGATGAAGAACGATGTCCGAATTCTGAACTTTGCCAGGGGTGGACTTTTGAATTCAAAGGATCTGTTAGGAGCCATCAAAGGCGAGAAGGTAGCCTGTTATGTAACTGATTTTCCGGAAAGTGAATTGCTGAACCATGATAAAGTTATTTGTATTCCTCACCTGGGAGCATCCACACCGGAATCGGAAACCAACTGTGCCGTTATGGCGGTGAACCAATTGAAAGATTATATTGAAAATGGTAATATAAAAAATTCTGTAAATTTTCCTGAGACAGAAATGACCCGGAATGGTGGTGCACGGCTGTGCATTGTCAATAAAAACATACCGAAAATGGTCGGTCAGATCACCACGGTACTGGCCAATGAGGATATCAATATTGAAGAAATGCTAAACCGTCATTTTCAGGATCTCGCTTATAATATCATCGATGTCAATAAAGAGATATCAGCTAAACAGCTTGAGATCATAAAAAATATCAAAGGCGTGATCCGTATCCGGGTAATTACATCCAACTAAAAATTATGGCTGTACTAAAACCGTTCAGGGCTTTTCGTCCTTTGGCAGAATATGTCAGGGAAGTTGCTTCCAAACCGTATGATGTCCTCAACACGGAAGAAGCAAAAAAGGAGGCAGAAGGAAACCCAATATCTTTTCTCCATGTTGTTAAACCCGAAATCGACTTTCCCCTGAGCCAGGATCCTTATAGCCCTGAAATTTATCAGAAAGGAATCGAGAACTTTAAACATTTATGCAATGAAGGCATTTTCGTGCAGGAAAAATCCGATTGCCTTTACCTGTATAGTCTTGAAATGAATGGAAGATGTCAGACAGGAATTGTAGGTTGCGCCTATTCCGGAGACTATTTCAATAATGTTATAAAAAAACATGAATTGACACGTCCGGATAAAGAAGAAGACCGGAAGAATCATATTCGCGTTTCCAGGATGCATGCAGAACCGGTTTTTTTCTCGTATCCACGGAATACAGAACTTGATGCCATTGTGTTAAAAACAAAAAAATCAAACCCTGTTTACGATTTTACTGCCGCCGACGGAGTAAGACACGTGGTCTGGGTAATAAGTGAAAATTCCATTGTTAATAATATTTGTCAAATTTTCGGGAATTTCCCTTCTACTTATGTTGCCGATGGCCATCACAGGACAGCAGCGGCAGCACACACCGCGCAGGAATTCAGGAATAGGGATCCGCATTCTTCCGGTCAGGAAGAATATAATTTCTTCATGGCGGTTCATTTCCCTGATCATGAGCTGCAAATCATGGATTATAACAGAGTAATAAAAGATCTGAATGGCCACTCAAGAGATGAATTTTTAGAACTCTTATCCATAAGTTTCGATGTAAAATCAAATGGACCTGCAGCTTACAAACCGCAGAAACTCCATGAATTTTCAATGTACCTGGAAGGAAACTGGTTTGTGCTGAAAGCTTTACCGGGCAGCTGGACCGACGATGATCCTACCGGTGTATTGGATGTCAGTATTCTCTATTCACAAGTACTTAAACCTATTCTTGGTATAGAAGATATCAGGAAAGATAAACGTATTGATTTTGTGGGAGGTATACGTGGATTATCGGAACTGGAAAGGAGAGTGAATAGTGGTGAAATGGAACTCGCCTTCGCGCTTTACCCGGTTTCTATGAAACAATTAATGGATATTGCCGATTCAGGGAATATTATGCCACCGAAAACAACCTGGTTCGAACCAAAATTAAGAAGCGGTTTATTTGTTCATACTTTTTAACAAGCGCATCCCGACATTTCAAAAAGATAATACGGAAAGGCATGATCATTCCATATTGACAACTTTATCCTTTTTATCGGTAATAGTTCCGAATGGTTCGGGACTTATTCCATAGCGGGCGGATATACTGAAAAATTCATTTCTTGCTTTCGGATCAACGGCAACCAGTAGACCTCCGCTGGTTTGGGGGTCACATAAAATTATTTTTTGTTTTTCCGTAAGCGCTGAAACTTTATTTCCGTAGCTGATAAAATTCCTGTTTGTTCCTCCAGGGTATATTTTTTGCTCAACATACTTTTCTGTTTCGGCCATAACAGGAACTTTATCGTAAAATATCGTTGCGGACACTTTGCTTCCTTCGCACATTTCGATTAAATGTCCCAACAGTCCGAAGCCGGTAACATCGGTCATTGATTTTACAAATTTGTACTTGCCGTATTCGGCGCCGGCAAGATTTAATGTCTTCATCATTGTCAAGGCCGGTTTCAAATGTTCTTCATCAATTAATCCTTTTTTGTGCGCGGTTGTCAGAATACCAATCCCAAGTGGTTTGGTAAGGTATAATTCGCATCCGGGAACAGCATTGCAATTGGTTCTAATTTGTTTTCTTGGAGCAATTCCATTGACCGCAAGTCCAAAAATCGGTTCCGGTGTGTCTATACTATGGCCTCCTGCCAGGGTAATGTCGGCGTTTTTGCATGCTTCTCTTGCGCCGGTTATAACCGAACCTGCAATGTCGGGGGATAATTCTTCAACCGGCCAGCCAAGAATGGAAAGTGCCAAAACCGGCTTTCCCCCCATGGCATAAATATCACTGATGGCGTTTACCGAAGCAATCCAGCCGAAATCAAACGGATCATCCACAATGGGCATAAAAAAATCTGTAGTACTGATTAATACATTGTTATCATCCAGTAAATAAACGGCGGCATCATCTTTTGTTTCATTACCGATTAACAGTCGCGGATCCTTAGGACCGGGTGCGTTTTGGCTTAGAATTAAATCGAGAATCGCTGGCGATATTTTACAGCCACATCCTGCCCCGTGGGAGTAAGAAGTTAATTTTATATCAGACATGTCGAACTGTTCTTTGTAGGGTTTTTAAAAGTAATTGAGCATTAACCATTGGGTCCGGAAATCCGGTTTTAACAGGAATAACCTCGCCAAGCATATATTTTTCAAGGCTGAAATTGTAGTTTTTATCATAATAGTCCAGTAACATTTCCACTGCTTCTTCAAGCTGATTTTTTTCTATATAATTTATTACTTTCAACGCACGGTCACCTCCAAACCTGCGCATTATTTTTTTGACGGAACCTATGAGTTTGCTTTTATCATATTTTCCATATTCTTCTGCAATTCTTTTAATCCTGAATTTTTTTTCCATGTCTATTTTAAGAATGGTTGAATGATTCATTTTCTCCCACAAGGTAAATGGAAGGTATACCTTTCCGATATTCAGACTTTCTCCTTCTATCCAGACCGGCCTTGATCTTTCAAATTTCATTAATTGATAATGTATGTCATTCTGAAATTGCATAGTCGTAGGTTGCGAATTAAGCCCTATATCTCCAAAAGCGGATCCGCGGTGTTTAGCTAAAAATTCCAGGTCTATAACCTGTTCACCGAGTCGGCTCAACGCATTCAGTATTTTCGTTTTACCTGAACCGGTAGGCCCGTATATTACAACCAGATTATTGACCTTTTCAAAGTCATTGAATAATTTTTTCCTGTAGGCTTTATAACCTCCCTTCAATACATGACATGGTATTCCGTTTGCCTCAAATAATTCAGCCATTTTTTCACTTCTCATTCCGCCTCTCCAGCAATGAACCAGTAATTTATTATTCTTCGCTATTTTGAATGCTTCCTCGATCATGGATAATTTTTTAGGTTCGGCAATTTCATAACCTTTTTTCTCAGCCATTGCCCGGCCTGATAGATTATAAATTATGCCAACCTGTGCTCTTTCCTTATCATCGAACAAGGGTATATTGGAAGCCTTAGTTATATGGCCATGAAGATATTCACCGGGTGACCGAACATCGACAACCTGTAAATTTTTCGAAAGGCTTAAAAATTCCGCTGCATCAATATAATTCATCTGTGTTTACCTTAAAAGATTGATTTTTCCGGTCTATCATTGCAGGTTCCTGTTTGTCCTGGGTTTAAAAATAATATTATGAAATTCTATTCTCCTGCTTTCACCTCATTTTTGAAGTGTTAAGGATTTAACATTTAAACTTTTTATTTAACAAAGTTTATCATTGTTTTTAATATTTCTCCTTAAACTCCAACGCACCGGTATTCGTTAATAAAATATATACGTTAGCGATACGTGTATCCCATATAACCACCAGACTATCAGCTGGTTAAATAATGTTAAGTGATTTTATTTTTCAATATTACCGCTTTCCTTTGGTAACTTATTTATAATATTAAAATACATATTTATGAAAAAGTTAATAATCATTTCACTGACGGGATTACTGGCGATAGCTGTGATTCCGTCACAAGCCCGTGGAGTTGGAAACACCGGGAAAGCTAAGGCACGTGAAATTAAAAAAGAACCAATGAAAAAGAATGCCATATCAAGCGTGTCGGTAAGAAGCAGCGATGTGAGCGAACTAAGTAAAGATGAGTTTTTTGATGAATTCGGAAAAGTTTCCAATTTATCCTGGAAGAAGTCACCGAATTTTGACGAAGCTACTTTTACTAAAAACGGCCGCAATATTACTGCGTTTTTTGACGGCAGTGCAGACCTGGTTGGAACGACAACATTGAAGACCTTTAAAGATTTACCGGTAGATACGCAAAAGGAAATTAAACATGAATATAAAAATTATCAAATCGGTCCGGTAATCTATTTTAAAGATGACCAAATGGATAACACCGGGTTAATGCAATATACCAATCAGTTTGCCAGTGCTAATAATTATTTTATAGAACTGGCGAAGAAAAAACATAAAATAATTTTACAAGTAACTCCCGAAGGAAATGTATATTATTTTATGAATCTTTAATCATTCCTTTCCAATAGAAAACAATCCGGCTTAAACATGCCGGATTGTTTTTATTTTAAATAAAAGGAATTTAATCTAAGGGCAAGCCTGGACCTAAATTTCCGGCGCAGAGCTCCGGGTAACTATACCACAGCCTTCTCTTTCACCGAAGAGGAACCCGAGGGCGGATTAAAATAAATCAGGATTCGTAAATGGTATCAGGGCAAGTATTAAAGCATGCTTATAGAATTCAATTCTATCGATCCTGCCATGAGTCAATTTGCCTACCGTCCCGTCTTTATGTTTTGAATTGCTTCTTTTAAAATAGGCGTCGTCCGCGTCGCCTAATTCCATTCCATTCTCAACCCGTTTTCCTAAGACATCCGGTAATTCAAAAGTGGCCGATCTTGCTTTACCGGTTTTATTCTTGTTTTTGATGACCACCCAGGCGAAAGCATACATGTGGCCTTCGATTATATCTATACCGCCTTCGATTCCAATCCAAAAAGTTGCATCCGGAAAACGGTTAATCAATTCTTCAACCCTGTTTAATGCCCCTTTCAACGTTTCCTCTTCTCCTATCGGCTGGGTATTCACCCCTGATTTTACGGGAATACCCGAAAATTCAAATTCATTATCGGGGAAAACAGTAGCAAAGGCATTCCGGGTGCACTCAAGCTTAACGGGATTCGCTGAACCGATATAAATTTTCTTCAATAGACTTTATAATTCAATTTCTACCATATTTCTGGTAAGGTCGTCCAGTGTTTCAGCCTTGCGGATAAGTTTAGCCTCGCCGTTTATGATCATCACCTCTGCAGGTCTGAGCCGTGAATTATAATTACTGGACATACTGAATCCATAGGCACCCGCATTTTTAATGGCCAGGATGTCTCCTTCCTTCACCTCATTGAGTTTCCGGTCGGCGCCCAGCGTATCTGTTTCACAGATGTATCCGACAATCGAATAGATCCTCTGGGTTCCTCCCGGGTTTGACAAATTGATAATATCATGATAAGCATTATACATCATAGGCCTGATCAGGTGGTTCATCCCTGAATTGACTCCAATAAAAACCGTGGCCGGAGTGGTTTTTATAACATTTGCCCTTACCAGCAGGATCCCTGCTTCACTGACAAGAAATTTTCCGGGTTCAAACCAAACCGATATTTTCCGCCCGTATTCCTGGCAAAAATTATTGAATACGACGGTGAGTTTTTTACCAAGGTCATCAATATCGGTGGTTACATCTCCTTCTCTGTAGGCCACTTTAAATCCACTTCCGAGATCAATAAATTCAAGATCTTTAAACTGTTTTGCGACATCGAACAAAATGTTAATGGCTTGTAAAAAGGCCTCTGGATCAAGAATATCCGATCCGGTATGCATGTGTAGTCCTGTAATACGCATGCTATTGGTTTTAATGACTCTTTCAACATGCCTGAGCTGCATAATGGATATCCCAAATTTTGAATCTATATGTCCTGTCGAAATATTTACATTCCCGCCGGCCATGATATGCGGGTTGATCCTGATGCAGATAGGTATGGAATCATGATATTCATGCCCGAATTGTTCGAGTATTGAAATATTGTCAATATTGATCATTACACCCAGTTCAACAGCTTTTTTGATTTCCGAAAACGATACACTATTGGGTGTATATAATATTTCTTCAGGTGTAAAGCCTGCTCTTAAACCGAGATAGGCTTCCTCGATGGACACAACATCGAGAGATGTGCCCAGTTTTTTCATCAGTTTTAATATGGATATGTTGGATAAAGCCTTGACGGCAAAATTTATTCTGAGATCAAGATCTTTAAAGGCATTCTGCATTTTTAATGCCTGTGATTCTATTGTGGAAGCATCATATAAATAAAGAGGAGTACCAAATTCTTCACTGATTTTGGTCAGATCCAGGCCTTGAATTTTATACTTTCCGTCAGTAAATTCCATAATCACATTGTTTAATTATCAAAGATATCATATGAAGTGCTTAAATTTAACTATATGAGGACTTTACAACTGCGAAAATATTGCTGATTTTCGGCTTTCTCAACCCATGAATATCCTGTTAAAAAAGGTTAAATGTGAATCACCAATCCTTTCGGTACGTAATTTTACATTATGAAAAAGGGCACTATACGGCTTATTGTTATCCTTATGGCCATCGCTATGGTAGGTTTGATCAGCCTTCAGTTATACTGGATCAATAATTCCATAAAGCTTAACGACAAAAAATTCCATCACCTTGTATATGATGCCTTGAACGGCATCGTTACCAGGCTCGAACGACAGGAGATTTATTCTTACATATCCAGCCATTTTGATACTGTCCTTGATCAGAACAGGGTTGTCATAACCGGTAATTTTGATACGGTGATGAACCTGCTGCCGAAGATCCAGGATATTCTTATGCAATCCGACGCTCAGGAAAATAATGCTGCCTATACCGGCAGACATTACAGGATCGAAGATTCGGTTATGATGGGCGGTCACAAAATAAAAGTATCTTATGATATTGATAATCTTTCCGGTCACGGTTCCTATGATGATATAGATCCTTTCTTTACCACTTCTCCGTTTAGTTTCTGGGATTCGCTCAATGATTTTCAGACTCAGATCAATAATGAATTCCGGAAAATGGCCCAAAGATCTCAAATGGTATCAAATATTGTAAGCCAGTTTTTTTCTACGCAGCAAGATCCAACCTTGCGGATTAATACTGATAATCTAAATAAGATAATTAAATCTGAACTGGAAAGACGCGGGATCAATCTTAATTATGAATACGGAATTGTTGATAAAAACGCACGCAGAGTAGTGTTGACCAATCTAAAAGAGGGCAATGGGCAGGATTTGTTCAATTCAGATTTTTATATTCGTCTTCGACCGAATGATATTTTCCCGTCATCCCAGTTTCTTTCCCTGCATTTTCCCTCCCAAACGGGCTTCCTTCTCAAACAAATATGGTTTTCACTTTCATCTTCCATTTTGCTCGTCCTGCTGATAGTATTTTCCTTTTATTATGCATTGATGACCATTATCAGGCAAAAAAAGGTGTCTGATATAAAAAATGATTTCATCAATAATATGACACATGAATTTAAAACTCCTATTGCCACCGTTTCACTGGCTTGTGAAGCCTTACAGGATCCCGATATTCATAAAAATAATATTTTCTTTCATCGTTATGTTGATGTAATAAAAAATGAAAATGACCGCCTGGGTTGGCAGGTCGAAAAAGTCCTTCAGATGGCAAAACTAGACCGGCAGGAATACAAGCTAAAACTTGAAAATACAGACGTTAATGAAGTAATAAATGCAGTTCTCGATAACTTCACAATATTGATTGAAAAGCGGGGTGGAATAGTTACAAAATCGCTTAAAGCGGCGAATCATGTAATGGAAACGGATGTAATGCATCTATCGAATATTCTTAATAACCTGTTGGACAATGCCAATAAATATTCCCCCGACAAACCGGAAATAAACATTGATACCGCTAACTTTAACAACCATCTTATTATCAGCATTTCAGATAAAGGGATTGGGATGTCGAAAGAAGTTTTAAACAAAATATTTGAAAAATTTTACAGGGTCCCGACTGGAAATATTCACGATGTAAAAGGATTCGGACTTGGATTATCCTATGTTAAAACCATGACCATGGCCCTTGGGGCAAGTATCGATGTTAGAAGTCAACCCGGTAAGGGAAGCACCTTTGAACTTTCTTTTCCATTAAATAATGAATAGAATACTATTAGTTGAGGACGATCCGAATCTGGGTCAGATTTTAGCGGAATATTTACAGCTAAAGGGTTACGAACCTGTATTATGCGGCGATGGTGAGGAAGGCCTTTCCATGTATATGACAAAGCAATTTGATCTTTGCCTGCTGGATATTATGATGCCGAAAAAGGACGGATTTACACTGGCCAAGGAAATCAGGTCCATTGATAAAAACCTTCCCATCATCTTTCTTACTGCGAAAACCCTAAAGGACGACGCCATTGAAGGATTCAGGATAGGCGCGGATGACTATATAACCAAGCCATTCAGTATGGAAGAATTACTGTTGCGTATCACCGCGGTTTTACGTCGTTCTTCCCCGCAGGATGCAGAGGAAATCAATTCATTTCATATAGGAAATACAGTGTTTAATTTTAATGATCAAACCCTTGCGACCGACCAGGAAAATCTGAAACTGACAACAAAAGAAGCGCATCTGTTAAAATTACTTTGCCAGAATAAAAACAAAACCCTGAACCGGAGTGCGGCATTGAAAATAATATGGGGTGATGACAGCTACTTTAATGCCCGATCTATGGATGTTTACATAACCAAGCTGCGTAAATATTTAAAAAATGACGAACGGCTCAATATCCTCACCGTACACGGGGAAGGATTTAAATTAATTGAAAAAGCCTGATCTGAATATTATTATTCTTTAAATATTCTTACCTATTTCTATTCCTGTAAACGTTATTTTATGGTTTAGCCGCCGGCACGGGTAATATTTTACTGCCATTAAAAAAATTATCAAATCAATATACTTTTTCACCCGGATCATATAAAATTATATTCCATCATCTTATCTTTATATAGAATTTTTTTACATGATCAAGCTTATCCCTCTTATCAGTGTTTCCAAGGGTAAGGTAGTCCGCATGGCCAATGGGGATTACCTCCGTGAAAAGATATATGAGGATGATCCCGTTCACCTGTCGCGCTTTTTTGCGGATATCGGAATTGAAATGATCCATCTCGTGGACCTGGACGGTGCAATAAAAGGGAGCCCGGAAGCATTTCATGTCATTGAAGCAATTAAAGGTCACACTGATCTTAAAATAGCCTTTGCCGGTGGTTTAAGAACGGATGGCGACATCCTGAAAGTTTTTGAATGCGGGGCATCTTTCATTTCCGTTGCCACAGTTCCTGTAAAAGACAGGGAACTTTTTACCCAATGGTTGTTTTCGTACGGAAGGGAAAAAGTGAGCTTATCAGCCGATGAAATTGATAATAAAGTGGTGATCAGCGGCTGGCAACGGCAAACCGATATAGACCTTTTCGAACACATTGAATATTATTATAACAGAAGCCTTAAATACGTCAAGGTTACCGATGTATCAAGGGAAGGTGTAACCGCAGGGCCTAATTTTGATTTATATAAAAAACTGGTTGAGCTTTTTCCGAATGCAAATATCGTTGCCGCGGGAGGGGTACGTTCCGGAGCCGATATCACTCGTCTGCAGGAACTGGGGGTTTATGCGGTAATTTTCGGAAAAGCCCTTTATGAATCAAAAATAAATATCAATGATCTTAAAAAGTTCATTGAATAATAACTCCATTCCTGAATTTTAGTAATGCCCCTACCGTAAGGATTTATTCGTCACCCGGTAAATCATATAAATGATCAGATTGACTGAATTTAATGAAGTCGGGGATTGTTTGTTAT
Source organism: uncultured Roseivirgaceae bacterium (assembly GCA_964395765.1). Classification (GTDB taxonomy): domain Bacteria; phylum Bacteroidota; class Bacteroidia; order Cytophagales; family Cyclobacteriaceae; genus DATDPY01. The sequence continues at coordinate 10,947 of CAYNCU010000037.1, read as the reverse complement.
CCTTATTGTCAAACTCATGGACATCGGAAGAAGCATAATGTTTCAGGGATTTTGTATTAATCAGGGAGCTGTCATTAAGATTTCCCTTAATAACTAATTGATCCTTTATCGCCTTTCCTTTTTCCCAATTACCTCTAATTGATACACTCGCAATAAAAATAATCAAAAATACTAAAGCTGCTCTAAGTAAATTTTTACCCATTTAAAAAACATGTTTGTTGTGGATTAACCTTTGATAAAACGTTTATTTTCCGGATAATGTTTCAAAAATACCTGGAATACCAAATATACCCTGTTAATTCACTATTGTCCAAATGCCTTTTTTCTTTGAATTCATAACTTTATGGTGCCATTAAAGAGTAAAACCGGTGATTTGCATTGTAAATGTCAGTACACAATGAGGCATGAAAATACCGTTGCTATGGCTACAAAATCTGGAATTTTGACTTTGATGGGTAGTCTCTTCTCACTTTGAAAATTTGATTAATTTCATCCGAAAGCCTGTATTTTTGCAAATTGATTAGTTTATCCATTCAGATTTAAATAAACGAGCGTAAAATCATATTAAATTTTCAAAGCCTGATTATTGAAAATGTTAACGTTTCAAGAAGTCGCCAGGATTACAGGAGGGAAAGTTTTACAACACGAATGTAAGGCACCGGTTGCCTTTCTTGCAACCGACAGCCGTAAAACGATTTTTCATGAGACCTCATTATTTTTTGCGATGCAGGGAAGGTTCAATGATGGCCATGGTTTTATTGATGAATTATATCAAAATGGAATCCGACAATTCATTGTAGAGAAACAAGGTAATTCAAAACAATATCCCGGGGCCAATTTTCTATCGGTAAAAAGTTCGATTCGTGCTTTGCAGAAAATTGGTGAATTTCACCGTGATCAGTTCAATTTAAAAATTATCGGGATTACCGGGAGCAACGGAAAGACCATTGTGAAAGAGTGGCTGAGCCAGCTGTTATCATGGAAATACAATGTCATTAAAAGTCCGAAGAGTTATAATTCACAGATCGGCGTGCCTTTGTCGGTATGGCAAATAAATGAGAATCATGAATACGGAATTTTCGAAGCCGGTATTTCACGAATCGGGGAAATGGAAAATCTATACGAAATTTTAAAACCTGAATTCGGAATATTTACCAATATCGGAACCGCTCATGACGAGGGATTTCAATCCCCGAATGAAAAAATTAATGAGAAACTTAAATTATTCCGGGACTCCAGACTGCTCGTTATTTGTGCGGATCACGAAAATATCCGGAATCTTGCTGAAAGTAATCTTCCGGAAACCAGACTATTAACCTGGGGGCATAAAAATGCGGATTATATCATCCACTATGAATTCAATTCACCTGAGCTCGTAAAAATTGTATGCCATAGGGATGAAAATAAATTCAGCTTTTCATTTCACATCACCGATAAAGCTTCCCTCGAAAATATTACGCATTGCATCGTACTGCTGTTACACTTTAACTGGGATCCTGCCTTGATCCAGGAAGGGATCAGCGAATTATCAAGAGTTTCCATGCGCCTTGAACTGAAAAGGGGAATCAACAATTGTTACATCATCGACGACTCCTATAATAACGACCTGATTAGCCTTGAAATCGGATTAAATTTTATGGAAAATCAGAGTAATAGGGATAAAAAAACGCTGATACTTTCTGATGTTTTACAAACTGGATTGCCGGATGAGGTTTTATACAAAAAAACCGCCCAGTTAATCGATCAATATAAAGTACATAAGGTAATCGGTATCGGAAAATCAGTAATTCTTTTAAATAATTTAATTACCGGTAAATTTCTTCATTATCCGGATGTTAAAAGTTATTTCATAAATTTTCATCCCGATGACTATCAGAATGAAATAATACTTGTAAAAGGGGCCAGACCTTTTGAATTTGAAAAAATTATATCCGGCCTTGTTGAAAAGGTTCATGGAACCACGCTGGAAATTGATCTTGATTCGGTTATCTATAATTTTAATTTTTTCCGGTCAAGACTTAAACCCGACACTAAAATTATGATCATGGTGAAAGCCCTGGCTTACGGGAACGGAAGTCTTGAAATTGCAAACTTAATGCAGTATTACCGTGCCGACTACCTTGGAGTGGCTTTCGCCGATGAAGGAGTGTTTCTCAGAAAAAACGGGATCGGAATGCCTATAATGATTATGAATCCGACGCCTGAAAGTTTTGATAAAATTGTAGAATTCAGGCTGGAACCGGAGATTTATAGTTTATCACTTTTAGATCAATTGGCCGAATTCATTCCAGCCAAACAACATCCCGTTAACATTCATCTTAAATTGGATACCGGGATGCACCGGTTAGGAATCAATCCCGATAACATCAGTGAATTGATATCCTCTTTAAGGAAATATAAAAATATTATTATCAAAAGTATATTCAGTCACCTGGCTGCTGCCGATGATCCGGACCAGGATGATTTTACGCGGGATCAAGCTGAATTATTTCTCGAATTGAACGAAAGGATTCGAAGCGGTTTAGCCATTAATGCCATCCGGCATATTGCAAATTCGGCTGCGATTCTTCGTTTCCCTGAATATCATTTTGATATGGTCCGGCTGGGTATCGGGTTATATGGACTCGGACCCGGAAATATAGAAGACCTGAAATTGAAACCGGTTAGTACCTTGAAAACTATAATCTCCCAGGTCAGGTCCCTTACACCCGGAGAAACAGTTGGTTATGGAAGAAGTGGAAAAGTAATTCAGCCCAGTAAAATTGCAACTCTTGCCGGCGGGTATGCCGACGGTTTCAGCCGTGCTTTCAGTAATGGAAAAGGCCGCGTTTATGTTAAAGGTTCCCTGGCTCCGGTTATCGGAAACGTTTGCATGGACATGACTATGATTGATGTCACCGGAATTGATGTTCAGGAAGGAGATGAAGTTATTATATTTGGAAAAGAAAATTCGATTTCTTCCCTTGCCAATTCAATAAATACAATTCCTTATGAAATTTTGACCAATATCAGTGAGCGGGTAAAACGGGTATATTTTAAGGAATAAGGTCCTTTTCAATAATTTCAAAAAATTCACTGAATGTTTTTTTTGTCAATATCCTGGTCGGATCGTCACTGCCCCACCGGGGTGAGATCTCAAATAATCCGTTGAAACTTCTTCCCGAATAAACCTCACCAATCTTGAATCCCGAAATCCTTAATGTATTATCGGGCTCCTTGTTGCAAACGAAATTAATTTTAAATTTATCCATGACTGCACTTTCATCTATTCTAGATACGATTTAGCTCGTTAAAAAGTTATATATGAAATTGAAATAATTGATTTTCTGCTCATTGCGTTTTACCCGATTATTATAACGAAATACGAATTATGATTAATACGTTACCTTTCTTTATTCCTTCGATTTAAATTGATTTATTGGATACCTTTGTGGCCGTAAAATTTTGAAAAACTTTCTTATCATATTATTGCTTACGGGAATTTTCCTTTCCTTCATTCCGGCGCGCGATACAGCTCCAAAGTATACCGTAATTGAAAAAAATAATAAGAAAGGCTTGCTGGATCTGAACGGAAAAATGATTATTCCTCCCTCATACGATGACCTTGGCTGGTCATCCGGAAAGGCGACGGTTTATCATGAACGAATCGGGTATAAAGAAAACGGCAAATGGGGCATCCTGAACCTGAAAAATGAAAAACTCACATCTTCAACCTTCTTATCACTGATCCCCGCCGGTAATGAAGTATGTATTGCAGGGATTCCCGATCAGTATAATTTATCTTATGTGCTGGGCCTGGTCGATTATGACGGTAAAAGCATTTCCGGCTTTATATATAATTTCCTTCAGATGGCAGATGATTATTTTATTGCGGGTACCAGGAAATACACAGAGGTAAAATACGGAGTAATCAACAGCAAAGGAAAAATTACCATCCCTGTTAATTATAAAAATTGTTCCTGTATCGGTCATAACCTTTTCGCTTTGTCGGATAATTCGGATAATATACTGATCTATAATGGCAATGGGAATTTAATAACCAAATATGCCATTGATTCGATCGGATCATTTGTTCATGGTTACGCCACGATAAAGCGATATGGCAAGCTGGGTGTTATTGATGCTTCCGGGAAGGTTGTTCTTCCCCCGGAAAATAAACGGATTAAGATTGATGATAATGGTAGGCTTACTTACCTTCCTTTCAACGAATGGCGCTTGATTGATAATAATAATGATTCCTTAAGGATCCATTGCGACAGTATTATTGTACTGCGCCAAAACAAACTCATCAGTTTTGCCAACAAAGCGCTGAATTTTATCGATTCATCATACAATATTTCAAGGTCTTATAATAACCTCCATCGGGAACAGTTTATCAATAATGAAATAATTGCAAAAGAAAGAAGTAAATACGGCTTGATCGATTCAACAGGAATGCAATTGTATCCATTTATTTATGATTCTATAATCAGCTATCCGGGGTACGTCTTACTGAAGAAAAAAGAAGGGGCTGATGCCGGCTGGATAATTGGAAATCACTGGGGCGAAATAATTAATTACGGGCCTTTTGAAAAGTTTTTTCCAGCCAGTAAGGCTTATCTTCTTACACGAAGAAAAGGTTATTGGGGAATCGTGTATGGCGACGGTACCGAAAAAATCAATTGTATTTACGATTCCATACAGGATTATGTCAATGGATTGCTCAAAGTAAACTTTCATAATGAATCCGGCCTGCTTTGGAAGAATAACTGGCTTGTTTATCCCGGTAAATACCAGATCGATCTGTTACCGGATCAAAGAATTATCGTAAGCGATTACAGGGGAAGTACGGTCATTAACATTCTTGGTGACACAATATATCATTCAGATGATATCGTAAAACCTTTTGCTGATTTTTATCTGGACAGGGATTCCTCCAATTTTTACGGATTATTGGATTCCCATTTTAAAAGAATTCTTTATCCTGTTTGTTACCATATTGATGCCTTATCCGGCGATTCGATTTTTATTTATCGGAATCCAAACGGCTGGGGCGCCTTGAATAAAAAGGGCAGGATCCTCTTTAGTAATATTGCTGACCTCGACACTATTATTTCCTATTCAGAAGGGTTTTTTAAAGTGATCATTGACCATGACTACGGCTTTATTGACAACGATGGAAAATTAAGAATTGCTAACCGGTATGAAGACGCGGGAGATTTTTTAAACGGAATTGTATCTGTTAAATTGCTGGGCCAGTGGGGATTTGTGAACAAAGCAGAACAACTTATCATTCAGCCCTTTTATGACCGCGTAGAAAATCATAGTAATAAATTGATTATTGTTGCTAAAGGCAACAAATACGGTGTAATCGACCAATCGGGGAAAACTGTCCTGGAAATGGATTACGATGATATAACACCTGTTGGAAATATCGGTTTCTTATGTAAGAAAGATGGCCTTTACGGCTTTATGAACAATAGCGGAAATCTTTCAATAATACCCAGATTTGATAAACTTGAACTGGTACAAAACGGTACGTTTATTGCCATTAGAAATAATAAATATGGTTTGGTTTCCGATTCGGGTGAGACCCTTATTCCCGTTATTTATGACAATCTCAAATATAATCGGGCCCTGCATCAATTATGGGGCTGTATAGCGGCTGAATGGCATACATTATAGTTATGCGATTTATGAAACGAAGAGCATTTTATGTAATATTTTTACTATTGATTTTCAACGCCTGTTCAAAAATTCAGGCTCCTGAATTTAAAAATATTACGGACCTTTCCGTCGATACAATAGATACTTTAATAACCATTACCGGAAACGGTTTATTTTATAATCCCAATAAATCAAAGATAGTTCTCAGGAGCGCCGATATTGACGTTTTTATAAATGACCAGTTATTCACCAGGATTAATAATGAATACAATCTGACCCTTACACCGGAAAAGGAATTTTCAATACCCCTTGTTGTTAAATTAAATCATAATCAGGTTGAGAATTTTTTAAAAAAGAATGCAGTCGGTTTATTGCTAGGCAACGGAATTCAATTAAAATATAAAGGGAATATCAGGGTGAAGGCATTCAGTATGAAAATCAAAGTCCCGGTAAACAAGGAAATATCTCTCCGCTTAAAAAACTTTCTTTGATTTTTTCTGTATATCGGACGCAATCAGTTGGGCGTGCTCGCGGCCGTTTTCAATGAATACTTTTTCTGTATGGATACCCGCAATTACTGTTCCCGCAACATATAAATTTTCAATATTGGTTTCATAGCTGTTGGTGTTATAGCTGGGAGAAGATGAATGCTGATCAATCTGGATCCCGCAGTCTTTTAGAAAGGCAAGGTCCGGTAAATATCCGGTTAATATCAGCACGAAATCCGCTTCGATAGTATAGCTTTTATCATTTGCCTTATCTTTTACTTTAACTTTTCCTTTTTCAATGGATTTAAGTTCATGATTGAATAATGCCTTAATATCACCACTTTTTATTCGATTGGTAATATCCGGCAATAACCAGTATTTAGCAGTTGGTTTTAGGGAATCGTTTCTTATTACCAGGGTAACGTCAACTCCATGACGAAATAAATCAAGCGCTGTTTCTATAGCTGAATTGCCTCCTCCGGCAATAATTACCTTTTTATGGGCATAACGATAAGGTTCATCATAATAATGACTTACATGCTCAAGATCCTCTCCACGGATATTCAGTTTTCGAGGAATATCGAAATAACCGGTGGATAGTATACAGAATTTAGATTGATATATCTCCCCACTTTCCGTTGTGACTATGAATTGGTCATTTTTTTTAGTTACTGAAGTAACCCGGTCATACAGTTTAACCGGTATTTTCCAAACTTCAACCACTTTACGATAATAATTCAGCGCTTCTTCCCTTGTCGCCTTGGGCTTATTGATGGTAAACGGTACATCCCCGATAGCAATATTATCTGCCGTGGAAAAAAATGTCATTTGGTGAGGATACCTCCGAATCGATTCAGTCAACGAACCTTTTTCGAGCACCACGGCTTTTAAGTCAGTTTTGGTAACCTCTATGGCACAGGCGAGCCCCACGGGGCCCCCGCCCACGACTATAACATCATATGACTTTCCTTCCATTTTCACTCATTCAATTTCATGGAGGTAAAAATATATTCATAATCAATTTATAACTTCATAATTTCTTAATAATTTTCCCCGGCTTCCCTGATTTTATTTAGTGTATACGTAAATTTATATCAGTTATGGACGATCTGTACCAGGAAAAAATAAGCCACCTCAATGATTTGATTAAATTATCGAGGGTAGACGGGCAGGAGTCATTAAATGAGATTCATTTTATCAATTCTGTTGCCGACAGGCTTGGCGTCAGCAGGGAGGACCTTGATAAAATCCGTATAAAAAACGATGATATCGTTTTTACTCCTCCCCATAATATGTACCAGCTCATAATGCAGTATCACAGGATCATTCTATTAATGGGAATTGACAGGATTATTTCAGAAAGTGAAATGGATTTTTGTATGGATCTTGGAATTAAAATGAATTTGAAACCAGAAGCTATCCGGGAAATCCTTGAACTTGCGGTAGAAACACCCAGGCATATCATTGCCATTGAAGAAATTGAAAAGGTCTTTTACAAATATTATAAGAATTAGTTGAGCTGATTTTTTCATATCTTTCGTTTTCATCTGGCGTCCTTCCTGACCTAACCGCCTTTTAAACCAGGTTCTTTTATTCTTTATCAAGCAATCTGACAAGAATTTTGGCAGAATGAAAATTTCCAGGTGGCGCATCATTATAATTATGTAAGTAATTTTGCGGTTATAAGATAATGTATATTGAATCCGCGTGACTTTCTACATCTGTATACAACTGACAGTATTATCCGTACTGTTTCCGAAAGAATCCGATCGAAAGCTGCAAGGCTTCATTTAAAAGGAATTTACGGAAGCTTAGACGCGGTACTGATTGCAGCGGTTTATGAACAGTATAACCAGAATTTCCTGATTATCACCCGGGATAAGGAAGAAGCATCTTATTTCGTTAATGATCTTGAATATTTTTTCCCGGGCAGGGATATCCATCTGTTCCCCGGTTCTTATAAAAGACCTTATGAGTTTCATGAAATTGAAAATGCCAATGTCCTTACGCGAGCTGAAATTCTTAACCGCATAAATCATAAAAATTTAAAAGGTGAAATAATCGTTACCTACCCTGAAGCACTCACCGAAAAAGTCATTAATAAACGCTCCCTCACCAGAAATACCTTAAGTCTCACAAAAGGTGAATCTGTTGCCATTGATAACCTGGTGGATCAGCTTCAGCATTACAATTTTGATAAGACGGATTTTGTTTTTGAGGCAGGCCAGTTCAGCATTCGTGGCGGGATCATAGACATATTTTCTTATGCGAATGAATATCCTTACCGTATTGAACTTTCCGGTAATACACTGGATAGCATAAGAACCTTCGACCCGGAAACACAGCTTTCAGTAAAAACATTGGATGAAATTCATCTCATTCCCAATATTCAGTCCAATCTTCAGGATGAAACCAGGGAGTCCTTTCTTTCTTTTTTACCGGATGATACAGCTGTCTGGATAAAGGATTTTCGGTCTACCACCGAAGTAATTGGTAAATATTTCGAGAAGATTTCGGAGGAATATAACAACCTGTTGAATTTAGGAGGGAAAACGAAGATAGTAATGGAACCAGGAAAAATTTATGAATCTCCGGAATCCTTTGAAAATATTCTTAAAACTTTTTCAATCATCGAATTGGGGAACCGGTCCTTTTTTAAGGATGCCGAATTGATTACTTTTTCTTCAGGCTCCCAGCCCTCGTTTAATAAAAATTTCGGAATGCTGGGTGAAAAATTGCTTGAATACCATTTAAAAGAATACCGGTGCTATATTTCTTCAGAATCCGAAAACCAGCTCGAACGGTTGTATTCCATCTTCAGTGAGATTAATCCGGATATTAAATTCGAAGCGGTGAGAGCGGCATTTCGTTCCGGCTTTATTGACCATCAGCTTAAGGTAGTTTTATTTACGGATCACCAGATCTTCGATCGCTATCATCATTACAAGAGCAAACCATTTTTTACGAAATCAAAAGCGCTTACACTCCGGGAATTAAAGACATTGCAACCCGGCGATTATATTACCCATATCGATTATGGAATTGGAAGGTTCGTAGGCCTTGATAAAATTCAGGTGGATGGAAAACAGCAGGAGGCACTTCGTATAATTTATAAAGACGATGATCTTTTATATGTTAATGTCCAATCCCTTCATAAAATCGCCAAATACACGGGAAAGGAGGGTAAACCTCCGGTCATGAACAAACTGGGAAGCGGTGACTGGGAACAAAAGAAAAGATCCGTAAAGAAAAAAGTAAAGGATATTGCCGAAGACCTCATTAAATTATATGCGAAGAGAAAAACCTCACCGGGATTTGCATTCAGCAAGGATGGATTTTTACAGGCTGAACTTGAATCTTCCTTTATGTATGAGGACACCCCGGACCAGGCGACCACTACTTCTGTGGTGAAAAAGGATATGGAAAAATCTTTTCCGATGGATCGGCTCATTTGCGGAGATGTAGGATTTGGAAAAACAGAAATTGCTATTCGCGCTGCTTTTAAGGCTGTATGCGATTCCAAACAGGTGGCCGTTCTTGTTCCCACTACTATCCTTGCCTTTCAACACTTCCGGACTTTTAAAGAAAGATTATTGGAATTTCCGGTCAACATAGAATATCTAAGCCGTTTTCGATCGGCTTCCTCACTTAAAACAATAGCCGATAACCTACTCCGGGGAAAAACTGACATCATTATCGGAACACACCGGTTGACTAACAAAAAAATCAAATTCAAGAACCTGGGATTACTTATTGTCGATGAGGAACAAAAATTCGGTGTCAGTATGAAAGAAAAACTAAAACAGCTTAAGATCAATGTTGATACGCTTACACTGACGGCAACTCCAATCCCGAGAACACTCCAGTTCTCCTTACTTGGCGCCAGGGATCTTAGTATAATCGCTACACCACCCCCAAACAGGCAGCCTGTAACAACCGAAATCCATACTTTCAATGAAGCATTGATCAGGGATGCCATTCGTTTTGAACTTCGCAGGGGAGGACAGGTATTTTTCGTGCATAACCGGATTACAGATATCGAGGAAGTTGCCAATATCATCATTAAACTCGTGCCGGATGCAAGGGTATCCGTTGCGCACGGACAGATGAAAGGCGATAAGCTGGAAAGAATAATGTTGAAATTTATTGAAGGACAATCCGATGTCCTGGTATCTACCAATATTATCGAATCCGGTCTTGATATCCCCAACGCTAATACGATTGTTATCAATCGGGCCCATACTTTCGGACTTTCCGACCTTCATCAGATGAGGGGACGGGTCGGCAGGACCAATAAAAAAGCTTACTGTTTTCTTCTGACTCCTCCGGTCAGTCATTTAAGTTCGGAAGCAAGGAAACGGCTGATCACCCTGGAAGAATTTTCCGAGTTGGGTGACGGCTTTAAAGTGGCCATGCGCGACCTTGACATCCGCGGGTCCGGTAATTTGCTCGGCGCAGAACAAAGCGGATTTATAAATGATCTCGGTTTTGATACCTATCACCAGATCCTGGATGAAGCTATTAATGAATTAAAGGAAAATGAATACCGGGATCTTTTTGAAGTGGATCTTTCCAAAAAAGCAGAACTCTTAACCCAGGATTGCGTTATTGAAACCGATATCGAAATGCTGATCCCTGAAAACTACGTGACGAATATCAGCGAAAGATTAAATCTCTATGGCCGGCTGGATAGTATTAAAAACGAAGAAGAATTAAATCAATTCAAGACCGAATTAAATGACCGATTTGGTTCTATTCCTGAAACGGTTTTTACATTAATGCAGACCGTCCGTCTTCGATGGAAAGCGGTCCG